>DTZW01000446.1:11990-55421 GCA_012961165.1 Gammaproteobacteria bacterium | reverse complement strand
CCTAAAACTGTATCGAGGAGTAAAGGGATTGGCAACCTGGATGCATATCAGCAAGATTTATGCTTCTGCCAACTTTCATTGAACCCCGATATTGGTAAACTCTATCCGCCGACCTGTTAACCCAAGAATCCCTGGTATCGATACATTGACAATCTTGAAAAAATGCGGGTTATACTTCTTATACCCGTAATTCTACTTGCGCCAGAAAATGTACCAATATCATCATAACCCTGAATACGGCCTACTGAGCATTCGACACTTTGATGATTTCGTGGGTGCAGAAAGCACCACGGCTTGCATAACAGTTATTAGACTTTTATCAGAAAACGATAGGCTTTCGCTCAAATATATGGTCATCGATTTTAGAAAGGTCCGATCAGCGACCTTAGTTAACACTGATCGTGCCCTGCATAGCATCTTGTACAAAAAAATGTTACCGACTTCTGCGGATTTACTAATATCTCGACTCTACGACCAAGAAAATCCAGTGACTCCGACGCTATTGGAAAGACTCGATCGAACCGAAGACATAACCCAGCAGACTATTGAAATGAGTAACAAAAAGGGAAATTTTTTTAATGAGCAAGAACTACTGATTTACCTCAATCTGCCTAAGCACATCAAGATATTTGATGACGCCTTCGATTGGCAAGCTCCCAGTATCGATAAAGCTCTCCCTACTGCCTGACAATGAGCAAAGAAAGCCCGCTAGCGAATGACTAACAAAAAGAGTCAGAAAAAACAGCCACTGATATCATCCTGACGGCGGTTAGTACGAACAACCTCCCTTTTTCCACTTTAAGAAAAATGTCCTGATTCCAGCAAGTTACCAGCCGTCCCCTTGAGCTGACTTAAACCTGCGTTGATCGCTGAGAAATATGGCGATTCAGCCATCGAATTCAGACACCAGCCGCACGCGGCCCGACCGACCGCCACGGTCACCGGTGCGTAGCCGATGCTCTTGGATTCAGAATAGAGCCGTTGGTGGGTTGGTCAAATCCGCTGGTGGTGAGCGGATTTGTGTGTCTCGTGGCTGATCCAGGACAAGGAGCTTCAGGATTTTCTGGATGTCATCAGCACGGTGCGACGTATCGCTCTTCAATCGATCGTTTCGACGCATCGACGATGATCCGATCGGGTCGCGTCCGGCCGGGTGGCGTTCCGCGGGTCCGCCACACTTTTCGCACTTCTCAATCTGACGGCGGCCCCATCAATACCGAATACACGCTTAAGTCGCTGGGCCCATCCGAAGGCGGCCCCGTCTCGAGTAGGCCTTTTCACCAGTCACCGAGATCTGGAACAGATCTTCTTGCAAGAGCTTACGTATCTGTCATCGTCGCGATTTGGTGGCGCCGTTGGTGACGTAAACGGCGGTGAATGTGTTGTGGATCACACTAACCGGGTAGTCGCAGTGGGCGGTGAAGCCTCTGGGCCAATCATCCATGCGGCTTTCCGGCGTGGCGTTGGTTGTGTCGTGATGGCACCGGGGCAGTCTGATATCAAACAATTACCCGAGTTCACGCTACCGGGAGTAAACGAAAGCGCAGCAATAATCCCATGGCCAAACGGTGACGTGAAAGAAAATAGACCCTTGCCAGGCAATATCGATAAGCGTGCTTTACTAGCGGCATCAGATTGGGCTTTTCATCGCAACACACCAGAGCAGGACACACTGAGTCTGATTGTGGTTTATAAAGGCCACATCATCCATGAACAATATGCCGACGGCATCACGCGGTTGACCAGAACGCGCACCTGGTCAGTGGCCAAAAGTATTGCCGTTACACTGTTTGGCTTGTTAGTCGATAAAGGGGATATGAGTCTCGATCAGTCGCTTGGATTCGAATGGTACCCCTCAGTTGAAAATCCACAAAACGATCCGCGAAATGAAATTACCCTGCGCCATGTATTGAATATGTCGAGCGGACTGTATTCGGTGGACAGCTCTGGCATGGAGTATGCCATCGGTTCAGGACTCGCTTATTGGGCAGGTAAGAGTTCCATTGAAGGGATGCGGGAGCGCGGCCTGATTCGCGCCCCGGGAACTTTTTGGGACTATGAGAACTACGACACCCTGCTTGCTGTGTACGCGATGAAGCAGGCACTTGGCGGCGGATAAACATTGCCCCAGGGTTCGGCAAACATTGTCCACCGAGGGTTCAGCTTGACGAAGTCGTAATCATATTTCCGATGTCGCTCAATTGTGTGGGCAGCCAGATCCTCAGCGGACCACTCTCCAAGGAAATCGTGACCCCAGGTGGCAACCGGTATGCGATCTGGTTACTCGTCGAACTTCCTCGAGGCTTATCATGCCCGCTATCAGTATCTCGACGCTGTGAAGACAAAGTGTCTCGGTACCGTCCTTGAGTGCTGCCTTATAGAGATCGTTGCTATTCGCTTCTCGGGCAACCGTAGCAACCAGAGATTTTGTTAGCGTGATCGTGTCCCGATCATGCTTCTCCCTTGATGCTCTGAATATGCTGGTCACTCAGCGCCCATAAAACAACCTATCAGCCGACGATGGGGTAACAACATAACAACAAGGTAAACTACAGGAGAAAAATCTTTCCAACGATCACGATTAAGATGGATAACAGGTAATACCGGCTCGAACCGAACCTGTATGGGGTCTAGCTCTTTTGAAGCTGTTACTCCGATAAGGTGTTCGAGTGCGGTTTCCATCATGGCTCCGAGAAGATTGCAATCATCTCGATAAGAAGCCGAATATACGACTGCAGATCTGTTCCTGATCAATCAAGCGGGTCCATATACGACCCCAATTATTCAATATTGACTAAAGGGGGTCACTTTTTAAGTGCCGATGACGGCTTATACGAAAACAGTATAAAACTTGCATTGCTAAACTATTTATGCACAGTATTGCAGGGGCTTCTGGTTGGGCGTTACAATCAGGTGTTCATAGAAGAGCCGTAATTGTTGTTGTTCTTGTTCGATACTGGCGTTATGCAAGTGTTTGTCGATGAATTTAGAACATGGCAATAGCTGAAGTACCGGTTACATATCCATATTATGGGAGGGGTAAGCAATGCGTACTCGTTTTCTGCGTGGCGTCTGTTTCACAATAACAACTACACTTTTATATTTTCCTGTATCGAACTCAGCGCTTGGCGCTGAAGATAGACGGATTGAAGAGGTCATCGTAACCGCTGAAAGAAGAGAGGCGTCCATTAGCGACACGTCTATTTCTATTACAGCGTTTACCGCGGAAGCGATTGAAGAATTTGGCATTCGCAACCAGGAAGACCTGCAGGCACTGGTTCCGGCAGCCGTGATTGAGCCATACGATATGGCAATCCGCGGCGTTGGCCGAAACTTCCGATCTTTGGGAGGCGATCCAGGGATCGCGACATACCAAAATGGTGTGTACTCCGAGGACTTCGGTATCGCATCAACAGAAGGGGGACTCTTTGATGTTGAGCGAATCGAATTCTTGCGAGGTCCGCAGGGCACCCTCTATGGTCGAAATGCCATTGGTGGTGCCGTTAACTTTATCAACAAGAAGCCCACTGATGAGTTCTACGGCGAGTTCCGTACCTTAGTCGGCAACTTCAACTTGTTGGAAGTCTATGGAGTCGTTTCCGGACCTCTCATCGAGGATGTACTCTCAGCACGATTCGTTGGTATGAATCGTGAGCGAGACGGTTATTACGATGACTTGTCAGGTAATGGTGACCCTGGCGACTACGGTGATGAAAACTACGCGCTTTCATTGCGCTGGACGCCAACCGACAGCATCACGTTAAACATTCGTGGCAACGAGCGCAGCTATCACCGAATGATGGGTGGTGCTGACGCCGCGGGGATTCTCAACTTGTCCCAGCGTGGCGGTAAGGACACAGTACGTGATACCACCACGTACGCCTGGGGATTTCGAGCAGTTGATCCAGGCATTGCTTGCCCGAATACGTTGACTCGAACACCATATGTCTTAACGCCTGGTGTCATCAATGGCACATCTTGCATGATCACGGGTCAGGAGACATTCAACTTTACAAATCCTGTGGACGGTAGCAATGTCGTCGCTCAGCGAGTGACACCCGGTGCCGACATGGCAACCACGGGCACGACGGATTCTTACAATTACGCTTATGGTCACGATCCAGCAAGACAACGTTTGATTGGTATCAGCGGCGTCGAGGGTGGTGATCTCAAGACAGACACCAGCGGTCAGCAGGATGAATTCTTCGATCATCAGGCGATGTCGTTCGACCTTACCTGGGATGTGAATGACAAGTTCGCGATGAAGTATATCTTCGGATATACCGATTATTTTTATGATCGCGAATCAGATGTGGATCTCACGAGTAATCCACTCGGCGATCGCACCTTCTATGTGAGTCAGGATACGAACTATGTATCCCAAGAATTACAGTTTTTCTTTGATCCGAATGAAAAGCTGTCGATTACGGCTGGAGCGTTCGTTTATCACGCGAAGATCAGGCAGCGCGGTGATTTTTATGATTACAACTGTGTAGGCAACGTCGACTGTCAGTCTCGATATGCAAATGGTGAACCTTTAGGGATTCTTGCTGGCTTACCCAAAGTAGATCTTTTCACGGCTCTAGATGTCAGTAACCAGGTAGAGGCGGGAGGAACCGCGCCAGGTAACTGTCTAGCGGGAGCAGCTATCGGCGCACAAGACCAGCTCGATTGGTACTGCTTCGGTGCCTGGGAAGGTGACACGGGAGACAGTATTCCCCACGGCCCTTCTACTATAGGTACCGATCTGGAATACCAGACCCGTACCGAACGAGATGCGTACGCTGCATTTGCTCAGGGTGTTTATCAGATTAACGATCAGTTTGCATTGACGCTCGGTCTTCGCTGGGCTCGGGATGAACTCGATGGATATGAGACAGTGTTTTACTACGCAGAGGAAACAATCGTGCCTCTCGGCTTCTCAGATGATTTTTTTGCCCCGGGCACGGGTTGCATTGTTGCTAATTGCACATCAACCCTTGCCGCTATGAACCAGGCACTCGGGTACATGGATGCAGAAGGCAATATTCTTAACCCTAGCCGCTTGATGCTGGCTGGAATACCGTCAAGTCAATCGTTAGCCAGAAGGTTGGACAAGAATACCGAGGACGTCACCTGGCGTGCCAACCTCGATTGGACTCCTTCCGATGAAACGCTTTTTTATCTCTCGGCTACGAAAGGTCTACGATCCGGTGGTTTCAATCTCGTTTTCTTTAGCGGGCAGGGAACCTTTGACGCAGAGGAGCTGATCGCTTACGAACTTGGTTACAAGGGCACGTTGCTCAATAGTCAATTGCAGCTCAATACAGCTGTATATTATTACGATTACGAGAACGTTCACACCTTTGCCAATGGCGTCGCGTTTGCGGGTGGCTATACGACTAATGTCGTTCCAGTGCCTAAGGCTGAGTTGTATGGTATAGATTTGGAACTCACCTGGTTAGCCACGGACAGGCTCACACTGGGATTCCACGGGAGCTATACGGGGACCGAATACACCGAGGATTACTTCGTGATTGATCCCAACGACCCGGAGCAACCGGAATCACTGTTCGATGCGACGTCGAACCTGATCAACATCAAGGGTAACAGTATGATCAGGGTGCCGGAGTTCAAGGCTGGTGGTTGGGCGATGTATAACTTGCCGCTGAGTTCAGGTGGAGACATCGATTTCACCATGAACTACTCGTGGATCGACCGAGTTTACTTCTCCGTATTTGAGCGTGAGGATCAGTCCGCTGATTCCTACGACAGGTTGGATATACGCATGGCCTGGCATCCAAGCGAAAGCTGGGTAGTTGCTGCATTCGTCAACAACGTCTTCGACGACATTGGCTTCCGTCAGATCGAGCAATATGGAGCCACAGAGAGTGGCGGCTGGCGCCGAACAGGCACACCAACCGACCCAAGACTCTACGGCCTCGAAGTTCGATTCAAGATGGGCTCGTTCTAGCGAAAGCAAGAACTTCAAGAGCCGGATGATCCCATCCGGCTCGCGAAGCCCAATCCCGAGCCCCCAATCCCGGACACCCAGCCTGGTGATTATTTGCTCAAGTGCGCGTTGCGCCTTTTAAACCACAGGTCGTTGAACGAGGTTATTGGGCGATGGTGTTTACGAGGAGGGTCCTGTGTACTGAAATGTATGGCGAAAACAACAAGAAAACCTCGCCATTTAAGTGAAAGAGAATTGACTCGTAGTACCTGGCTAGCTTGAGTTTAGAATATGGTCCTTGGTAGAAAACTTTCTCGTCAAGTTTTTCCAGGGTCATTGGATGTCGCCAGATAAGGCTATCTTTGAGGCGCGCCAAGCCATGTCATTCGATACCTTGGCCGAATTCAAAGCCTTCATCGTCGACTTCCTGTTCAACGACACGGAGGCGTCGATCGCCAATGCACGCATCGAATTCCAGATCTTCGATGAGGGGCTGCGCGACGAGGTGATCCGCTCAATTGCCGCACGCAAGCTCGCCGGGCTTATGGTCGCAATCGTCATGTTCATACTCTTGGGCGTTAGCCCCACGCGAGAGGATTCGATCGCTTGCCTGGAAGATGAATTCGATCATATGCGCATTTCGAATTGACGATTCGATCGCGGGAAATTTGGACCGACAAGCACCTCGCCGGATTCAAGTGTCCGCGCTCCTGCGAGTTCGTAGCCGATGTTGGGCGCAATACTATGGGAAAGATCAACAAACGCAAGCTGCGCGCGCCTTATTGGCCGTCGGAACGCAGCATTGGATAACCACAACAGGGAGATCACCTGACAGAGTACAGGTCAAATTAGAGTCGCTTTTCTAGAAACAGCCAAGCGCAAGTCTGCCGAAAAACTAGCTTTGAATATCATTTCGCGGGGAATTCGCCGCTAGCGGCGAAATTTCATGACTGGACCTTGTTAAGCTGGACCTTGTTAACAATGGTGCTTTGCTGACTGCACCTGGATCACGCAGCCAAAACCGTCCCCAACAGCGTTGGCAGATGTCAGAGTAGTTGTGTCGAATGCGCGAACAGTCCTTCCGGCGGTGAGCGATTCCAGGCCTGTGAGGCTTCATCCAGCCCCAGATGTTTCAATATTTTCTCAATAACATCCGGATCTTCAATGCAAGCGATGATCTTCATCTTGCCACCGCCATTCTCACACTTCTCTATCTCGAGGGCGATGGCCGCCCCTTAACACCCTTTTCAAACGCTGCGCCCCGAACAGAACGGTGCGTCATCGAATAGGGTCTCTGCTTACCGGGCTGCGAGATCTGTATCATTTGCACTCAGCCATCGAGTGTCATTCGTCACATTTTTAAACAGGTGATCCCAGTGACGGCACATCTGGCGACCATTCACCCTCGTCGAGCTGTGCCATCACCTGAATCTCCAACATGGCTTCAGGGAAGGCGAGCGCGGAAACCTGAACTGCGGTGGTTGCTGGATTGGCGTATGCTTCATAACGCTTTGCGCGCTCGGGGGTCGCTTCCATAAGCTTCGCCATGTCTGTGGTATACATCACTTCGCTCACAACATGTTCCAGGGTGGCGCCGTTTTTTGCCAGCGTTGCTTCCATGATGTCGTAGATTCGAGCTATTTGTGCCGACATGTCGCCGGGTCCGACGACGTCGGCTTTTTCATCGATCGAGACGATGCCTGCCAGGTGAAGCAACCCGTTAGCATGCACGATGGCCGAAAAGCCAAAGCTGTCTTCAAGCGGTTTGTTGAAATGTTGTGTTTGTCCTTGCTTTGCCATGATGGGTTCCCTGGTTGTTCTGGGTTTTAATTCGTTTGCTAGTTGATGAAATCTGATGAACTGTGTGATCTTGGGAAGTTCCTGACCATACCAAGGTACTTCGCCAGTGCCCTGTCTGACTTCGTCATGACTCCTGGAGAGTACTTGATCGAATGTAAGATGGGCCGGTCGTCCGTGACAATACTTTTGCCGAGGTTAAACAACAACTGGTGTGTCTTGGCGACCCTCGCATCATCCGCTTCAGTCCCATCGCTTTTAGGGGTTCCAAGGGAGTAGTACACCTGGGTCTGGCCGGGTCCGAGTAGATGGAAAGCGGTCAGCGCACATATCCATTGCCCCATGAACTCACCGTACAGTCGAAAAAAACTTGTGCCGTAGATGCCTACCCGTGCGATTAGTGATGGCCCGTCGCCCTGCTCGAGCTTTGCATCCAGGTCATACTCCATGGAGTGATCGGTCCATTCGATTTGGTCGTAAAGCCTCTCGTGATTGAAATCAAGTCGGTGTACTGCCTTCAAATGCTGCCAGTCGGGTGTGTTTGCACACACAACCCAGGGGTCAACTGGAAGAACAGGCACATCGTAACTCACAGAAAAGGACAGTTCGTCTTCCGTTTTGGGGTAATCCGGTATTTCCCACCAGGGTTCGTCACCGTTAAACGCCCAGATCAGGCCAAACTTCTCTCTCGAATGGAACTTGTATAAACATGCCGTGTCAGGAGGTGGGTCACCCAGACCGGTTTTTTCACACCAGCCTTCTGCATCAAACTCCCAGTGATGGAATCCACATTGAATGCTGCTGCCAATCACCTTCCCAGCGGCAAGGTCGGCACCCATATGGGGGCAGTACGCGGAAAACACCTGAACTTTGTTGTCATCGCCACGAAAGATGACGATGCGACCGTCGAGAAAGTTACGACCGATCACTCGGCCGACAGAAACTTCGCTCGACAAACACACCGGAAACCACGATTCAGAAAACAGATCGTTTTCACCTTCCGCTGGAACAGGCGCACTGTGTGGGCGAACACGCTGACGTTGTTGTGTATCCCCTTTGGTAGCCATTTCTAGGGTCCCTCAGATTTTCTTTGATATAGACGTTGCCTGAACACCCGACACCTATTGCCAATAGCCTAGCATACGGCGTCTCAAGCTTTCTTTGAATGGCCCGTCAGCCAGGAAGCCTGTTGCCGCGCATATGATAGCGGCAGGACATTTGAGTGAGCGAACAGCATGCAAGCTAGCGGGCATTTGCAGGCAGCTCTCTGCTGGAATTGTTCGCCGGGCTTGAACAGGGTCAGATGAAGTTGGGTGTCGCCGGTAAGATTGGTACACCTCAGGCTGCGGACCAGGCGATGAATCATGATATCGACTGGATCATGCTTGGTCGTGCAGCGATCCTGCAACATGACTTCCCCAACCGATATGCCGCAGACGACAAGTTCACCCCGGTGGCCATTCCCGTCACGAGGGGCTATCTTGAGGACGAAGGCTTGTCTGTAAAATTCATCGACTACATGGCGACCTGGCCCGGATTCGTAGAGGATTCGACAATGGATGCTGTTGGCTAATTTCTGGGTAGCAGACGCTGCGGTTCAGCAAGAATGGGAGAAGAACAATGGCAACATTTCTAGCAAAGATTACAGTATTTGAAGGAAAGGAAGCAGCTTTCGAAGAAGTAGCTCGAAACATGTTTCGTGACACACACACGCATGAGCCCACCTGCAGGCGATATGAGTACTGGCGTGGCGCAGAACCGCGCACCTACTATTGTATGGAATCATTCGATGACTATCTCGGTTTTATGCAGCACCAGACCTCTGATCACCATGAGGCGCCGGACTTTGGTTCGCTGCTTGAGAATCTTGAACTCGAGTGGATCGATCCGATCCAGGGTGCCTGCGACCTGACAGAAACCAATCCTCAGGACCTGCCGGGAGATGCTGGTGAACTCATGCAGCAGTACGCAGAAAACATGCCTGTTGTATTGCAAGAGTGGTGGTTGAGATTGCGCAACAATTAGTTGGGAGCCGTAGGCTAGATGGTGCTCTCTCGTGCGTGAATCTCCATATCAGTTTCAATGGGTGCGCTAGATTTTAGTAGCTGATGCTGATTGTCTTCAACCGGAGTCTGGTCTAGCGTGGGAAAGATAAAAGTGGTGGAGAAGCGGTATGGGTAGAGTTGATGAGAAAGTTTGCCTGGTAACCGGTGGTGGTTCAGGACTGGGGCGAGCCGATGCGATTGCACTGGCCGGTGAAGGCGCCAAGGTTGTAATAACAGATATCAGCAAGGAAAACGGCGAGGAAGCCGCGCATGCTGCTGGCAATGGTGCAATTTATCTTCAGCATGATGTCGCGGAGGATGATCAGTGGCAGCAGGTGGTCAAGCAGACGGTGGACCACTTTGGTGAGTTGAATGTGCTGGTCAACAATGCGGGCATGTTTATTCCTGGTTCTGTCGAGGATGTCACCTGGGATCAGTATCGACTCCACCAGCGTATTCATATGGATGGTACGTTCTTTGGGATCAAGTACGGCATTGAAACAATCAAACTAAATGGCAAGCCAGGTTCGATCATCAATATTGCATCAACTACGGCGCTGCTCGGGTACCACACCAGCTTCGCCTACGGTGCGTGCAAGGGAGCGATCCGGACCATGACAACACATGCTGCTGTGCATTGTCAGCAGAACCGATACAACATCAGGGCCAATTGTGTGTTTCCCAGTGTGATTCAAACGCCGTTGATCGAGAAGCTATATGCGGATGCTGCGGCTGCTGCAGAAGCAAAAGGTATTGAGCCACCTGCACCGATTCCACCGGAAGAACAGCTGCCAAGCCCAGGGCTCGGCGAGCCGATGGATGTTGGCTACGCGGTCCTGTTTCTGGCGTCAGATGAAGCCAAGTTCATTAATGGGGCAGAGCTTCGGGTTGATAATTGCAGTGTGGTTAATCCGGCGCCGTTGTAAATAGTGTAGCTCGACCCTACTATCCTGCAGGTAGTCACAAGTTTGCAGGTAGATCATGAACTACGATATCCGGAATCGCAACGGCGAGTCGATCACGCGAGAAGATGAAAGCCAAATTCTCGATACCATCAGCAAATGGTTAGACCGTGATGTCAGGGACAAGGTCCTCGATCTTCAACATGCAGATGAATACCCGCATGAAATGGTTGCGCAGATGAAGGCCTTGGGCCTTTTTGGGGCAACCATCAGTCAAGAATACCCGGGTATGGGTTTACCTGGCTCAACCTGCGCAAAATTTGAAGAATGCGAGACATTCTCGCATTCTGCCCTGCTGCGGCGTTCTGGACCCTTTACTCTGACCCTACAATTTCTTTTACTTTCGGCAGGTTCGCAACCCTTTCTTCAAACGTCAAACACGTAGGCAAGGGTGCGAGTTGTTCGGCGTACCAGAATGTTGCGGAGCTCCAGTCATCTTCTCGTTCGAAGAGATTCCGCTTGTAGTCATCCAGGGTCGGCGAGGATCCCTGGTGGCCAATCTGCTGCATGGTGACACGGATTTTTTCCTGCCAGAAAATCGGGTCCTGCACATGCCAGCGATACATTGAGACCGGTCCGGATTCAGTCCCTTCTTCGTTGTCAACCCGATTGGCGCCGAGATACAGGAAAGGTGCTTGCTGAATACCCCATGATAATCCCACATAGTCTTCTGACCCGGTGCCAACGATGGTAGCGAACTCGCCATCGTCATCCATATAGAACTTTACTTCACCTTCACCCCACCAAGCGCTGCCCAATGGCTGGATTCCGATAACGGAGCCCAGGAACCTCCCGGTTCCCACGCGTTCGTGTAACAACACAAAATCTTGCCCAGCAACAGTTGGGTTTTGCCGGTTGAACCAGCCGTGCAGTTTCGGCAATATCGCGCCATGTTCGTCACCGATCGTGTAATCTACCTGGTAGAAAAGCGTCATCGGTCGCGGTGTTTCATTAACGAGTTCAATGCGTGCCTGTCGCTGAAACGGCATTGGCACAAACGAATTCATTCCGTAGCGTGGACCAACAGCGTGTAGTGCCGACTGAAAACTTGGGGTTGATCCATGAGCAAATCCAAAGAAATCCCCCAGGGGTAACTCCACGGTTGGGAATGATTCTCCCTCCCAGTAAATGCGTATCAATGCGCCACGAAGAATGACTGGCCGGGCGAGAGTCGTCATCCAGATATGTCGAATTGTCCCCGGTCCTGATATTTCCGCAAGCAATACGGTCTCTCCCGACTCAACCATGCGGGCGGGGTCACCTTTGCGGCCAATGCCGAGTGGGCTCTCCACTTTTCCCCCCGCCCCTGGAGCACCCGTCGGGTTTTCAAATGAGATGGAACGCGAAGCTAGTCCGGGGTTTGGTTGATACAATTTGTCCAGGTCGATCATGGTTCAGCCTTGGGAAAAGAGCATGGAACTAGTCGTACCATGAGAAAGTATCACATATGGTGCATGGGCAGGTCTGCACCAAAGGAGTTAACGGCACTTGCAGCCGTTAATCGACTGGGTTGGAAAATGTAATAGTCTTTTGGTCTCAACGTTGATGTTAGCGAGAACCTGGAAAGTGGCGAAGAACTGGAAATCAGGATTGAAGAAAAAGATGACAATGAGAAGGTCGACCCCAGCGATACGCATCCATGAATAGATGGGAATTGTTGGACACGGCTGATATTCCGCGCGGCGGCGGCGAGCTGCGCCTGCTCAGGCGCGGAGATGAATTTTCTATCCGGCTTTCGGGGTCGCAGGGTGATCTGATGAACAGTCGGACCCACGGTTCGGAAGATGCTTTGGGTTCGCTCGCCTGCGCGCGTTGCCGCAGTTCAGATTCGGCGAAAGTGCTTGTCGGCGGTTTGGGGATGGGCTTCACGCTTGCTGCGGCTTTAGGTTCGTTGCGCGAGGCCGCAAGAGTAGTGGTCGCCGAACTTGTCCCGGGTGTTGAAAAATGGAATCGCGATGTTCTAGGTATGTGTGCCGGGAACCCTCTGTCTGATAGCCGGGTGGAGGTTACCATTTCAGATGTGGGCGAACTGATTAATCGTGCCGCTGATGAGTATGATGCAATCATCTTGGATGTTGACAATGGCCCAGAAGGATTAACTCATCCAGAAAACGATGACCTCTATTCTCTTGTCGGTCTAGCGGCTGCATACCATGCGTTACGCAAAACCGGTGTGCTCGCCGTTTGGTCCGCGACACCCGCGCCAAGATTTGCCGCCCTGTTAAAGAAGGCCGGGTTTAAAGTAGAAGAGCATCGTGTTCGTGCACATCAGGGGAAAGGTTCGCGGCATGTGATTTGGGTAGCTTCACGAGACTAGTTGCTAGCCGATAACGATGTATGCCTTGCGAACAGTTTCGAGTACTTCGCCGATACCTTTCCAGCCTTTTGGGAACACCCAGCTGTCACCCGCGCGGATTTCAGTGATCTCACCCGACGCCGAGGTCAGTTTCCAGTGACCTTTTAGAAGGTGGCAGAACTCGGTGATATCCAGGTCAATCTCAAGGGTCCCAGGTTCACATTCCCAGGTACCTGCCGCCAGGTTATCCTCTTCAAAAAAACCACTGTCAGTTTGTTTTGGTAAAGGACCGACCGGTTTACCGAAAGAAGCAACATCGACCAGGTCGGTCAGTCCAGCGCATTGGTGTTGTACACTGATTTCAGGCATTTTCCCTCCAGAGAGTGCAATCGTAGATATATCTGAGATAAGTGTACGGCGCAGGTAAAGGGGATTCTTTTGTGCGGGTAGGAAGCGATACTGTGCCGTGCTACACGGCCTATGCTGGTTAGACACTGTTGATTGTTGGGAGATGAGCTATGAATTCGGATGATTGGGGCCTGGGGATGAACCAGTCGATTACCCGTCGTGATTTTCTGAATGGCGTCGGCATTGCCATCGGCACTTCACTGTTGCCTGGGGGTAACGTGAGTGGCGATCAGATCGCAGATGTGCAATCCACGTACTATCCTCCTGGCATGACTGGCATGCGCGGTTCTCACGCCGGATCCTTTGAAATTGCCCACGCCGCTGTTCAGGGGAAGCGTTGGGAATCCAAAAAGATAGATGAACACTATGATCTTGTTGTGGTTGGCGCGGGCATTAGTGGTTTATCAACCGCGTATATCTATCAACGTGACATTGACCCTGATGCCCGAATACTAATCCTCGACAACCACGACGATTTTGGTGGGCATGCAAAAAGAAATGAGTTCACCGTCGATGGCCGGACTTTGCTCGGCTACGGTGGGACGATGACCATGGAGTCACCGAAGACCTACCCCAACGTCGCAAAAAAAGTCATTCAAGAACTTGGCATTGATGTTAGTCGACGCAGTGACTTTTATGACGAGAACTTATTCGAAACTCTTAAAGTCGGGAGCTGCACGTTCCTGGACAAGGAAACTTTTGGCGCAGATTATCTGGCGGTCGGAGGCTACGGATATAGTGAAGCCATCAAGGATTCGCCACTGTCTGGGGTGGCGAAGACTGAACTGGCGCGACTGTCCGCCGACGAAGAAGACTACCTCGCTGGCATGACACCGGCAGAACGACGCGCGATCATTGAGTCTCTTACCTGGCGCGACTATCTCAAGAACTACGCCGGAATGAGTGAAGAGACACTGACATTTATCCAGAAGATACCACATGGCGTATGGGCAATCGGCGCAGACGCGCTACCGGCATGGATGGCCTGGCTGGAAGACTACCCCGGCTTCGCAGGGATGGATCTTGGATATGATGATGAAGGCGACGACGAAGAGGACGGGGAAAATTTTCAGTTCCCGGATGGCAATGCGTCCGTCGCGCGACTCCTGGTTCGTAAGCTCATTCCAGGCATCGACCCGGGATCTTCGATGGAAGACATCGTCAGTACGCATTTCGACTATTCCAGGCTTGATTTGCCAGGTAGCCACACGCGAGTTCGCTTGAGCAGCACGGTAATTGAGTTAAAACATATAAATGGTGACCTAAAAGGCAACCTTGAGATCACCTATGCCCGTGACAACGAGGTGCAAACGGTAACGGCAGAAAAAGCTGTCTGGGCCGGTTACCACGCTATGCTTCCTTATGTGTGCGATGAAGTGCCGGAGAGCCAGTCCGCTGCACTGGCAAGTTCCATACGAGCGCCACTTGTCTATACGAATGTTGCGATTCGAAACTGGCGGAGCCTGGTGAATCTCGGCATACGACGAGCCTATTGCCCCGGCAGTTTCTTTCACACTTTGTTGATGAGTTACCCGGTAAGCTTTGGCGACTACAAGTTTCCGAAGTCGCCGGATGAACCTGTCGTTCTCCATATGCAGCACATTCCGCTAGCGCCAGGCTTGTCTGCTGCCGATCAGTTTCGTGACGGCAGACGCCAGCTTTTTGATACATCGTTCGAAACCTTTGAGCGCAATGTGCGCGATCAACTCGGCCGTATGCTTGGACCGGGTGGTTTTGATCCAGCTCGAGATATTGCTGGCATCACGGTTAACCGTTGGCCGCATGGCTATGCGTATTCAATTGATCAGGCGTCGGGTGATGTAGCCTGGTGGCCTGAGATGTGGCGGCACGAGCGCAAGCCATGGATCGATGCCCGCCAGCGTATCGGCAATATCACCATAGCCGGGACGGACGCAGCTTCAAACGCCATGACGGAATCTGCGATTGAAGAAGCACATCGTGCGGTTCATAGCTTTATTTCTTAGATAATTCATATTGTAAGGAGGAGACAGATGTCACAGGGAATTTGGAAGCACTTTGGGTTGGTGGGGATCTCACTCGCGTCAGGCATCGCACTGACTTTGGTGGTGCAATTAAGTTTCCCGCTTTCGGCATCAGCATTTGGATCGGAAATAGTTGAAAATTCGCCACCGGAAAGTTGGTCGATCGCCGGACTGAACGCAATGGAACTTGAGTCATTAGGCGCAATCGACTGGATCACAGTTGAGCATGGGGGTCAGTCCAATAGCGAAAGCATCATCTTCGAGGGTGAGAATATTGTTTCCGTGTGGGATTCCAGCCCGGCGAGGCTCAGGTTTGATCAACCGACTAGTTACGATGAATTTGTATTGGTTTTGAAGGGCGAGCTGATTCTGACGGACACTGCGGGAAATGCTGTCACTTATAAAGCTGGTGAAATGTTTATGCTTAAAAAAGGCTTTCTGGGAACCTGGGAAATGACGGAAGACTACCGCGAACTTATTGTTGTCGACACCAAAGCGTACAATGAATCGTAATTTCTAACTTAGCTGGCTGCTACCTGAGGCTGAGAGTCAGCGTCTCTTTTACGGAATGTTAGCGCCATTGTGCCGAGGGCGATAAAAAAGAGCGGGAAAAACGGCTCGAATGGCCAGAATGGCAACCACAACACAAGCTCGGCAGACCAGGTGGGTGTCGTCAGGAATTCAGTTAAAGCATTCTGCCATAGCAATCCATTGGTGGATGCGACCAGGCCGCTAACGATGAGCACAATGCCCAGGAATTTAAAGCTGGCATGCGTTGCGGGTCCGTCCCTGAATTGAGAGCGCACTTTCCACCACGCAGCGATTCTGAGCGCTACTGCTAGAAATCCAGCCCAGTAATACACATAGTCTAACAGGGTAGGATTCTCGTAGTAGTTGAGAGTCCACCAGTAGACACTGAAGGGATAAGCCCACAGAACGTAAATGCCGAAAGTGTGGACAAGTTTCCATTGTACCTGGTTCATGTGCGCGCGAACCTGCCGGAACGATGTCACAACCATCGCAACCAGAAAGATATAGCCAACGCTTCCTTCAATTTCGTCGCGTAGCAGATAGACATCCTGGTAATAATAGTCACGATAGACATTTGACATGATGAAGATGAAAGTAGCCTGCCACGCCATTGCTACTGCAAAGCAGAAACCGATATAGGGGCGATTGCGCAACCACCAACGGGAAAACAAACTCGGGAATAGTATGTGAACTGAAGAAGCAGCGACCACGAGATAAATAAAAGGCACGGCAATACGCACTGAGAACCCAATCATCTGAGACACGCCAGCACCGGTGCTTAAGTCTGCAGCGATTGATTCAGCAATAATGACCAGACACATGGGGCCAGCGATCAGCCCGAACAGCCCCCATCCGTTTACCGCTTTACTTTTCAAGATCAAATCCAGGTTCATGCTTTGAATGCTCAGCCGCCAGGCGTGACAACATGGGATATCTTCTCATTCAGGATTGCTGTGGAACACCCCTGCCGATAGGATAAGAAAGAGGCGAGCTTCGATCCTACAGGCAAGGCCTAAACATCTGCCAGCATTGAGCTAATATAGAGGCGTTTGGTGAGAGAATGCGGACATGCCCGAGATCCCTAAATCCAGAGCCCGTTTAACGGTCGATACCATCCTTGCGCTTCTGCCGTGGCTTGTGTCCATGTATGTGCTTTATTGGTTTGAATACGCAGCCGTCTGGACGCCGGAAACCCCACATCGTGACAAGATTTCCCTGGCTATACTCATCCTCGGGATGGGTGCATCTTTTCTCGTCTATTCATACCTGGCCAGACGTGGTCGAACCTAATCCGTTTTCAATGGTTATATTTCACTGAAGTAAAAGGGCAAACCTATGTTGAACGAAACAACAATAATAATCGGCGTTGCGCTCTACATGCTGCTAATGATTGGTGTCGGTATCTATGCCTCAGGCAGAAACCATTCGGTATCCGATTTTATGGTGGCGGGGCGCAGCATGCCAATCTGGCTTTGTTCCATGACAGTCATGGCGACCTGGTTCGGAGGTGCGATGATGCTTGGGGGAGCAGGGGCCGCCTATGACGACGGCATGATGGGGGTTATCGAAGACCCCTGGGGCGGTGCACTGGCTTTAATACTTATCGGTTTGTTTTTTGCCCGCCTGTTTCGCAGGTTGCGGATGACAACGGTCGTTGATTTCATGGAACAGCGGTTTGGTAAATTAGCGTCGTACGGGATTGTCATCACGACGCTGTTTTCAAACACAGTGTGGGTAGGTGCCATGTTGGTCGCGTTTGGTGTTGTCTTCGAATCGCTCACCTCCATTCCTCTTGAGGCAGGCATTATTGGAGGCGCCATCGTCATCTTTATCTATACCGCCGTTGGAGGTATGTGGGCGGTTGCGATGACGGATTTCGTCCAGATGCTGATTATCATGATTGGCCTGATGATATTACTGATCGTCGTTCTGGTAGATGTAGGCGGCTGGGGCGCCATTTCGCCGCAGCTTCCCGAAGACACTTTCCGCATGCTGCCTTTCCAGAATACAGGAGAGCACTGGCTCAACTATCTGCGTGCATGGACGATCATCGGGGTTGTTGATATCTCGGCGCAAACGCTGTTTCAACGAGTGTCGGCGGCAGAGGATGAACGCGTTGCGCAGAATTCGTTCTACCTTGGTGGGATTGGTTATCTAATTTTTGGCATGATTCCTGTCATGCTCGGGATTATCGGCAGCGTCACCATGCCGGAACTGGTGTCTTCTGAGCAAATTATTCCAGCCCTGGCCCTCGAGCACCTCCATCCCGCTGCAATCGCCATTTTCGTTGGCGCGATGTTGGCAGCGATTATGAGTTCAGCCGATAGTGCGCTGCTCGCGAACGCGAGTGTGCTGGCGAGGAACGTATTACCGCTAGTCGTCCGTAAACCCTCCGATCGGTTAACCCTGGTGGTTGCCAAGTGGGCTATCCCGGCAAGTGGCCTGGTTGCAATTGTTGTCGCAATGAAAATCCAGATTGTCTTTGACCTGATGGTGAACGCCAATATTCTGGGTCTCGCTGCGATGATCGTGCCTTTCATACTGGGTGTCTGGTGGCGAAAGGCTAACCGCACCGGCGCATTGTCAGCAATGGCCGCAGGGATAATCACCTGGCTAGCGACGCTTTACCTGGCACCGGAGCTTCCTGCAGACTTTATCGGGCTGGGTGCGTGTCTTGTGACCATGCTAGTCGTCACACCTCTGACTCAGCGATTTGATCCACCGCGTGAACTGCGTGATGGGGATGGTAATTCCGTGGATTCGGGCAACAGATTAGGGATACTGCCACTGTTTAAAAGCAGGAGTGCTAAGTGATGAAAATTGAGCGTGCCGGACTGGAGCAAGTCAGCCATGTAGCGCCATTGTTTGATCGTTATCGCCAGTTTTACGAGCAACCAACTGATGAGCCGCGCTGTCGGGAGTATCTTGAGCAGCGACTGTCAAACGATGAATCGATAGTCTTTCTGGCGTCCGAAGATACCGGTCAACCGCTTGGGTTCACGCAACTCTACGCAACTTTCTGTTCGGTTGATCTGATCAAGCGGTTGGTTCTCTACGACCTCTACGTGGAAGCAGACGCCAGACGGCGGGGAGTAGCCAAGGCGTTGATGGACGAGGCGTTAAGATTTGCCAAAGAGAATGGCTATGAACGGCTGACCCTTGAAACCGCGGTTGACAATTTTCCGGGCCAGAAGCTCTACGAGAAAGAGGGGTGGAAGAAAGACAATGAATTTTATACGTATCACCTTTCAGTCACCTGACATCTGTTGATGAACCTGGATATGGCGATGGTTGGAGAGGATAACCTTAAAACACTGTTAGCCAGGGTTGAGGCGCAGAAGCAGAACCCCGGATTCGCGATGGACCGGTACTTCTACCGCTCAGCGGTCGCCTACGAGCGGGAACTGGATAGAGTCCTGTTTCGAAGTTGGATCTACGCAGGCCATGTCAGCCAGCTATCAAACCCAGGGGATTTCCTGTAGTTCAAACTCGGTGACGATGCCATCATCGTCTGTCGAGATCAGCAAGAGCAGGTGAATGCCTTTTATAATACTTGCCGACATCGAGCTTCACGCATCTGTGAGGCTAATGCCGGAAACACCAAATCCTTCGTCTGTCCATACCATGGCTGGGTCTACAACCTTGATGGCAGCCTGCACGCCGCAAGGGAAATGGATGCGCGTGAAAGTTTTGGCCATGCGGATTACGGACTTAAATCACCTCAGTTGACCGTGTTTCATGGGCTGATCTTTATTAACTGTGACGAGGGCGCAGATTCATTCGAGCCGGAACTAGCGATCGTTGAATCACCACTCGGTATGCTCTGTATGAGGGTTACCTGACAGGGAGCCAGGAAGGTCAGCCGATAGCGCCACTGATGGGTCGGTTCGAGGGTTATGACGGGGGTGCCGGAGATTTCCAGTTCGGACCGCTTTCCTTCATGTTGAACTACCCTGATCACTGTTTACTCTACCGTTTCATACCACGAGGCCCGGCGCTGACTGACATGGAGGTAGCCTGGTTTGTCAGGGGTGATGCTTTGGAGGGTGCTGACTATGAGCTAGACTCGTGAACCTGATGGTGTTGTTGCCATGGAAGTATTCCCGGAATGCATCACCGGATTTGGCACCTGGCGTGGTTTTCCTGGCCCGTTCGATTACCGCCTGCCTCATTTCAGAGATCGTGTCTGAATCCACCAGGTCGCGGATGATGATTGCACCATCGGTATCATAGTGGGTCAGCATGTCCCCGACGGAGTCATCGGGGTCGAATGATGTCAGGGGCATGGATTACTCGTCAGGGTCTGGAGGTCAAATTATATCAGGCGCTGATTCGCTAGCGGCAGGACCTCAACTCACACGGGATGAATTGAGTGGAGCGGGTATCTGGTCACGTCGGTCGAGTTGAATATAGGGGGATCGGCGCAATTGAACATCGAATCGTTTCCCGCCCAGTTCCAGCCAGCAGGCATTGATGTCGCGGAAAGCGGACTTGACTGAGGCGTTGCCGATGGTGCTGGCCTGACCCCATGACCAGGCGGAACAGTTAACTGCACCGATTGTCTGCGCCTGATCATCGACGTTTGCGATCAGCGGAACATCAACAAGTGAGCCCGTCGCGGCTGTGGAAATACGTCTAATGAGGAATCGGGAATTAGTCTTGAGTCCTGCAAGTGCCTGCCGGCCGACGAAGTCTGAGCCTTCAAGGTCGACCAGCCAACCAAGACCAGTCTCAAAAGGGGTTCGTTCAAAATCAGGTTGAGGATCGAGCTCCGTCGAAAAGTCCCAACCAGCGACGACAAAGCCGCCTTCGATTCGGCAGGCTTCGAGTGCGTCCAGGCCATATCCTGGGATGTCGAGTGAGAGCGCCTCTCGGGCTGCATCGATTTGAACCATCAAGGCTTCGCTCTGCTCTGGTGTCATCCAGAATTCAAACCCAAGATCAGCGGTAAAACCCATCCGGGCAACCAGTACCTCACCGATAGCAGATTGCATGTAATGGAACTCATAGGGGGCAAGGTTAGCAGCGTCAGCAAATCCCATTTCGACTGCTGCTGCGGCGGAACATGGTCCCTGGAGTGCTATGCCAGCAAGCGTGTCGGTGCATTCTGTGAATGAGACATTCGTGAAACTACCTGTGTCAGCAAGTTGGCTAAAATAATCGCAATGGTCGATATCAGAAGGAAGCAGTAGATAGTCCTCATCTGAGAACTTGTAGAGCATTGCATCATCCTTCAGGTAACCCGCTTCGGTACAAAAGACAACGTAGCTGGCATGGTTGGGTGTCAGATGGCTAACCGGCCGTGTCAGCAGGATGTCTAGAAACGGGCTTGCATCACTGCCGGTGATTCTGATTTTGCGCATCGGTGAGACGTCAAAAAGCGCACACTCGTGACGAATCGACCGGTACTCATACTCACTATCTCCGTAATCCATAGGCAGCAGGTAGCCATTCCAGTCGATGTAGTCTGTGTCCAGCGCGCCGGTTGAAACAAATGATGTATAGCTGGGATCCTCACGTCGGTTGAGATATTCGAACAAAGCGCTTTGCTTGAGGCTGGCCATGATTTGTCACTTTTATTTCGAAACCCGGATCATAGGAAGCAAAACCAGCTAAGGTATACGGGCGGTTAGGCAAGGAATTCTGGCCATATCGGGCGGCAAAGGATCTCTTCTTTTCTCATGTGATAAAAAAGTCATTGAAGCACTCACCAGGCAAGGTTGATTCGATACACATCGGCACCCGGGAAGACATGAGCAAGCAGCTGGTTTCGACTATCACAGCGCAGCTCGATGGTTTTGCAGGAGACAATCACCAGGGTGTGTCTCGGGTTGCTTATGAGCATGACAGTGATCCTGCTGGGATCGTGAGGCGAAATGACAGGCAGTGGTCCGCGGTTTCAGTTGAAGAACTTGATGCGATGACAGCAGCGCTTGAACTACAGAAGCCGCTGACAGCGGAAGACCTGGGGGCTAACCTCTGCATCGCAGGTATTCCTGACTTTTCCAGGTTACCGAAAGGATCGCATCTTAAGTTTGAGTCTGGCGCTATCCTGATGGTTGAATCTTACAATCCGCCCTGTAGCGATATGGCAGAAAAGATTTCAAGTTTATATTCGACAACTAATGGATCAGCTGTGACGCCGAGGCAGTTCATCATTGCGTCCAAGAAGCAGCGCGGAGTGGTTGGTGTAGTCGATGTTGCTGGAGAAATCAGGCAGGGTGACGAGGTGTCTTGGAATTTTATCTTCCGCCGAAACTATAGCGGTTACTGCCGTGGGTTTTCAGCCAGGGAATCACTCAGTGCGTTGATAAGACTGGTAATTTCCTCTTTCGAGACAACAAACGGCAAGCCAAGTTGGATCGTGTCGCCTGCGTAGCAAACATAAAAGCCTTTCTGCCACATATTCATGGCTGCGAGTTTACTCAGGGCAGGTGATGGGGCGCATATCCGCGGGTAGGACCGGACATTCTACGATACACTGTGAGCTAGAATTTCAGCGCAAAGTGATGCGGGTAACAGCATGCGGTTTTTTATTCTTTCATTCATCGGTGATGATCGTCCGGGATTCGTTCATGAGATAACCGAAGTCGTTAGCCGGTGTGAAGGTAACTGGCTGGAAAGCAGGATGATCAGGCTGGGAGGAAAATTCGCGGGCCTTGCGAGAGTCAGTGCAGCCAGCGAGCAGGCTGCAGTACTTGAAAGCGAACTCTCGTCGTTAGCCCAGGGACGGTTCAGTTTGATCATAAAAGCTGCTGAAACGCATGCCAGCCTGGAAACAAGACAGTATACCCTCGATATTCTCGGTAACGATCGGCCAGGCATTCTTAATGAAATTACTCGCGCTCTGGTTGAGCATGACATCAACCTGATTGAGGTATCTTCGAGCGTAGCGCCTGCAGCGATGAGTGGTGTGCCGATGTTTTCCTGCAGCGCCAATATTGAAGTGGAACCTTCGCTGTCGATGGTAGTAGTAGATGAGCAACTGAGTGAAATAGCTGATGAGCTGGCCATTGATATCCTGCTCGAAGAAACCCTGCCTGAATAGATCTAGGGTTGGAAGGTCTGTCTGATCTCCTGGTGAATCGAACCAAGATCAGGTGTGAAGTCATTGACGCTGGCGATGGCTGCGTCGCAGATATCATCCGTTAACGGTATGCCCCGAGTAAGCTCAAACAGCTCTAGTGCGAAAGAAGGGGTAAATTCAGGGTGCGACTGTATTGTCCAGCATGGGGTGTATTGATAACGCAGCGAAGCGATCGGGCAATCAGCGCTATTCATCAGCAGTGTTGCCTCTGGCGGTGCAACGACGACCTGGTCTTCATGATAGGCAATAGTAGTTAGTGGTTGACTGGTGTCTGCACGATCGTAACGAGTTGCTCCGACTACCCAGTCCCCACTTTTTACAGTGCCTCCCAGTGCCTTCGCGATAGCCTGGTGACCAAAGCAGATCCCAACGAGAGGGATCTGCTTTTGTACCACGTCCTTGATAAACACCAAGAGGGATTCAATCCATGGACTGTTGTCATTCACACTGAACTCAGAACCCATAATCATGTAGCCATCAAAGGCTTCAGGGTCAGGTACAGAGTCACCATTGATAACGCTGATGGCAGTTGAGTCAAACGGTTCAAGGCATTGAACTAGCAGGTCCTGGCCCATCGATGGATACGTACCGTGTTTTGGAACTAGCGTTTCAGGTGCCAGTCCAGTTTCAATAAGGCAGTAGTGCCGCTTCACCACTTGTTCCTGTCCTGGAGCATCTTCCGCGCTGCGTGGTGACCTGGTAGTCCGGTGACGCCGCCACCCGGATGCGCACCTGAACCACAAAGATAGAGACTGTTAACAGGCATCTGGTACCCGGCGTAACCTGGAACAGGACGCATGGAGTAGAGTTGATCCAGGTCCAGGGTGCCGTGAAAAATGTCGCCGCCAACCATGCCCAGATCCCGTTCAATATCGAGAGGGGACTTAATCTGGCGACCCAGAATGGAACCTTTGAAATTGGGTGCATACTGATCGATAGTGTCAATAATCTGGTCTGCGACCTTGTCCCTCACGTCATCCCACGAACTGCCTTCAGGCAGGTGACGCTGGAAATGTTGGCAGAACAGGCTTGCCACATGGCTGTCTGGCGGGCACAGACTGTCATCCTGGGTTGAAGGTACCTGCATCGAAATCGCGGGTTTTCTGGACCAGCCCATCGTTTTGGCATCTGAATAGGCCTCGGACAGATAAGAAAGTGACGGGCTTAACTCAATGGCCCCTTTAAAGTGAAAATCATCTTTGCTCGACATTGACGAGAATCTTGGCAACTCCGACAGCGCAACGTTCATCCTAAAAGTTGCGGAGTGACTGCGATGATTGCTGATGCGTCGATGCGTCGCCTCATCGAGCAGCCCTGGTTCGAGCAGATTCAGCAGTAACGTCTGCGGATGCACGTTGGCAGCGATAGCCCGCGCGCCGATTTCCCTGCCATCATCGGTGATAACGCCCGCCGCACGTCCACCAGAGACAATGATTTCTTTCACGCCAACATCTGTTTCGATCTCGACGCCGCGCTCAATCGCTGATGCTTTCATGGCGCCGGTAATAGCACCCATGCCGCCCCGGGCGATACCCCAGGCGCCGGTGGTTCCGTTAACTTCACCAAAGGTATGGTGCAGCAGGACGTAGGCGGTACCAGGCTGATAGGGGTCAGCGAAGTTACCGATAACACCTTCAAGGCCAAAAATACCTTTAAGCGCCTCGCCTTCGAACCATGAATCGAGATAGTCCCCGAGGGATTTGGTCATGAGTTCAATCAGGACTCTTTGGTCGTCTGCACTGAGTTTTCTAAACGTATTCCCGGCAGCAGCCAGAGACAACAGGTCTCTCCATCCGCCGCCTATTTCAGGCGGTGATGCCATCGCAATTTCACGCATGGCCAGGGCGACACGCCCGATTTGTGCTTCGAATGCATCAATGACACTTGCATCACGTTTTGAGAATCGTGCGATCTCTCGACGTGCCTGTTCCTCGTCCCGACTAAGCAGCAGGTGATCATTTTCAAGTAGGCTCAATGTACGAGCAGGGCGTTCGAAAATCGTCAGGCCATGTCGGGACAGATCGAGGTCACGGATAATCTTTGGGTTTAACAGGCTGACGGAATAGGCGTAAACCGAGTTTCTAAATCCCGGATGAAACTCTTCAGTTACCGCCGCGCCTCCTACGACCGATCGGCGCTCGAGCATTTTTACTTTTAGTCCGGCAGCGGCGAGGTACGCGGCGCAGGTCAGACCATTGTGACCCGCACCGATCACAATCACATCGTATTTTCCTGTCTCTTTTGCCATTGTCTTTACACTTACGTAAATATATTTAGGGATGTCTAGGGCCCGCTTGTTAGACAGTAGTCAAATGTTCTGCCAATCAGCCTCCAAGCGTATAGGGATGGATGAATACTGTCGTACAGGATATTCAACTGGTTCCTGATGGCGACCGTTCAATCTCACAGTAACTGGAACATGCACAAACTCCAGCAGACCTTTAAGTGGGTGGTTTACCTGTTGCTGTTCGTTAACTACTGTTTCTATATTGAAGAAGACTGGTCGGCGGCCACCTATACCCTTGGTGTGGATGCCGGGCTGGCTGAGTGGTTGAGTGCTTTCGCCACAACGATTGACGAGACCGCCTGGTTCATACTCCTCATTATGCTGGAGCTTGAAACCTACGTTCTCGATGAAGAGCAGTTCACGCCCCGGGTAACGATACTGCTTCACACCGTTAGGCTCATCTGCTTCACCATGATTGCCTATACCATTTTTGCTTTCGGTCAGTACGTGATTGAAGTTCGAGAAATTGTTCCGGTAGAGAATGTTGAGAGCCTTTGTGAAATTGCGGACCGCGATCTCTCATATACCTACAATTTGGATTACCAGGAAGTGACTGGGACGTCCTGCGGAACACTCTCGCCTGACACCAATTTCTATTGGGTTGCGGGAGATGAGGTGGTTGCTGATGCAGCGGGGTTGCGACTGGAGCGTCAACTGGCCTGGGCTGACTTTGCTGAGGTAATGATCTGGCTGGTCATTATTGTTGCGATCGAAATCGTCGTAAGAATGCAGGATCGGGATATAAGCCGTGGTTCTGTGATAACTATACTCACCCGGGTGAAGGTGTTGGGATATGTGCTGCTTCTTGGTCTGGGAGTTTACTGGGCATCGTTGGGGCATGTGCTTTATCTGTGGGACACAATATTGTGGGTAGGCGGGTTTGTAGCCATTGAAATGAACTTGAGTGAGTGGCGTGATGAACTCGATGACTCTGCCAACAGTACGAAGAAAGCAGCCCTTAACGTCCCAGGATCCGATGGCCTATAGTGGACTGAGATCGATGGCGCGAAAATACAACATCCCTAGGGCAATAATTTGATTGCCAAACCATTGGCCGCCCGGTATTCGCCAGTGTTTGATCTTCTCGTAGGCATCCAGGACTTCTGTGTTTCCTTCCATGGCATCGGCCATGATTTCAGCGGCGATGTGCGTGGGCGCGATACCGTGACCGGAGTACCCCATGGAAAAGAAAACGTTGTCCGCGACTCGTCCCAGAAGTGGTACGCGCTTGACTACAATACCGATGTTACCACCCCACTCGTAATCGATGCGGGCGTCTGCGAGATCCGGGTAAACCTCAAGCATGCGGGGGCGCATGTTGTCCTTGATGCTAGCCGGTACCTTGCCTGAATAGTTACAGCGGCCACCGTACAACATGCGGTTGTCGGCGGACAGCCGGTAATAATCAAGCACGTTGTTAAGATCACAAACCGCCAGATCCTGTGGATTGATCTTGTTTACCATCTCGTCTGAGAGTGGTTCGGTCGCGATGATGTAACTGCCAGCGGGGAAGACGAGACCAGAAAGTTTTCCAGGCTCGAGGTGGTGATAGGCATTTCCGGCGATAAGGACCTTATTCGCAACGATGTTGCCCGTCGTAGTCTGTATGCGAGCCTGTTTGCCATGGGTAATCCCGGTGACTTCTGTTTGCTCAAAGATGGTCGCACCAAGATTGGCAGCCGCGGCGGCTTCGCCCATACATAGATTGAGTGGGTGGAGGTGACCATTCAGATCGTTTAGCATGCCGCCCATGTAGGCATCGGTGCCGAGTAACTCCCTGACCTCACCTTCATCTACCAGGCGAAGATGCTCTCCCAGCCCTTCTTCAACATGTTCGTCGTAGTCTTTTTTAAGACCTTCCATGTGGCTTTTCTTAAGCGCTACCTCGATATAGCCGGACTTAAGATCGCAATCGATGCCATATTTTTCAACGCGCTCTTTGATGATGTCATTGCCACGATAATGTAGCTGCCAGATTTTGTCCCAGCTCAAATTTTTTGAAAGGTGCTTGGTACCACTAAGACCGTGGATCAGTTGACCACCATTTCGTCCCGATGCACCCCAGCTGATTCGGTTTTGTTCAACCACGGTCACTGTGTGACCACGTTCAGCCAGAGTCAGTGCGCACGCGACACCGGTGAATCCACCACCGATAATGCAAATATCGGTCTCGTGTTCACCCTCAAGTCGCGGATAAGTCGTCTGATTGTTTCTTGTCGCCGTGTAATAGGATGCTGCGTGTTCTTCACTGGTCATGGTCCATTCCTGCTCTTTGTCTTTTGTCTGTCGCGCTCAGGAATAGAAGAATACACTGCCGGCAGTTTCTGCACATTCCTGTCGTATAGGGGCGTGATCTACCGATTTCCGCTTTGCAGGTTTTCTAGTCCATGTTAGCTTGCACGCTATGTCGAGGTCGAACCGGTGGTTTCTTTTTTCAGCACTTGTTGTGTTTTTTCACATGGGCACTGCGTGCGCTGAAGAAAAGCCCGGCGGTACTGTTGGCGGTACGCTTAATGTCTACAATTGGGCGGACTTCATTGGTGAGACAACAGTGAAGGACTTTGAGGAAGAGTTTGGTATCGAGGTCAACTACGATGTCTATGACAACGGTCAGATTGTCGATGTAAAACTTATGGCGGGCAAATCGGGTTACGACGTTGTCTTTCACGCGGCCTCAAATTCAGCGCAGCTGATTCCAATTGGTATCTATAAAGAGCTCGATCGCGAAAAACTGCCTAACTGGAAAAATCTCGATCCGGCCCTGATGGAACGCGTCGCGGCATTCGATCCTGGCAATCGATACGGATCTCCGTACATGTGGGGCACGACTGGATTTTCCTATAACAAGGGGATGGTCCTGGAGAGAATGGCCGATGCGCCGATCGATAGTGCAGATCTGATCTTTGATCCGGATGTTGTCTCGCGATTTGCCGACTGTGGTGTGACGTTGCTTGATTCGGCGAGTGACGTGTTGGGTATGGCGATGGTTTATCTCGGCTACAATGCCAACTCAAGTGTACCGGCTGAGCTGAAGGAAGCGGAAAACCTTCTTCGAGCGATCAGGCCGTATATCAAATATTTTAGTTCCAGCAAAATGCTATTGGATCTTCCCGCCCAGGAGGTCTGTATTGCACAAAGTTATTCCGGTGACTATTCGGTTGCTAACAAGCGTGCAACAGAAGCAGGCATCGACATTGAGCTCCAATTTAACATCCCATCCGAAGGTTCTTTGATTTGGTTCGATGTGATTTATATTCCAGCAGATGCACCAAATCCAGATGCTGCACATCTTTTTATCAACTACCTGATGAGACCCGATGTTATTGCTGAGATATCTAACTACACCGGTTACGCTAATGCCAACTCAAAAGCGACCCCCCTGGTTGACGAAAGCCTGACTTCAGACGTTGCTATTTACCCTGACCAGAAGGTGTTGGACAGGCTTAGCGTTACCAACAACCTCCCTCCCAAAATAGAACGCCGGCGATCCCGTACCTGGACCCGGATTAAATCCGGACTTTAAAATGACTGAACAACCACCGACGACCGCACAGGCAGACAGCATTCCATTTATACAGATCCAGGGCGTGACGAAGCGTTTCGATAGTGCGCCTGTTGTTGATGACGTCAGCCTGGATATCCACAAGGGAGAACTGTTCGCGATTCTCGGCGGCTCAGGCAGTGGCAAAACCACACTGCTACGAATGATGGCGGGATTTGAAACACCGAGTGCGGGTCGAATTATTATCGACAATTCCGATATGACGGACGTGCCGCCATTTGAGCGCCCTGTCAATATGATGTTTCAGTCCTATGCAGTTTTCCCGCACATGACCGTGGAAAACAATGTGGCCTATGGCCTTAAAAAGGAAGGCCTGCCTAAAAGTGAAGTCGCTGTACGGGTTGATGAAATGCTGGCACTGGTTCAGCTAACCGAGTATAGGACTCGTAAACCACATCAGTTGTCAGGAGGCCAGCTGCAGCGTGTTGCCCTGGCTAGAGCACTCATCAAGCGACCGAAAGTATTATTGCTGGATGAGCCGCTAGCTGCACTGGACAAGAGACTTAGGGAACACACACAGTTTGAGTTAATGGACATTCAGGAAAAGCTGGGTGTCACCTTCGTCGTAGTCACTCACGACCAGGAGGAGGCGATGACTCTTGCCACGCGGATCGCTGTGATGGACGAGGGCAGATTTGTTCAAATCGGTACGCCGACAGAGGTCTACGAGTATCCGTGCAACAAGTTTGTCGCGGAATTCTTCGGTACTACCAATATGTTCAAGGGGGTTGTACAGGATATCAACGATGAAAATGTTCTGATCGACACAGAGGCCTGTGGAATCATTCCAGCGCATGGGACCTCTGGGTTGTCGGTGGGAGATGATATCTGGGTGGCCGTTCGGCCAGAGAAGATAACTATCAGTAAGACGCCACAAGACGGTTCGCATGGTATCAAAGGTGTTGTCTGGGATCTTGGATACTATGGTAACCACTCTATATACAGGGTAAAGACTTCGAACGAAACAATCATTCAAGTGAGCGCGCAAAACCAGTCACGGCTTTCCGAGCGTCCTGTCGATTGGGAAGATGAGGTCTATCTATCATGGGACCCGGCCAGCAGCATCATTCTTAAGTCATGATTAACCCCGGAAGCAAAAGCAGGAGTATGCATCGTTGAGCAGTGGGGATAAATTATGGCGTAGTCTGGCGATCGGCATCCCCTACGTTTGGCTGGCTGTCTTTTTCTGCGTGCCGTTTCTTATTGTTTTCAAAATCAGCTTTGCTGACCCGATCATTGCACAACCACCATTTACGGCGCTAATTGACTGGTCGCAAAACGGGCTAAGCCGGGTTCAGGTTACTTTCGACAATTACCTGTTCCTCTTTGAAGACAATCTCTTTGCGATCAGTTATCTCAAGTCCATTTGGATTGCCGGATTCTCAACGTTCTGGTGTCTGATCATTGGTTATCCGATGGCTTATGCCATTGCACGAGCGGCGCCTAACCTGCGTACCATTTTGCTATTGCTGGTGATTCTGCCGTTCTGGACTTCGTTCTTACTTCGAGTCTACGCCTGGATGGGTATGCTCTCGACACACGGGCTCGTTAATAATCTACTGCTTGCCATTGGCGTGATCGATGAACCGTTAAAGATGATCTACACCGATACCGCCGTCTACCTTGGTATCGTCTATTCCTACCTGCCGTTTATGATTCTGCCACTCTATGCGAACCTGGAACGCCTGGACTATACCCTGGTAGAGGCGGCGTCTGATCTTGGTGCTTCGTCATACCGGTCTTTCGTGGACATTACCCTACCAATGTCCTGGCCAGGCATCGTTGCAGGATGTCTGCTCGTCTTTATTCCGGCGATGGGAGAGTACGTAATTCCTGCGATGCTGGGTGGACCGGATTCGCTCATGATCGGTCGGCAATTGTTCAATGAGTTTTATGACAACCGGGACTGGCCGGTTGCTTCCGCAGTCGCAACAATCCTGCTGGTTCTTCTCGTTGTGCCGATGATGCTGCTCAATCGTTACCAGTCAGCTGATCTGGAACAAAGACAGTGAAGCGGCGGTCAACCTTTCTGATCGGTAGCCTGTATTTTGGTTATGCCTTTCTATATCTCCCCATCGCATTGCTCATTGCCTATTCGTTTAATGATTCAAGAATTCCAACAGTGTGGGGTGGCTTTTCATTGCGTTGGTATGCTGCGCTGCTGGAAAACGAACAGGTCATTGATGCGGCGTTATTGAGTTTGCGAATTGCGTTCACCAGTGCAACCGTGGCGACTCTTTTTGGCACACTGGCAGGTTTGGCGCTCATGGGAATGGGAAAATTTCGTGGCAGGTTGCTTTTTATGGGACTAATAGCGGCGCCGCTTGTGATGCCCGAAGTTATTACTGGCCTGTCTCTGTTGCTCTTATTCATTACCAGTGAACAGTTGGTTGGGTGGCCCGAAACGCGTGGAGCGATGACCATCACTATTGCTCACATAACCTTCTCGATGGCTTTTGTTGCTGTCATCGTGCAGTCGCGCCTCGCGACGCTTGACCGGTCATTGATCGACGCTGCGATGGACCTCGGTGGGCGACCTTTCCAGGTCACGCTTGATATTACGTTGCCGCTGATAGCACCCGCGATGTTGGCAGGATGGTTGCTCGCGTTCACGCTTTCTCTGGATGATCTTGTTATTTCGAGCTTTGTGTCGGGTCCCGGTGCCAGCACGCTGCCGATGGTAATCTTTTCCAAGGTCAGGCTTGGTGTCGCGCCGGATATCAATGCGTTGGCAACCCTCGTCATCACCATTGTGGGTCTGGGAGTAGTTATCGCTGGTGTTGTCCTGCATCGCCAGGAGCAACGCAGAATCCTTGAAGCCCGGATGAACAAAGCCTGATTCATAGGTCGTCTTGCGATGCCTTCGCCATGAGGGCGATAAAATCATGAATAATGGTAGCCGCAGCGATAGCGGTGATCTCGGCATGGTCGTAGGCTGGTGCAACTTCAACCAGGTCCATGCCAATGAAGTTCATGTTGCCCAGTTGTCGAATGATTGTCAGCGCTTGCATGCTGGACAGACCTCCAGCGACTGGTGTCCCTGTGCCGGGCGCAAAGGCGGGATCCAGACAGTCAATATCAAACGTCAGGTAGGTCGGTGAATCGCCGATGACTTCCCTGATTCGGGTGACGACATTGTCTGGACCATGCTCATGGACCCAGGGCGAGTCAAGCACGATAAAGCCGTAGTCATCATCACTGAACGAACGAATACCAACCTGAACAGATTTTTCCGGCACTATGATGCCTTCTTTCACGGCGCGTAAAAACATGTTTCCGTGGTCCAGTTGTTCGCCATCATCCTTCCAGGTATCAACATGGGCGTCGAAATGGAGAAGGGAAAGTGGACCATATTTCTCAGCGTGCGCCTGGAGCAGGGGGTAGGTGACAAAGTGATCTCCACCGAGGGAAACCATCATTGCATCGTGCCGCAGTATTGCTTGTGCGTGATTGAAGATACGGTCGACGACCTGAGTTGAATAGGCGGATGGCAATTCACAGTCTCCATAGTCGGCAATGGCAAGGTCCGCAAACAAATCAGCACCAGACGGAAAGGCATGTTCAGCCAGTTCAGCCAGTTGTACAGATGCAGCACGGATGGCCTGTGGGCCGAATCGTGCGCCTGGCCGGTTTGTTGTAGTGCTGTCAAACGGGATACCAGAGATAACGATATCGGCGTTAGAGATATCCTGGGTGACTTTGCGTCTTAGAAAACTGAGTTCTCCCGCAAAGGTCATGGAACTCTCGCGGTGCCCGAGCAATTCATCACGTGACGTCATACTTCTATGTTCCTGGCTGAATGTGCTGATCATATCTTAAGGGACAGCTGTGTAAACGATCCCACGAAATTATCCATCACTGGTTGCCATGGCTTCCGGTTCCAGCTGGACATCAAAGTTCCACATACGTAAAGTTTCGATCCACCGCATGATGATATTTGTCACAGGAAAAGTACACCTGTGAGTAAGATGGAATATACGAGGCCAGCTGCACCTTGGATGCAGGACACGCTCAGGGAAGGATTCGCTTTTCTTTCGAGAGGCAAAGTCAACGAGGCCTGGGCGTGTTGCAAGAGGCTGCTCGGTGCAAAGCCCGATCTGGTTGAGGCGCATTTTCCTGTCGGCCTGTTCTCACTTGATAGGTAGAACATGAGTTTGGGCCATCTCGACCGCGAACGGCCGGGATGCGATTTGGATACAATTTCTAACTAGCTAATCTTCTCAAGCCCTGGCATCGCAGCTGTCCGCCAGCAGCGATGCTCGGGGTGAATCGCGTCTTCCTACAAAACCTTTTCTGCCGTCAAATCCAGGCAGCGCGTCAGCAGCGCCACTAACTCGTTGATTTCGTCTTCTGAAATACAAAGCGGCGGCGACATGACCATCGTGTCCTCTACCGCACGCATGACAAGTCCGTTTTCGATACAGATATCACGACAGATTGTGCCTACGTCCCCGCGATCAGCAAAGAATTGACGATTGCCTTTGTCCTTGACCAGCTCTATCGCTCCAATGAGCCCCACAACTCTGGCCTCGCCAACCAAGGGGTGTTCGGCCAGGGACTGCCACTTCTCAGCAGCATAAGGACCGGTTACCTTATCGACGTGATCGACAATTCCTTCATCCAGAAGAATATTCAGATTCGCTATTGCTGCCGCAGCTGCCACCGGATGACCAGAGTAGGTGAACCCGTGGTTAAACTCACCGCCTTTGTCGATCAGTCCCGATGCTACTCTGTCACTGACGAGTACGCCGCCTATAGGCAAGTACCCAGAAGACAGACCTTTGGCAATCGACATCAGGTCGGCCTTGATGTCAAAATAGTCGCAACCGAACCATTTCCCCGTTCTGCCAAACCCACAAATCACTTCATCGGCAACGATGAGTACGTCATGTTTCGCGCAGACTTCCTGGATACGAGGCCAGTAGGTTGAAGGTGGAATGATGACACCACCTGCCCCTTGGATAGGTTCCCCGATAAATGCAGCCACCTTGCCAGCGCCCAGAGCGAGTATTTTTTCTTCAAGTTCATCGGCAACCTTTTCTCCGAAGACTTCGGGGGTCAGGTCGCCCCCCTCCTGGTACCAGTAGGGTTGGCCGATATGCTCGATGTCAGGGATGGGTAGTCCGCCCTGAGCGTGCATGGGCTTCATGCCGCCCAGACTAGCGGCTGCGACAGTACTGCCGTGATAGGCGTTTTCGCGAGAAATGATAACCTTGCGATCCGGTTGCCCCTCTGAAGCCCAGTAATGACGCACCATACGGACAACTGTGTCATTTGCTTCAGAACCAGAACCCGTGAAAAACACGTGGTTCATATGTGCAGGTGCAAGAGAGCAAACCAACCTTGAGAGTTCTACTGCGGGTGGAGTAGCTGTCTTGAAGAAGCTGTTGTAATACGGGAGTTCGCGAATCTGTTCACTGACTGCGTCGGCGATCTCGTGCCTGCCGTAACCGACGTTAACGCACCAAAGGCCAGCCATTCCATCAAGGTACTTATTGCCTTCACTGTCCCAAAGGTAGATACCTTCAGCGCGAGTGATGATTCGGCTGCCTTCGTTAGCCAGCTTTTTGTAATCTGTGAATGGATGCAGGTAGTGTTTTAGATCGAGTTCCTGAAGTTGGTCAGTGGTGTAGTTGTACACGTTAGCTTCCTCTCTGGCCTCAACACGTGAGATACGATAGCCAGATTCTTGGTTCTGTTCAATAAAACTGCAACAAGTATTTGCAACCCACATGCGTTGCTGGCAGAGTCGAAGTCAGGGTTTATTGCTTGGCAAAAATACATGTCCGACACAACAGAATCGTTAGTTAAAGGTGGTCACAAGTTTATCGAGTGCCTGGTGCCTGATTTCAATGGGGCAGCCAAAGGTAAATCTGTTTCCGCCAAGGAATTCGAGCAGAGCGAAATTCGGATAGCAGAGGCGATTTTTGGCCAGGATGTTGTAGGTAATTGGTGCGAAGACCATGATCTTGTGGATGTTGCCGATGTCGATATGGTCCTGGTACCAGATATAACAACCCTGGTGACTCAGCCATGGTCAGGTACCACTGCGCAATGTATTTGCGACTGTGAGTCAATAAATGGTGAAACCCTTGATCTGGCACCCAGGTCGATCCTTAAACAGATCATCGGCAGATTCGAGGAAATTGGACTTCTGCCTGTAATCGCCCAGGAAGCTGAATTCTACCTGGTTCAGAACAACCCAGACCCATTACATCCACTTCGGGCAGCGCCTGGTGTTTCCGGTCGAATCCCTAACAGCCCGCGATCTTTTCAGGTGGAGGCGATGGCTGAGTATGCGCCGTTCATAGAAGCCATGTATCGGTACGCGGATGCGCAGGGAATCGAACTCACCGGCACCATCCAGGAAATGGGAGAGGGTCAGATTGAAGTCAATTTCATGCATGCTGGCGCCCTGCGAAAGGCCGATGAAATGTTCTATTTCAAACGGCTGGTTCGACAGGCTGCGCAAGATTGTGGGATTCATGCAACCTTCATGGCTAAACCCATGACGGGTTCTCCAGGGAGTGCTATGCATCTTCATCAGAGCCTGGTTGATGCTGAGACAGGAAAGAACGTTTTTGCAGGGACTGAAGGTGGATATAGCGATCGATTTACCGCGTATCTTGGTGGGTTGCAAAAATACACTCCGCATATCATGGCGCTGCTTGCTCCGCATGTGAATTCTTATCGCCGATTCGAAAGCGCTGATTCCTGTCCCACGAATGTAGAGTGGGGTATCGACAATAGGACGACAGGTTTTAGAGTTCCCCGTAGCGATGCGGCAGCGACTCGAATTGAAAACAGGATTCCTGGATCAGACAACAATCCGTATTTGGCCATTGCCGCAAGCTTGGCCTGTGGATACCTCGGGTTGACAGAAAAACTGAAGCCCGGGAAACCTGTAAAAGAAAGTGCGTGGGATCTTGACTACACGATTCCTCGAACGCTCCGGGACTCACTCGAGATGCTGTCGTCCTGTGAACCCTTGGTCGATCTTTTCGGCGAACGGTTTGTCCAGCTTTATGTCGATATCAAGCAACGTGAAATAGATGCCTTTTCAGCGGTCGTCACTGCCTGGGAACGAGAACATCTCCTGCTCACTGTGTAGCGGCTCGCTACGCCAGTTTTGATAACCATAATGAATGAGGATACTCAGTCTGTTCTGATGAGGATTATTGCGTATAGGCTGAGAAGTCCTGCGCTCGCGACCACAATAGGCTCAATTCAATTAATGTTTCCGCAGTTTTACCTTGGCTCACTACGATACGATTATCATTGGCGCAGGTCACAACAGTCTTGTCTGTGCAAATTACCTTGCGCTTAAAAAGAAGAATGTCCTTGTTGTTGAGGCGTCAGAGGTTTGTGGCGGCCTGGCGGCCAGCTATGAGTTTCACGACGGTTTTCACGCTTCCGTGGCACATCAGGCGAGCCATTTCCCGCTAAAAATTATTCGTGATCTTCGTCTAACGGAGCATGGGTTGTCGTTATCGAGGAATCACAATGCTTGTATCGGACTCGATCAGGATGGCCATCATGTGGTGGTTCAGGGTAACAAGGTCAGTGGTGTCCCCGACATCGAACTGGATGCCTACAAGCGTTACCACGACCTGATGATACGCTATGCGGACATGCTGGCGCCTTTCTGGCTCAAGACCGTCCCGCCAATTGGTAACAACTCGATCCCCGAGATGATGGCGTTCGCGGAACTCGGGCTCAAGATCAGGTTGCTAGGCAAGGAGGACATGCGGGAATTCCTCAGGATGGTTACCTTGCCTATGTATGACCTGATGGATGAATATTTCAGTCACCCCCTGTTGAAATCAGTCCTGAGTTGGGATGCGCTAATTGGCAGTAAGCAGGCCCCCAGGTCACCGAACAACTCTGTACTCCAGTTACTCTACAGGATGGCAGGGGACAGCCACATCACGCTCGAAGTGCCGGCATTGATAGATGCCCTGCAGGGCGCGGCTGTTTCCCGCGGAGTCGATATTCGCACCAGTTCACGGGTCTCCAACATTGAGGTCGAGCAGGGCAGCGAGGGAATCAGCGCGACTGGTGTCAGACTTGAAAGCGGCGAAGTCTTCACGGCGGATCGTATCGTATCTTCAGCTGATCCGAAGACGACCTTTCTTAATCTGCTGGGTGCTGAGCACCTGGAAATTGAGTTTACCAACAGAATTTCAAGGGTGCGGGACCAGGGTCTGGTCTCAAAGCTGCACCTTGCGCTGAGTGGCCTGCCATCTTTTACAGGTTTAACATCAGCGGCAGGGCGGCTTTTTATTGCGCCCAGTCTTGAGAAGATTGAAATCGCCTTTGACAACGCGAAGTACGGTGAGAGCCCTGTTGAGCCCGTCATGGAAATTACCGTTCCGACACTTGGAAATCCCGGGCTGGCACCGGAAGGCCAGCATGTTTTGTCCGCCCATGTGATGTACACCCCCTTTAAACACAAATCGGCGTGGGACGAGGCAGCCAGAACAGGTCTGACGACGAAGGTTATCGATGCCATTGAAACCTATGCCCCGGGCACCCGTTCGTTGATCATTGGACAGGAACTGCTGACACCCGTGGATCTGGAATCTAGATTCAACACATCAGGGGGGCATTGGCACCATGGTGACTTCGCACTGGATCAACTGCTTATGATGCGTCCAACCCCTGGGGCTGCTCAGTACGGCACACCGGTATCCGGTCTGTATCTTTGTGGCGCCGGGACTCATCCCGCTGGCGATATTACAGGGATGCCTGGTCACAACGCGGCACGGAAGATACTGTCGTGAAGCGCTATGATGCCATTGTCATTGGTGCTGGCCACAATGGTCTGACTAACGCGGCCTACCTCGCCAAGGCTGGGCTTGATGTGCTGGTAGTTGAGAAGAACGACTATATTGGTGGCGCTGCGGTGTCCCGCGAATTACACGAAGGTTGGGTGTACTCCAACTGCTCCTATGTCTGCAGCATGATGCGACAGTCGTTGCATCGTGATCTTGATTTGAGTCGCCACGGCCTGATGCTGGTGCCTTATCTGGGAACGGTGAATTTTGATGACCACGGCGACACGCTTATGTCTTATCACAGTGAAGCGGCTGCCTATAACGAACTCAAACGTCATTCGCGGCACGATGCAGATGCAATGTTTCGTCTCCGCGCAGATCTTGGCCGTTATGCCCAGGTCATTCGCAAAACCCTGTTGCGGACGCCGCCTGACCCGACCAGTTTTCGAATCCGCGACATCCAGGAGCTATTGTTCCTTGCTAAACAGTTTGGAGCGCTGGGTCAAAAGGAACTCTACGAGTACATCCGCTTCTTCACACTGAGTGCTGCGGATTTTCTGGATGATTACTTCGAGACTGATATTGTTAAGGCCTCAATGGCCTCGGCCGGTATTATTGGTACCGCGCTCGGTGTTTACTCGCCCGGCTCATCTTACATTCTCCTGCACCACGTGATGGGTGATATTGATGGCAGCATTGGTGCATGGGGATTGGCGCGTGGCGGTATGGGCGCAATATCCAATGCACTTGCCTCTGCCTGTAAGTCCTTTGGTGGCGAGATCAGGACCAACGCCGGTGTCGATCAAATTATTGTGAAGGGCGGTCGAGCGGTTGGAGTTGCCCTGTCTTCAGGAGAAGAGATCAGTGCCAATATTGTGGTATCCAATCTCGATGCCCGGCGTACTTTTACGAAAATCATGGACAGGGATGACCTGCCACCAGGTATCTTTGAAAAGGCCGAGAACTTCAAGATTCGTGGTTCCTCAGGCAAGGTCAACATCGCACTCTCCGGGCTGCCGAAATTTAATAATGTGCCTGACAACCCCTACGTCAACCGCGGTGGTCAGGTATTTACGGGTAGCATGGAAACCATGGAGCGAGCTTACGATTGCTGGAAAAGGGGAACCTGGTCGGATGATCCATTTATTGAATCCGTCATACCTTCTGCGTGGGACCCAACCGTCGCGCCGCCTGGGCAACACTGGATGTCTAATTTTATCCAGTATTGCCCCGCAGAGTTGGCAGACGGCCCATGGACACCCGAGAAGCGTGATCAATTTGGGCAGACAGTGATTAACAAGATTGAGCGATATAGCCCTGGCTTTAAGGATCTCATCGTCCACATGGAAGTCAGAACACCCTTCGAGATTGAACAGGAAGTAGGGCTCACCGAAGGAAATATTTTCCAGGGTGAACTTACGATTGATCAGTTGCTCTTCAACAGGCCATTTCCTGGTTATGCCCAGTATCGAATGCCCGTAAAGAACATGTATATGTGCGGTTCTTCGACACACCCAGGTGGCGGCGTTTCGTCTGCCTGTGGTGCCAATGCTGCAAGAGAGATACTGATGGACCTTCGCCGTCCCAACACTGTACCGGAAGATGATTGTTACGATGAGTAGCGCCGATTTCTCAACTGAAAAACCGCGACCAAGCCATTTTCAACCGCGGCTTGATGAACGCAACATTCATGATGCCTGGTCATCCTGGAACGGATACAAGCTGGCGGAGTATTACTACGAAGCCGAGTATGAGTACTTTTGCATACGTAATACCTGCGGGACCTATGACATCTGCCCAATGCAGAAGTATTTCATTTCCGGACCGGACGCGGAAAAAATGCTCAATCGTATGGTCACCCGTGATGTGACAAGGATGCGTAACAATCGGGTCAGTTACGTGTTGTGGTGCACCGATGAGGGTCGCCTGATTGATGACGGTACGATTTTCAGGTTCGCAGATGATGAATTTATGCTGACATGCGGCAGCCCTTCTACCGCCTGGCTGAAAAAAAGTGCACTTGGATTCGACGATCTGACGATCAATGACCGTAGTGATGAACTGGCGGCACTTGCTCTTCAGGGGCCAACTTCCTGTGCTGTATTGAAGCGTATGGGTCTTGAAGGGATTGATCAGGCGAAACCTTTTACCATTCACCACTTCGATTTTCTTGGTGACAAACTCATGGTTTCTCGAACAGGATTCACCGGGGATCTAGGTTACGAATTGTGGATAAAGGCAGAGCTGGCACTCGAACTTTGGGATGCGGTCTATGAAGCGGGTGCTGACTACGGTATTCACCCGTTTGGTGAGCAGGCGACTAATATGGCGCGACTCGAAGCAGGCTTCATTATGCCTGGATATGAATTTAACGAGGCGCTGAAGACCATCCACTTTGAACACGATCAGACGCCTTTTGAGTTGAACCTTAGCTGGATGGTAGATTTCAAGAAGCCGCATTTTAACGGTCGAGCTGCGCTGCTGGAGGAGTCACGGCGTGGCCCTCGGTACACGCTGATCAGGCTGGATATTGAAGGCAATAAACCGGCGGAAGGCTCTTTCATTTACGATAGTCAGGATTGCTCGCGTGATATTGGCTATGTGACTTCGGGTATGTGGTCTCCGGTGGTGAAAGCAAATATTGCGCTGGCCATGATTGAGACACCGCACCTGAATGGCGAGCTCTGGGCTGAGATCAACTATGAGAAAGAGTTGAGACACTACAGTAAAGTGGCCAGATGCAGCGTCAAGGATGAACCCTTCTGGATACCTGAACACGCCAAGGAAACGCCCCCACGTGACTTCTAGGACTGCGTGACGCAGTAGTCAATCTGGGATAGAATTTCCTCGTTGCCGGGTGTGCGGAGAGTAAATGCAAGCCATAGATTTCGTCGCGAGCTACATAGATGCATGGAACCATAAGGATGCTCGATGTATCGCGGACCATCTGACCAAGGATGGTATTTACTACGATGTGCCTACCGAGCAACATCATCCCAAGCCTGAACTTGTTAAGTACCTTTCTGACTTTTTCGACCATGATCAGCATCACTATTCGCTGGCCGGTGAAGTAATGACGGGTGAGAACACCATCGCGTTTCAGTACAGGGTAGACGCAGAAGTTGAAGGCCAGGTTGAGCCGTGCTGGTTCGGTGCAGTATTCGTAACTCTCGAAGGCGATCTGGCGGTTCAGATTTCTGACTATTACAAGCCGGTTGAACTTGCAGGTAAATCTGAGACAGACAAGTACGCGAAGTCCGGCCTGAACGAGGAACTGCTTGAAAGCTATAAATTGGAGCTGACAGGATTGATGGAGAATGAGCAAGCCTACCTGAATCCCAGTCTGACCCTGCCCAAATTGTCCTCGATGGTCCGGTGTCCGATCAACCACCTTTCACAGGTGATCAACGCTGGATTTGGGATGAGCTTTTTTGACTATCTGAATAGCTATCGCATTGAAGAAGCCAAACGCTTGCTTACCGACAAGACCGATCCTCAACCCGCCATTCTCACTGTCGCTTTTGACGTGGGCTTCAACTCGAACTCCGCCTTTTACTCAGCGTTCAAGCGATCTTGCGGTCAGACACCGGCGCACTTCAGACGAGAAAACAGGAAGTTCGCAGCGGACTAGCTAAAGACGATTGTTTTGTTGTTGTGGACCAATACCCGGTCCGCCAGGTGATAAAGCAACCCGCGCGAGAGCGCTGCCCGTTCCACGTCACGCCCGCGGCGAATCATTGCAGACCGATAGCAGTGATGACCAACCCGGATCACATCCTGTTCAATGATCGGTCCTTCATCAAGATCTTCTGTAACGTAATGGCAGGTTGCGCCAATCAATTTGACGCCTCGATCAAAGGCGCTCTGGTATCGGAAATGAATTCGATCGCTGAATGGGAGCGTTGATCGTCGAACAACTGCTTGCCCCTGGAATCAAAGCCAGCAGGAGAAATCTGGACTCTTGCCGTTTCACGATATTATCCCAATGCGGTCAAGAAAATTATTGAGCAAGACTGAGAGGCAGATCGCGTTGACACAAATCAAGATAGATAGTCTTAGAGGTATTCATGTCTGCTTTACGCACCAAAGCAACGCTATCGCTGAATCAGCGCAAAGCCAGCTTTCGACCCGAAGAAGACATTCCGGATCATCAACTGATAGTCACTATCAACAATTCGTGCAATTCCTTGCCACACCAGTTATAACCGTAATAAGTATCCAGGGAGGCCACCATGCCAAAGTACCTTCGTAGTGCGATATTTTCCACATTCCTGTTAATCCTGACTGTGTCGATTCCACAGTTTGTAGCTGCATCTGAAAGAGACGATCGACCAAATATCGTCCTGGTTCTGATGGACAATTTCGGTTATGGCGAAATTGGTGTTTACGGTGGTGGTGTCACGCGTGGCGCGCCTACACCCCGTATCGACTCTATTGCCGCTGAAGGATTTCAACTGACTAATTACAACGTCGAGGCAGAATGCACACCATCCCGTGCTGCCTTGATGACTGGTCGCTATGGGGCTCGCACGCGACTACGCCCAGAGGGTCCGCCAAGAAGTTTGTGGTACGGCATCAGTAAGTGGGAGATCACACTAGCCGAGATGCTCTCGGATTCCGGTTATACGACGGGCATGTACGGAAAGTGGCATTTAGGAGATACCGAGGGCCGTTATCCTACAGACCAGGGATTCGATGAATGGTATGGAATTCCCAATTCATCGGATCGAGCCTTCTGGCCTGATAGCGACAGCTTCCAGAAGGACGCTGGTGTCGAGTTCACTTACATCATGACATCCAAGCGCGGCGAGACGCCCAAAAAACATGAAGTGTATGACCGCGCTAAACGCACTACTATCGACCGGGAAATCACCGATCACGCCATCGACTTCATTAAGCGCACGGCCAAAACCAGGAAACCTTTTTTCGCCTATCTCCCCTATACACAAACACACGAACCGGTCGACGCCCATCCCGACTTTAAGGGCAAAACTGGAAACGGTAGTTTTGCTGACGTGCTAGCGCAGACCGATGTCTATGTGGGCGAACTCCTGGATACGATTGATGAGTTGGGGATCAAAGACAATACCATTTTTATCTTTACGTCCGACAACGGGCGCGAAGGTATTAGAAGGTCATTTGGATCCACCGGAATCTGGCGAGGAACGATGTTTTCTCCCTATGAAGGATCCTTGCGCGTACCTTTTCTGATCCGCTGGCCTGGGAAAATCCCTGCCAGGCAGGTGTCAAACGACATTGTACACACCATAGATTTGTTTCCCACACTGGCAAATTTTATTGGCAGCGATATCCCACAAGATCGCATACTAGATGGTGTTGACCAATCTGATTTCCTGATGGGTACGGAGAAGGAATCAGCGCGAGAGTCAATGGTCATTTACCTCACCAGCGAGCTATTTGGTGCGAAATGGCGCAATTGGAAAATTCTTCTCAAAGAACTCGATGACAACTATGCAATCAAGAAAATTGCCTACCCATCAGTCTACAATCTAATCGTAGACCCAAAAGAAGAAGAACCCGAAAAATTCTATCTCGATGACACCTGGGTAGATGCGCCATTGTGGAAAGTCATAGAGGAACACCAAGCATCGATGGAAAAAGATCCCGGCGCTCCAGATACTTAAACTGTCGTCTATTCTTGGCACCAATTTTGTCTGCTCTTGGCCGAACTCAGCGCAACCCATCAGCATTGGCAGATGTCAGAGTAGTTGTGTCGAATGCGG
>DTZW01000446.1:7592-11942 GCA_012961165.1 Gammaproteobacteria bacterium | reverse complement strand
CAATAACGTCCGGATCTTCAATGCAAGCGATGATCTTCATCTTGCCACCGCAATTCTCACACTTCTCTATCTCGAGGGCGATGGCCGCCCCCTTAACACCCTTTTCAAACGCTGCGCCCGAACAGAACAGTGCGTCATCGAATAGAGTCTCTGCTTACCGGGCTGCAAGCCGCCCCACAAACTCCAAGGGATTTTATGCACGACCCTCTAGCTGACGGTAGTAACTTCAGAATGTTCAATGTGCTGGACGATTACAATCGAGAGGGCATTGGGTTTATGGAGTTCCTTGCAGACAAACTTCCAAAGGCGCAGTTTGTTGTTACGGGAGTGCTGGGACCATTATCCAACGCACATGGACCAAACGAATTCCTGCATATTCCAACGGCGAAAAAACTTACCGCTTGTGTCGCTCAGATCATCTACGACTGGGGATGGGACAGTTAGATGGTTGTTGAGCGGCTAAGACTCGTATGAAAACCGACCCTGGCTGTATGTGACGGCGAGAGGAATTGCACCGACCCCATTATGGTTGGGCGATCTGATTTGAAAAGCCTAAGCGGTTGAAACTCAATTGGGCTGGTATCACAGAAGATCAGATCATGACCTGGCAGCACGGCGTTATTCCGTTGTACTTGACATACCCCCCAGCAATGCACCGCCATGTTCCCTGAGCGCTTGTTCACGTTCTGCTTCTATTTGTGCGACGGTTTTGCAGGTCCGCTTTTTAAAGTGGGTACCTGTTTCTTTCACATAGCTGCAAACCACCTTATCTTTTTTTGACTTCACATTCTTATTATGTAACGTTAGTTCCTGCTTAGTTTCATGTTTCGGAACATCTGCCTGGCTGGTGCTTCCTGTATGCTGCACTGTCTTATCAGTAGCGGAGGCGCAGCCGACTAAACAGAAAACCAAAAACAATACTCGAGAGTTGTACATCATTTTGCCAGCAAATTATTAGTGAAGCCGCCACATTACTACGAAATCAGAAAAAGATCATGCCACCACTCAAGATAATGTCTCAGTTGTAATAAGAGCATTTTGTTGTAAGAGCTGTAAGGATATAAGTGTTGAGAATTAAAAGCCTACTAGCAATCCTCGCTGTAACAATTGCGCCGACTGCATTTTCCGAGGCGGATGTCAGCCGCTGCATAATGTTAACCAATGCCGGGTTACGACTTGATTGTTATGACGCGTTGTTCTTACCTGAGAATGTCCGGGAAGAAAGCGTTGAACAGGAAAAGCCTGCGCCTAAGGAAAAGCCGCTACCCGGCTCAGGAAATGAGACAGCCAGGACATCTAAAGAACCTATCCAACGGCAAGAAATCGAAGAATATCAAGAGTTTGGTAAGGAACAACTGAAGCCAGAACGAACCAACAAGGGTACCGAGCGTATCGCGGCTCAGCTGGTAAAGGTGACCCGGCGAGCCAGGGGCGAATATGTATTTGAGCTGGACAATGGCCAGGTTTGGGTGCAAACATCCCCAAAGTGGTTTAAAGCTGAACCCGGAGACCCGGTCACCATCTCGAAATTCCGTATGGGAGGCTATTCCCTTCGCAATAAAGGCGGTGCTTCCACCAGGGTAAGACGCCTCAATTAGCCCGTGAAAATAGTGGACCTTGAATCTCATTTGATACCAGAAAAAGACTAGGGGTGTACATAAAGCTGGAAAAAGCGGTATCCTGAATCTACCCTACATAGGATAGGGTTACGAAAAATAATAATATGGGGGAGTAAGCATGAAAACATCGATCCGCTATTGGCGGACCTACAGCCTGTTGATCTTAAGTCTTTTTGCCGTCGGCGCGATTGCTGAACAAATGGAAGAAGTCGTGGTCACAGGATCTTATATCAAACGTTCTACCGCCGATTCACCATCACCCTTATCGGTTATTAACCGGGAAGAGCTGGATGCAATCAATGCAATGGAATTAAAGGATGTGGTCAATACGATGACCTACCAGTCCGGTAATATTTCCACCAACAACGTCTACAGTGGCGGCGACAGTGGCACAGGTAATAGCAATATCAACCTGCGCAATCTGGGCATGGGATCAACCCTGGTACTGATCAACGGCAAGCGCAGTGCACCGGCCAATACCGATAACTCGGGTAACGGTTATGTCGATCTGAGCAACCTGATCCCGGGTATCGCCTTAGAGCGAGTTGAAGTGGTAAAAGATGGCGCATCCGCCCTGTACGGCTCAGATGCAATCGCCGGTGTGGTCAACTTTATTACTCGAAATACTTTTGAGGGTGCGGAAATACAGGTTGATTGGGCCACAGATGATGAAACCGGGAATCAGGATGACCTGCTCGTTTCCGGGATCATGGGAATGGCCGGGGATCGCGGCCATATGATGGTCTCGGCCAGCTACCTGGACCGCAAACCACTTCAGTATATTGATCGCCTCGATGATTACGGTAATTCCGGTATTTCAACCTTTGGTCAACCCGGACGCTTTATTCCTCTGGGTGCTGCGGTGCCCAATCCCAATCCGCTGAATCCGGCCGGTTCAAGTTCCTATGGGGCTGGCGCTGACCTCGATTGTGCGCTGGCCATTGACGGCTCCGGCACCGGCACGCTTGGCACCAATAGCTCAGGGAGCATCTGTTACTATGACTTTTCCAGCTTTTTCCCGCTGGTAGCTGAGCAGACCCAGGCAAAATTATTTGGCAGTGGGGAATATGAACTGTCAGACTCAATGCGTGTTTATGGTGAGTACGGATTTTCCTTTAATCGCTATTACCGCCAGAACAGCCTGTTTCCGGATGTAACTTTTGCGATCGTGCCAGCGAATTCTCCTGGCGTGATCAACGATGCCAATCGGCGTGGCGTTATGCCAGTACCTTTATTGGCATTACAGAGGATGATGGGTGGAAATATCAATACGTCGTTGGCAGATCGTCCTATTGATACACAAACCCGAACCGAACGGGACAGCTATCGCTACCAGTTAGGAACGAACATCGATTTCGGCGGTTCGTGGTCTGGAGACTTTTCAGTGACATCGTCGGTCACACGAGCTGTTAGCAGAACCCGCTCAGATACCATCACCAGCAAAACGAACCTCGCCTTCGTCGGCCTGGGAGGGCCTGGTTGTAATGCCCAGACTGGTACGGCTGGGTCCGGAAATGCCGGTACTGGCTCCTGCTACTTTTACAACCCATTTGCCAGTTCAAGATACAAGCCGGATGGATCGCCACAGGATGACATCTCACTCGCAAACCCTGACGAGCTACTGCAGTGGATGGCTGGTGAAATCATGAGCATTTACGAGTACAAACAAGTTGTCTATGACGGTGTCATCACTGGTGATCTCATGGAAATGGGCGCTGGAACTCTGCAATTAGCAGTGGGTTTTCAAAGAAGAGAAGATGAGGCGTTCCTGGATGGAGATAAAACATCCAACGACAATGACTTCAAGTTTATCCTTGGCTTCCAGGACTATAAGGGCAAGCTAACCACCAATGCAGTTTTTGTTGAGTTAGCCATCCCTTTAGCCGATAACCTGGATATCCAGCTGGCGGCCCGTTACGAGGATTTCGACGAGATTGGTGAGAGTACTGCCGATCCGAAGATCACCGCACTATGGCGGCCTACTGATTCGCTGGCTGTGCGGGCATCAGCAGGAACTTCATTCCGCGTAGGCTCGATCCTGCAGCTGTTTGGTTCCTCCACTGCTCTTCTTAATACGAGTGACCCCTTCTCCGGAACCGGTGGTCTCGCTTTTAGGCCCACCATTACACAGGGTAACAGCGAACTTGTCCCTGAAGAGGCAACTGTCTGGAATATCGGCGTGTCCTGGGCACCTGTAGATGGGGCCCTGGCTGGTTTTTCAGCTGACTTCGACTACTTTAATGTTAGCTACGAAGACCTGCTGACTCGAGAAGGCCACCAGGACCTGGTCAACCAGGACAACGCATCACGATGTCCCAATGGCAGAAATACTGATGCAGCAGCCGGGCCCTTGTGTGGTGCCATCGACTCCAATGGGGATGGTCTCACCGAGATCCATACCATTGGTCCAGGCCTACCTGACAAGGTGATTCGTCGATCTGATGGTCTCTTTACCCGAACTGAAGCCTCGTACTTGAATGCACAGGAACTCGACTCTTCCGGCATTGATCTGACACTGGCTTATCAGATGTCGACAGAAAGAATGGGTGACTGGAGATTCAACTGGACCACAAGTTACACCCTGGAATACGACCTGACTGACCCTAGCGGTAACAAGGTTGATGGCGTTGGCAGTCGAAATGCCGGTAATTCGATCGGTCATACGTTGCCTGAGTTCAGGACGAACTTCAGTGTGTTCTGGAACATGGATCGTCATTCGGCTGTGCTGCTC
>DTZW01000446.1:6560-7515 GCA_012961165.1 Gammaproteobacteria bacterium | reverse complement strand
TCATTGGCGAGCATCCCACCATCGACAGCTACACAACCGTTGACCTGGCATACACCTACAGTCTGCCGGAAATGGGATTTATGCAGGACGGTAGCGCTGTTACCTTTGGCATTAAGAATGCTACTGATGAAGGACCACCGAAGATGAATACCGATGGTGGCTATGATGCGTTCAGTGGTGCGAGTCCCGTAGGCCGAATCTACTACGCCAGGTACAAGATGGCCTTGTAATCCAGTCGGGATATTTTGTTGACAGTTAAGGGGCCAGCAATGGCCCCTTTTTTTTGTCAGTTCAAGGGATCTTGGCAGGTGATCTCGGTGCCGGGCTCAGAGTCCCAGAACAGCCTGGGCAATAATATTGTGCTGAATCTCGCTGGAACCACCAGCAATGGTAAAACCACGATGGTGAAATAGTCCACTGGCAATCTTATCGCTATAAACCGGGCCGATGGGTGACTGATCCTGCCTGCGCAGGGTGGAGTTCAGTGGCAGATTGTAATAACCAATTGTGTCACACAACAGGCGAGCCAGATACTGTACAAGCTGACTGCCCTTGAGTTTCAACATGGAAGGTTCAGCGCCAATGGTGCCCCCCGAGTCGAAACGGGTAAGCAAACGTAACGCCGTTGATTCCAGCGCTTCCAGGCGGATTAGCAGTTCTGCCAGTTGTCTCCAGTGGCCATCTTCCAGTTCAATATTGCGCGCAGTTTCTTGTGCAGTAACTTCCCTAAGGCAGGATAGAATTCGGCGATTCTCTGCCACCCTTAATACCAGCAGACGCTCATTACCGAGCAGATTTTTTGTTACCGTCCAGCTCTGGTTTTCGTCACCAGGGCGGTGGTTCCCGGGAACCCGGACATCATCAAAGAACACCTGGTTCCAGAGTATAGGTCAAATTAGAGTCGCTTTTCTAGAAACAGCCAAGCGCAAGTCTGCCGAGAAACTAGCTTTGAACA
>DTZW01000446.1:0-6358 GCA_012961165.1 Gammaproteobacteria bacterium | reverse complement strand
CAATAACGTCCGGATCTTCAATGCAAGCGATGATCTTCATCTAGCCACCGCAATTCTCACACTTCTCTATCTCGAGGCGGATGGCCGCCCCCTTAACACCCTTTTCAAACGCTGCGCCCCGAACAGAACAGTGCGTCATCGAATAGGGTCTCTGCTTACCGGGCTGCAAGCCGCCCTACAAACTCCAAGGGGCTCAACACAACATGAGAAGTGCCATCATCATAATAAATCTTCTGTCAGCATGCTTTTTATCTGCTTTGCAAGTTCCGCAGTGGAATAGGGCTTTCCAATTATGGGAAAAGATTCTGTCTGTACCTTCTCCATATCCACCTCTTCTACGCTCCTGCTGAAACCTGAGGTCAGGATAATCTTTATCTGCGGATAATTCTCCTCTGTCCATACAGCCAGCATGCGGCCGTCCATTTCCCCCGGCATTATGATGTCACTAAACAGCAGGTCGATGTGCTCGCCTGATTCAATGATGGTTTTGGCCATATCAGCATTTTCTGCCTCCAGGGTTTTATAGCCCAGCTTCTTCAAATCACGTAAGGTCACGCGCTTGACTCGTGGCTCATCTTCAACCACGAGTATCACTTCAGAGTTAAGTGAAGGCAGTTCTTCGTTGTCTTCCGTTTTTCGATCGACCCCCCTACGTTCAATGGCCTTAGGAAAATACATTGAGACCGTGGTGCCCTGACCGGGGGTGCTGTCAATATGACATGCCCCGTTGGTTTGCTGGGTGAAGCCAAAGACCATGCTGAGACCAAGGCCACTGCCTTTGCCTATTTCTTTGGTGGTGAAAAAAGGTTCATAGACATGTTGCAGATCTTCAGAAGAGATACCTGAGCCTGTATCGGTAACTGATATCTTGACATAGTCGCCCTCACGAAGGCTGCAGCTATACTTAACACCATCACCATCACCATGATGATATTGTGTCGCGCCGATAGTGATCGTGCCTCCCTCCGGCATGGCATCGCGGGCATTGAGGGACAGATTTAGCAGGGCGTTTTCCAGTTGCGAGGGATCGATATTGATAAATAAATCATCGTCTGACAGATCAATATCCAGTTCAACACTTGCGGCTAATGTTCGTGACAGGAAGCGGGCAAACTTTTCAATGGTATCATTAGCATTCTTGATTTCCGGTTGTAATGTTTTAGACCGAGAAAAGGACAGCATCCGTTGTGTCAGCTCAGCACCAGCATCTGCCGCCGAGATGGCATCTTCGAACAATTCATTAATTTCAACGGTGCTCTGTCCAATGTCCTCGTGCAGGAAGCGTAAATTGCCTTTGATGATACTCAGCAGATTATTGAAGTCATGGGCGATGCCGCCGGTCAATTGACCAACCGCCTCCATCTTCTGTGCCTGGTTCAGGGCACTCTCTTTTGCCCTTAGTTCGGTAATGTCCTGACTGATGCCAATCACACCGGTGATGTTACCTTCCACATCCCGCCGGGCCGTGGCATTGAGCAATATCTCAAGACGTTTACCGTCCTTGGCATGAAGTGGAAACTCATAGTTGCTAGTCTCAATACCCTGCAGGGCTTTTTCGAGCACTTGCTTAACCGACTCTTTATATTCATCCATGATGACGTAGTCTTCAAACACACGACCCATGGCGTCCTCTTTACTAAAACCGGTAATGGTTACAGCGGCCTGATTCCATTCATTGACCTTACCCTCGGTATCAATCCCGAAGATCGGTGCATTGGCAGTATTAATTAACTGGGTTAACTCTTGCGCTATCTGCTCTCGTTCAGCCTCAAGCATTTTTCTTGAAGTGACATCAATGGATGTGCCGATGATATATCGTTCCTCAAAACTGGACCAATCGCTGAATTTCCCGGAATCATAAATCCAGACCCAGTGCCCCTTTTTATGTCGTATACGATATTCACTTGCATAACTTTCTGTTTTACCATGCATGTGTTTATCTAACAGCTTTGCGTTTTCTAGAACATCGTCAGGATGAATTTTAGCCAGCTTCCATTCAATAATGTCCACTCCTTTTATTTCTTCACTGGTGTAGCCAATAATCCCGAGCCAACGATTATTAACGGTCATAGTTTTGCTGGTTACATCCAGCTCCCACATACCAACATTGGTGCTTTCGGCTAGCAAATCCAACTGAAAATTACTTTTTTCATCTGCCCTACGGCGCATCGCTCTCTCTACAAAGAAAACGATAATGGCGATGAACATGACGACAATCATCATAATGAATAATAAATACAGTTCATCACGTTGCGCCCTTTCAAGCTGATCATCAATAGGGACTCTTACCTCTAACACTCCACGGACATCCCCCAGTTTCCAATCATTTTTGGGCGTTAGCAGATGGGAATTGTGGCAGTTGACACACTCATCCGACGTCATTAAATCAGATATCGCTACGCGGACAGTTGTCACACCATTTAATATTTCAGTTCGGACAAAAGGTTTAGAGCTTCCTTTACTGGCACTGAGTGCAGACCAAGCCGAGCTTTCAAAGTCATCTAATTTAACTGACTGTCGGTGTGGGAAAGGGTACTTAGAGTAGAGTTTTAACACGATCTTATCCTTTTTCATGAGATCGCTAAGGTCGTGAATCATAGTGGCTGGTAAGGGAACTTTGTTCGGGTCACCCTCATGATCAATTGAAGGTACCAGATCACTGTTATCAAGAATTTTCTTGATCACCTTTGTTGTGTAATAACCCCGTAGGGTATTGAATTGATTTGCAGTAGCTTGTGCAGCGATCACCGCTTCTTGTTCAGCATTGTCTTTCACGAAGTTTGTAAAATAAAATCCCAGAGAAACAAAGCTGGTAATAAATAACACAACAAATAGGATTGTAACCCCCCAGAGAGGGTTTTTTAGTCTGTTCATAATTTAGAGTACAGGTTAGAGGTGATACGCTTTGCTAGAAACAGCCAAACGCAAGCCTACCAAGGAACTAGCTTTGAACATTATATCGCGGGGAATTCGCCGCTACCAGTGAAATTTCATGGCTGGACCTTGTTAAGCTGGACCTTGTTAACAATGGTGCTTTGCTGACTGCACCTGGATCACGCAGCCAAAACCGTCCCCATCAGCGTTGACGGATGTCAGAGTGTTAACGTTTTTGCTGGCCATGATTAACCGTAGCCCAGCAACGCATCGGCAGGTTAAAGGCTTACTTTTAAGCAATGAGATAACACGATCCCGTTGGCGCTGATCTCTGCGCGGGTTTTGTTTCTTTTCCAGTATTGCTGTCAAATGGGGGAAGGCATTAGCCTACCAGTTCTTGGAGTCGCAGGCGGTTTACGCCATCACCCGGTTCCTTTGCAAAAGGCGGAGAGATCTCGAGCGGTGTCGGTTGAAAAGTCGGGGCAGCAGATCGGGAAAATTTCGGTGCCGTGCATCGTGCCCATGACCTGTCGGCATCTCGCGCTAACGCCTGCGCTCAGTAGCAGCTGGTAAAAGGCAATGCCTTCATCTCGCAGTGGGTCACATTCATTGACGCTCACTACAACCGGCGGCAAACCGGTGACATCGGAGTCGGGTCTGATAATTTGTAAGTTGATTGAATTCCCATCGGGTTCGGAAACAATATCTTTCTTGCTTACTGTTAATCCCTTTGATGGTGCTATTTCATCGTTATCACACATTTCCATCATTTCTCGGAACGCCTTTTGATTTTCCAACGCCTCTTCGGAGTTAGCGTCTTCGATCAGTTGTTCCCGGGAACTTGCTGGCTTCGTCATCATTTCTGGCATCAGGTTCAGTATAGTTTTGATGCGAGGGTCAAGGCGTGAATCATTGGCGATTTTGTCGTTCTTAATTTGGTTCCTTGTTATAAGAATTGTTCCAAGAGTTGGTGTACGAACTGTTCTAAGAATTGTTGCCCGAATTCAAAGCGATCTGAGCGTATGCACTCTCTAGTGACGGCTTTATTGCTTTCAAGGTGGGTACAACTTCAGCAATAACACTGAGATGTCCATGTTGAGGAAAGGTCTGCAGTTCGGCGTTGGGCACGACATCGGCTGTATGTTGACCATGAACAATCGGAACAATGCCGTCCTGTTCACCATGAATGACGATGACAGGACAGGAGACTCGGTTAATATCAAAACTTGACCAGCCAAAAGTCGGCCCGTCAGCGATTCGATCGTCCACATATCCAAAAACTCCTTGGGCGAAAGCTTCGTTATTGCCAAAGCTCGCGGCGAATGCTGGATCAGAAAGCAGTGCGAGATCCGGAGGGGACAGTAGGGCTGCCGAGTCATCGCCCTCGAGCATTTTGCTGCCATCTTCGCCAAAGTCTTCAATCACAAAAGCTTGAACCTGTTCCCTGTCGACCGTGCTCCAGATAAGTGCATTGGAAACCAGGGCCGCTTTGCGCTGACCCCAACGCATATCTGACAGACCACAACAGACGATGACACCCATTACTCTTTCGGGTGCAATAGATGCTGTTGCTAGCGCGTAACTCCCGCCTGTTGAGACCCCGACGATAAAGAAATGATCGATCTTCAAGTGATCTGCGACTTGCAGTGCGTCTTTCGTCCAATCAGCGATCTGACGACCAGGTAGTTCGGTGGATCCGCCATAACCCGGTCGATCAATACCAATAAGTCGAAAACCCGCAGCGCAGGCGGCTTCAGCCTCCGTTTGTGGTTCAAGTCGAGAGCCGGGGCCACCGTGGCACCATAGGACGGCGATATCGTCCTTGTTGCCAAAATCGGTGAAACTAATGTCTCGACCGTCATCGGCCTTTGCTTTTGTTGTCATCATCGTTCTCGTTTTCTTCTCGTTTTTTTGTAGGTCTATTGGTCGCCTAGCGATGAGTAAACAGCTGCGCCTAGCGCGGCACCTCGTGGATCACCCACAATATTATTGTCCATTTGATTCATGAGGTACGAAAAGCATGCATGTGCGTCCGTATCAACCACTACGGTGGAGCCTCCGGCCCCGCCCCACCAGAGCGTGTTAGAGTTCGGGCTAATTGGAATGGTCTCGTTTGCCAGGGCGTAACCCATCGCGAAGTTAACGGGAATGCCTAATACCAAATCGTTGCCATTCGTTTGTGACTCCAACGCCTTGCTGCAACCGTCCGCGGACAGCAGCTCGACGCCAAACGCAGAGCCGCCGTTAGCCGATGCAGTCTGCGCGCGAACAATAGACCTTGCGTTTCCGTGGCCGTTGGCAGCGGGTATTTCTGCTTGTTTCCATTCGACTGAGGTCGTCATCTCTACCACGTCATCTTCCATGTCGGCGAAAACGCGCCCAGGTATGGAGTTAGGATCCATTTCAAGAATCGGGGCTATTTCCTTTGCTTCGATGAGATCAGCGATCCGAGGAAAGTCGTTGGGATCAACGCTAATTTGAAAATCAGCACCGACAAGATCTGCAATGTCGGATTTAAAAAACTGGCCTATTGTTCTATCTGTGATGCGTCTGATGACTTCGCCGATCAGATACCCCTGGGTAATCGCGTGGTAGCCACTCTGTGTGCCGGGTTCCCACCAGGGAGATTGGTTCGCCAAATCATCACAGCAGAAGTTCCAGTCGCAGAGCTCCGGTGTTGTAAAGCGCCGGCTGAACCCCGGCAGGCCAGCTGAGTGGCTCATGAGGTGTTTGACCTTGATCTGGGTTTTGTTGCCCGCGGAGAATTCTGGCCAATAGTCTGCGACACAGGCCTCAAAGTTGAGCAAGCCACGGTCTGCAAGTACCAGTGCGCAAAGGAAGGTCATCGTTTTGGTAGAAGAGAAGACGTTAATAATAGTATCTTCCTGCCAAAGTTTCTTCAGCGCTTTATCCTGATGGCCCGCCCAGATATCCACTACGTACTCACCTTCGAGGGTAAGCGCGAAGCATGCGCCTGTGTCACCGCGCTCTGTGAAATTTTTTTCAAATTCGTCGCGAACGCTGGCGAAACGCTCGTCGCAAAAGCCTTCAATTTTCATCAAAACATCTCCGTTGCCATTTTCCTTTAGTTTCGAGTAGCTTTGTTTGAGCTATAACACTAGCGCAGCGTCGTCATTTATCCAATGACCTGTGAATGGAGGTTGCTTCTAGCGTCACGGGAAAGGTTTTAGTGCGTGTCTAAAACGGATCAATTTGTCTGGCGAGTATCGCCAGTCGTCAGACGAACGCCCCATTGAAGAATCGTGTTCTGTTGGTGTAGTCTGTAGGTAGAAAGTTTAAACGAAAGGCAAAAGCTTAAATTAAAAAAATTTGGAAAAAATTAAAAATAAATTGAGAAAAACCACGGAGATTCCATGATTAAAGCTTCAAAAATAGTCGTTTTAGCCATTTTTGCATTGAGCGCTTTCCCGTTCAGTATCTCTTATGCTCAAGAAAGTGGCGCAACTAACCTGTTCGAAGAGAT
>DTZW01000445.1:2471-10190 GCA_012961165.1 Gammaproteobacteria bacterium | reverse complement strand
GATAGTCAATGTCTGAATAGCCAATGATCTACTGTCTTACAGACGGCCGGGTTGATCACTGAAAAGATTTTTATATCGGCCAGGGGTGATTTGGCTTGTTTCTCCGAGAATGTTTCAGGATTGAATAGCTGTCACAGGTTTATTCGGTGGTGGTTGTGCTTCGATGTGATCCAGGATCTTGTGAATGATGTCTGGGTCAGTGATCTCGATTCGGACATTGAGGCCCAGAAGTTACTCCAGCATGCCAATGTTGCAACTACTCGGAAACATTACCGCCTTAAAGGGTCAATTACTAAGCCAGCACAAGGGTTCTCAATGGTGTCTAACGATAGGAAAGACACGTAAAAAATGCCTTTCTTAATAGAGCACCTCACCCTGATCTATGGGGCAGTGGGTCTATTCTATGGAGCAGTATCTATTCTATGGGGCATTTTCGCCCCTTGGCAACCATGCTGGGGCCTTTAAAATTGGCCCGCCCAGAGGGATTCGAACCCCCGACACCCAGGTTCGAAGCCTGGTGCTCTATCCAGCTGAGCTATGGGCGGATAGATTTCAACTAAAACTCATTCCCGTTTCTCTTCGAACCCAGGTTCGAAGTCCGCACGCGGCCCGCTGGACTCTATCCAGCTGAGCTATGGGCGGCTCAAGGAGCGGCGATTATAGTGAAAAGCTGGCGCAGTGACTACAGCGGGTTTTAATTTAGTTGGCATCGCTTCCCATTTGCCAATCAACGGGTATCATCCGCAGGTCAAATAATGAGACTAATCGTTGAACTTTCGGCTTGCTGACCTGATGTATCTGCTGCCCACGTTGCTGGTGTGTGCTGGGGCCTACCTTGTCACTGTCTCTTCCTCCATCTCGGTGGTTGATACCGGGCTGTTTATGATGGTTTGTGACGCGAACGGTATTGCGCACCCTCCCGGGTACCCGCTTGCTACGCTGATTTGTCACCCAATGATGTCGCTGCCCTTTGATGGCGTTATTCCCGGGAATTTGTTCAGTACGCTGTTCGCCATCCTGACGCTGTGCGCTCTGTACACGTTGTGCCGGTTGATTGACCTGTCTGAACTGGAGTCGGCATTGGCGGCCGGGGTGATGGCGGTGTCCACTGCTTTCTGGTCCCAATCTATCGTGCTGGAGGTCTATACCCTGAACAGCTTCCTGTTTATTTGCATGATGATTTGCTGCTTCTGTTTTTCCCGCGCGGGTGATGGTCGCTGGCTGGTTGCGGGTTCTCTGTTTCTGGGTCTTGGGCTTGCGAATCATTGGCCGCTGATTGTTGCTTCTTCCCTTTGTCTGCTTCCTTTCCTTCTTTGGAAAATTCACCCGCTGTTAAATGTGCTGAAGCGACCGCTGTTGATAGCAGGGTGTTTGTTGGCCCTTGCTTTGGGTCTGTCGCCTTACCTGTTGATGTTTACCAAGTCCGGCAATCCCATGACCATGATCGGTGACGTTAACTCTTTTTCTGATCTATGGCTTTATGTCTCACGTAGTACCTATGAGGATTCCTTCACAAACAGACCCGCAGGGTGGCTCGGTTTACTCTGGTGGATACCGCTCGCTTCAATCAAGCAGTTTGGTTACCTGGGATTATTGTTCATTCCACTAGGCATGCTGCGTTCGCTGTTTGATCTCGCCAAGCCGGTTGCTGTTTCGTTATTGTTGCTTTGGGTTGCGAACTGCCTGTTGTTGCCATTGTTGACCAAACACCAGTTCACCGAATCAGCCCAAATGGGCTATTCAACGTGGATTCTTCTTTCGTTCGTGAGTTGCTCAATCTGGATGGTGCTTGGTGTTCGATTTCTCTGGGCGGTGTCACAAAGTCAGGCAGTGACGCGGTTGGCGACAGCCTTGCTGATTTTTCTAGCGGTGGCGGTACAGTCATTCCCATTGCTTGGCGCAAACGATACTGTCTGGGTAGAGCGCTATAACCGCCTGCTGCTGGAGTCGCTGGACGAGAATGCTCTCTTGATTGTCGCTGGTGATACACAGACAGGTCCGCTTGGGGCCTTGCACTACGTGCAGGGCGTAAGGCCGGATATAGAATTAAGGCAGCAGCACAATATTCTCTTTAGCAACCGCCTGGCGAATCCGCGCCTTAGTAATGAGGATCAGGCAAGGTTGCTTGCCGAGTACATAGGATCTACTGAGAGACCTGTCTATAGCATTGTTACACTCGATGGGCCGGCTCGTGATTACGGAATGTACTTCCAGCTGGGTGAGCAGGGTTTCGGTTTTAACCCGGGCCTTGACGCTTTTATGCGTGATCTGATGTTAGCGCTACAGGAAGACATCGTGCGCGAACCGTTCATTAAGGAGTATCTGAACAAGGTTTTGTCTCAATACGTCCGTGCTGTGGTGGGTGACGCCCTGATGGGTGAAGGCCTTTCGAAGGATCAACTGGTCCGCTTAGCACCCGTCACCGAGACGTTTCAGGCAAAAATCTGGACGCTGCATCATCTCGTGAATACACAGCAGCCATCGATCGATCACGAGCTGTTGGCCAACCTTGTAGTGGAAGGTGAGCAGCAGCTTGAGACTGATATCCCGCAAGATGCAGCGCGTCAGTTTCTATTGTTAGCAGGAGACGCCTACCGTGAAATTTTAGGCAGTCAAGATAAGGCAATCATCAGTTACCAAAGGGCGCGTAAATATGATGTTGACCGCGAAACGTGTGAGCATCTAGTAGCCCGCCATTTGTCAGCGCTACTGTCGCAGGTTGGCTGTGAGAATTAGCTGAAATCGAGATCCTGTTGCCTGAAGGCGACATCGCCTATCTTTGTTGATTTTGGATGCGGGAAACGGAGTGCTGATGGCAAGGTTTTCATTTATCTTGAACGGTCCTCGCTCAGAGGAATAGCCGTGCGTGATAGTGGGCTTAAACGGTTTTTGTTCGCTCGTGAAGGCCTCCAGTGAATACACTGAAGCATGTTGGGGATTCGCCGGACTGGCAACCGGGGTAGTTGTTAGTGGGTGTGCTCCAGCATTGTTATTCGCTCGTTGCCTTCCAAAAGGGGTGCCAACTCTGAAGTAACGCTCTTTCTTTCAGGAGAATGCAGCCAGGACTCCCAGTGTTCAAGGCTCTCCCACTTCGACATGATAATTCTTCGACCCGGGTCAAGTTTGTCTTTGAGAGACTCACCCGCGATACAGCCGGGCGCACGGACAACCTGACTGATGGTGCGTTTCACCGTGCAGTCGTAGTAATGCTCTAATCCCTGGGCGATCCTTCGTTCTATAAGTACCCTGATCATGGCCGCATAAGTCGCAGTAAGTTGGGCGGGGAATTATACTCACTTGACCTGACCCTACAAGTATAGGTCCGCATTTAAGGTCAAAATCGAGATATAATCGGTTCAATTGAAAATATTTGCAGGAAATACTGCAATTTAACTTAATGCAGAGATCTAATGACACTCGAAGCTGACGTAGACATTGACGCCACTGGCCTTCGTTGCCCGGAACCTCTTATGGTGGTGCGTAATAAGCTGATGGATATGTCGTCGGGCCAGATCATTAAGATCACTGCGACCGACCCTTCAACCTCCTGGGATTTCCCGAATTTCTGCAAGTTCCTCAGCCATGAAATGGTTCATCAGGAAAACGAGGGTGATATCTACCTTTACTGGATAAAGAAGGGGTAGACCACCAGGTCATGTCGTTAACCGTTCACCACTATTTCGCCTATGGCAGCAACATGAATCCTGACAGGGTCCGGCAGCGCAAAATGTCGTTCGAGTCCGCAGATTCGGGGCACCTGTTTGACTATTCGCTCAGGTTCAATAAGCGATCTCTGAAGTATCCTGGCGCCGCTGCAGCCAATGTAATGGCAGTGACCAAAGGGGTCACCGAGGGAGTGGTTTATCGGCTGGTTGACCCAGTGCAGATCGAAATGATGGATCCCTACGAAGGTTATCCTGTCCGGTATACCCGAATCGCGCTACCGATTGTTACCAGGGCGGGTATTGTTGATGCGTGGGTATACATTGCCAATAAAGATCATGTCACTGAAGGACTGGCTCCTGCACGGTGGTATTTAAATCACTTGCTGGCGGGCAGGGATTATCTTTCAGAGCCGTATTTCGAGTCTCTTAGCCAAACAAAATGTTTGCATGATTCAGACATCGAGCCTGTTTGATGCTTGCTGAGCAGATTTGTGAAACTTTTAACCGATGCTTCGCACAGTCTCACACGAAGCTGGTAGGTGGAGCGTCCGAGCCCCTTTATGAACCTGGTAAGCAGGAAGCCCGTGTTTATTTTCGTGAGGATTATGCGTCAAGCGCGCTGCACGAAATAGCTCACTGGTGTATTGCGGGCGCTGACCGTCGCCAGCAACCTGATTATGGTTATTGGTACCGTGACACGCGAGACGTAAAGCAGCAACGCACGTTTGAAACCGTCGAAGTAAAACCGCAGGCGCTAGAGTGGATTTTTAGTGTGGCGGCGGGTCTAGATTTTCGGGTGAGCTGCGATAATTTTGATGAAAGTACACTCGATATGAGTGGCTTCAGCGCCGAGGTGCATGCCGCAGTCATTGCCTGGCTGGATGGCTTGCCGCCCCGGGCAGAGCGATTCATTCACGCACTTGTTGCGCAAACGGGCAATCAACAGGCGCTGACAAGTGACACCTACAGGGAGCCGCCAAAATGAATGATGTCAGTACCAAAGCTATCCCCGATAGCTACAGTACAGATCCGGGGTTTGATCCGGCAGAGGATCATACGGGTCCCTTTTACTACTGCGAGACTTCTGAAGGTTTCGACTGCCTGTTTCTACCCAAGGCAAAGAACTGTAACGTCAACGGGCTGGTACACGGTGGCGTGCTGATGACATTTGCGGATTTTTCGCTGTGTATGGCTGCAACCAATCATTACAGAGAAGAGAGCTGTTCTACTATCAGCTTTAGTTCAGAATTTGTATCAGCCGCATCCAGAGGAGAGTTGATTCGCTGCTTGCCAAAAGTTATCAGAAAGACAGGTTCGCTGGTGTTCGTTAGTGGTGAGCTCGAAAGTAATGGTGACGTGGTGATGACCTTCAGTGCGGTAGTAAAAAGGTTGCGTGAGCGATGACAGAACCCTTATACCTGGTCGATGCTTCTATCTACATTTTCAGGGCTTACTTTTCCATTCCCGATACCTTCGTTGATAACAGGGGAGAGCCGGTTAATGCCGTGTATGGCTACACCAATTTTATGCTCGAGCTGCTAGAGAAGCAGCCGCAATATATATCCTTTGCGTTCGATGAAAGCCTGAACACCTGCTATCGCAATGATATCTATCCGGAGTACAAGGCCAATCGCGATCTTCCCGACGAGAACCTGAAATTCCAGCTCGAGAAGTGCCAGGAAATTACCCGCTTGCTCGGTGTGCATCATCTGAGTCTCAAGCGTTATGAGGCGGATGACATCATCGGTACGTTGCATACGATGTTTGCTGCAGACAGGCCAGTCATCATTGTCACTCGAGACAAGGACCTGGGCCAGCTACTTCGGGCCGATGACATACTCTGGGACTTCGCTGCAGATCTGCGCGCTGGCCCTGCTGAGGTGAAGGAAAAATTCGGTGTGCATGCTCATCAGATAGCCGATTATCTTGCGCTGGCGGGAGATTCTGTCGATAACATACCAGGAGCGCCGGGTATTGGCGCTAAATCAGCGGCGAAGATTCTGGCTCACTTCGGGGATATTGATTCTTTGTACCTTGGCATCGATGAAATAGAAAACATCGGGCTTCGCGGTGCCAGCAAAGCGAAACAGACTTTGCTGGAATGTGAGCACAGGGTTCGCATGTTCCAGGAAATTACCAGGATTAAGTGTGACATTGATATGGAGGTGTCGCTGGAGGATCTTGAGCCTTCTCCGGCAAGCGCGAACGAACTTGAATCTTTTTGTGACGCGATGAATTTCGGTAAACGTGTCCGCGAAAGATTGGCAGCCATTGGACAAACGTCGTTATCGCAGCACTCATGACCGACCGGAAGATGAAGGTTGGTCTGCTGCTGAATCCCAAAGCGGGTGTGGGTGGGCCGGTAGGCCTGAAGGGCAGTGATGGTGTTTATGGCGACGCAATGTTGCTTGGTGGACAAAGTAAGGTCGCTGACCGGGCAGAGGCTTGCCTTGAGCGTATTGCTCACGATGGAATCGAATGGTTCACCGTGCCTGGTGAGATGGGTGGGGACAGCCTTGGCCATCTGGGTATCACCTGTCATATGGTTGGTGGTTTGATAGCCGCCGATACGTCGGCTGAAGACACCCGCCAGGGTGTGCGTTTGTTATGTGAACAAGGCGTTGACCTACTGCTGTTTGCGGGCGGTGACGGCACAGCAAGGGATGTTGCCGACAGCATTCAGAATGTGGCGGCGGTGCTGGGAATTCCCTGTGGCGTGAAGATGCACTCCGGCGTCTTTGCGACCACGCCCGTTGCGGCGGCAACACTCATCAATAAAATGCTCGCGGGGGAAATCCTGTCAGTGGTGAAATCCGAAGTGCGGGATATTGACGAAAGTTCGTTCCGTGAAGGCATTGTGAAAACCCGGTTCTATGGTGAGTTACCGGTGCCCGATGATCTTCGGTACGTCCAGCAGACCAAGGTGGGGGGTAAGGAAGTTGATGCGCTGGTCGTTCAGGATATTGCAGCGTACTTTACCGAGAACATGCTTCCAGATGCACTTTACCTTATGGGCTCTGGATCTACCGTAGCGACACTGATGGATTCCCTGGGTCTTGAATCCACCCTGTTGGGCATCGATGTAGTCAGCAATGGTGAACTCCTGGCAGCCGATGTCTCGGAGAATCAAATTATGGAATGGATAGAAGATGCGCCTTTGGCAAAAATTGTCGTCACGGCCATTGGTGGACAAGGTCATATCTTTGGCAGGGGAAATCAGCAACTCAGCGCTAGAGTCATTCGACGGGTTGGGGTTCGCAACCTGGAGATTGTCGCGACCAAGTCCAAACTGGTGAGGCTTGAACGTCGTCCGCTGCTGGTAGATACCGGAGACGTTGAACTGGATGAGGCATTGGCTGGAATGAAATCTGTTCTCGTGGGTTATGATGACTGGGTGTTGTATCAGGTCGCGTAATTAGGAAGAAAGATTAGGCTTGTGCGACAATTCGGTCAGGCTCAGCGATAGCAATTAACAAACGAAATTAAGGAACAAAGATGAAGCGATTACTGCTGGTTAGCATGCTAATGATATCAACGACGTGTGCGTCCGAAGCGTCGAAAGAACAAAAATTGTCTGATGAACCCTTGCCATCCGGGGTCGAGCAGACCGCGCCTGCTACGATGGCAAGTGCTAATGATGCATCAATGGATGACACTGCTGGAATAACCATCGATAAGTCCGATCCCGATTGGAAATCAAATCTTCAGTTGCCCGAACTCATGAGCTTCGAACCCGGCCAGGAAATCATCTGGAAGCTTGAAACCAATGTGGGTGACATGAGGTTCAAGCTCTTCTCTGACATTGCGCCGATGCATGTGACGAGCACCGTTTACCTGACGGAACTTGGGTTTTACGATGACGTGATCTTCCATCGCGTTATTAGTGGCTTTATGGCCCAGGGTGGCGACCCGCTGGGTATTGGTCGGGGTGGCCCTGGATACCAATACGACGGTGAATTTTCGCCAGAAGCCCGTCATGACCGACCCGGTCTGCTGAGTATGGCCAACCGTGGTCCCGGAACTGATGGCAGCCAGTTTTTTATTACCTTCGTTG
>DTZW01000445.1:0-2421 GCA_012961165.1 Gammaproteobacteria bacterium | reverse complement strand
GGGTAAAGAGACGATTGCTGAATTGGAAAAGCGCGGTAGCGGCTCAGGAGCGACCAGCGAGCGATTGTTGATAGTCCGGGCTTCTATTGAAGATGCGATGTGATTAGCAGAGCCATCTTAGATGGCTGTCGTTCCAATCGCGCAGTTCTTGGATGCCGGCGATACGCAGTAATCCCGATAGAGAAGTGTAGACCCCTAGCTATGCAGAATATGCCTGACTACTTTGGCGATCGCGATTGAATCGCCACTTCGAAGTGCGTGTCGCAGTTGGTTGATCACCAGCATATGGTCTTCAACAACAGAGGGCGGTGATCCGGCTTGCTCCGTTTGAGTCGTGACGACCACGTGACTGTCGTCTGTTTGATAGACCGTTGCCTGGTAAATAGGGTCAGATACCTGTGTTAGTTTCAGGAATGCTTTGTGCGTTAGCACTGCCTGATCGACGCCGTCCTGCCTGATCGTGTCCATGTACCGGATGTATTGCTCGTCGGCGAGCCACAGCATCGCGAAAAAACCGGCAGTGTAGTCTGGGCTGTGCAGACCATATTCGTCCGGATCATCCACACCGGCGACATCATCCACGTACAGAGGCGATTTCGACGGGAATGCCTCATACAAGATACTCAGTATCCTGGCGATGTGCTTATAGAAATTTTCAATGTTGATGTCAGCCATTCAGGGCTCACTAAGTTAGCTGAATCATCATTATAGCTGCACCTCATAGAAATGGCAGATCGTGTCGATAGGCAATGAGCAATGCAAGGTCACTCATCAGAAAGATAAGCGCAATGGCGCGTTTGCCGCGACCAGGTTTACCAGGGACTAAAGTCTAGTCAAGGCTCTGGGCTCGTTTCAGTGCATCCCGGCTGTAACATCGTTCCGTCCAGTTTTTGATGTTCGGGTAGGCTGATAGATCAAACTCGATCATCTGCATTAGCAGCATCACGCCAGAAACGTTCAGGTCGGCGACGGTAAAAGAATCGCCCAGCAGATATTCCCGGTCAGCGAGGTGTTCGTTGAGAACGGCCAGAGGACGCTGCAGGTTACCGGTCGCGCTGTCGATTGTGGACTGGTCAATGTTATCCTGGTTGAAAAACTTTTGAATCACGATCTGCATCTGTTGTGGCTCGATTTCACTGATCGCCCAAACGCTCCATTGAATTGCTTTAGCCTGTTCGCCTTCAGACACCGGGTAGAGAGCCGGTGCATACTTCCTGGTCAGGTACAGGTTAATCGCCATGGATTCGAACAGGGTGACTTCCCCATCCACCAGGGCCGGAATCCGCCCATTGGGATTGATGGACAGGTAGTCGTCAGTTTTGGAGTCATTAAAAAAATGAGTCGCAACGTGTGTATACTCAAGCCCGACTTCTTCGATGGCCCAAAGTGAACGGATGGCCCTTGAGCCCGATACCCCATAAATTGTCGTCGTCATAAAACCTAATCCCGTTAATATTCGTTCAGCATTATAGCTCGCTATGGCCAAACTTTACTTTTACTACTCTTCGATGAACGCAGGCAAATCCACTGCATTGTTGCAAGCCAGCTACAACTATCGAGAGCGTGGTATGAACACGATCGTGCTGACGCCATCTCTTGACGATCGATACGGCCAGGGTGTGGTCACATCCCGGATCGGTTTGAAGTCCGAAGCAGTCTCGATACGACCCGATGAGGATTTGTTCGCGAAGGTAAGTTCGCTGATGAGTGAAAAACCACTTCATTGTGTATTGATCGATGAGGCCCAGTTCCTTTCCAAACAGCAGGTCCTGCAGTTGGGCCAGATCAGCGATCTTCTGGACATTCCTGTGCTTGCCTATGGCTTACGAACCGATTTCCGGGGGGAACCCTTTGAGGGAAGTAAGTATCTTCTGGCGATCGCTGACAACCTGAAGGAGATTAAGGCAATTTGTCATTGCGGCAGTAAAGCGACCATGGTGATTCGCCAGGACCAGGACGGAAATGTCATTACTTCCGGGGAAAGCGTTGAGATCGGGGGGAACGACAGATACGTCTCGATGTGCCGTAAGCACTTTTATGAAGCTTTTGGTGCCACTGACTGAAGCGGGTCGTGCGTTCCAGGTTAACGGGCAGCAAAGCCCGTACTGCGTAGGTGGTTTCAGTTAAAGCTACCCGGCTTCGATCAGGGTAAACCGACGGCGCCAGACCCCGCGGATCGCCAGATAGAGCACCAGACCGAGCGGTCCGGCCATCAGGGTAAGGATGAGCGGTACTACGACTGCCAGGTGGTGGATGTTTTGCCGTTTTGCGTCGCGTACCAGCCAGGCGCCGACAAACAGGTCGAATATCAGGTAGTGGCTCCAGGCACCGACTAATGTATCAGGGTCAGAAAAGGCGATCAGTAAACCCTGCAGACTGTTCATGCTGGCGCCCTCAGCGCCCCCGCCGATGATAGAAGTC
>DTZW01000444.1 GCA_012961165.1 Gammaproteobacteria bacterium | reverse complement strand
CCGCAGCGATAGAAATTGATCTGCCATTCTGTTGCCTGCTCCAGGGACTTGACGATCACCCCTGCAAGGCTCCAAAAAATTGGCGCCACAATGGCAAAAACATAATGACGGTTCATTCAGGGTATTGTCCTGTTCTTGACTCACACGTGAAGTTTTCGATATTTTCTCACCTTAAACCGGCGGTACCAATCAGGCAACCCGCCACTAGTCTTTACATCCAGCGACAGGCAAGCCCAATGACGCGCGGGTCCAGTGTTACTTCTGACAGCCGCGCTAACATCTAGAGCGCGTTTGGCCACCTTCTGATAAATTTGGAATTAGCCGTACCACTGACAGCTAGGCAACGACAAAAAGTCTTGTTCCAATCAACTTGGCTTAAGGCTTACTATAAGAACTCCTGTCACTAAATCGGCCATCTTGGCGAGGATCATCCACTCAACCCCAGGCCTTAGGCAACTGAAGGCTTGATCCCGCTCCTCGGCCCAGTCAACTACCTGCCCTTGAAATTGGGCGCACGTTTTTCCAGAAATGCAGCTACGCCTTCGGCGTAATCCCCCCCTCGCCCCGCCTCTCGTTGCAGATCTCGCTCCAGGTCGAGTTGCTGATCAAGCTCACTAGTCAATGCGGCATGAATGGCCCTTTTAGTCATAGCGAGGCTCGCGGTCGGACCGGTAGCAAACTGCTGGGCGAGTTTTCGCGCTTCTGTTAAAAGACTCTCGTCATCAAATACCTGCCAAATTAAACCCCAACTTGCGGCTTGCTCGGCGGAGATTGGCATGCCGGTGAGCATGAGGGCTTTTGCCCGCGCTTCCCCAATCAGATGGGTCACAGTCCAGGTTCCGCCGCAATCCGGAATTAGTCCAATTTTACAAAAGGCTTGAATAAATTTTGCCCCTCGGGAGGCAATAACCAGATCACAAGCAAAGGCAATATTCGCACCCGCGCCGGCAGCAACGCCATTCACGGCACAGATAACCGGTTTTTCCAATGACCGAATTAAGCGGATCAGAGGGTTATAAAATTCCTCAATCGACGCACCCAGGTCTCGTGGCTTGTCGCCCGGTGCAGAATCAGGGTCGCCAAGATCTTGCCCAGCGCAAAAACCCCGGCCAGCGCCCGTTAATAATACAACCCGGCAAGCGTGGGTATCTGCCGCCTTTTCGAGTGCCGACCGCAACGCTTTGTGTAACTCCGGTGTAAAAGCATTAAGTCTTTCAGGTCGGTTCAGGGTTAATTCCAGACACCCATCAATGAACTCTTCTTTCAAAACATTTTGTTCCATTTGATTGGACCATTAAAAGTTGTGATTTCAAACCTATCGTAATCTTAAGGAGGTGTCGGGGCAACAAAACAAAAGACCCGTCTTTCGCCGCCACAGACAACTTCGTTCAGCCAGCAAAAGATATGAACGTTTCCACTGGAGATGGCAGCTTCACCCCCCCCAAGAGTGATCATTGTCTTGGGCGCCTGAGACACTGAAAGACCCCGGTAACGTGACAAACGAGACCGGTTGAGTAAGGGGTTCCTGTCAATCAAAATGACACAGGTTATTTGTTTTAATATAATATTCTGTAACAGATTAATTTAAACCGTATCACGAGGGTGGCGTTGATGGTCGGTCACGAGTTGCCAAATTCTCAATCGAAAGTTGATGACAAAGAGCTGCAGCAGCAGTTTCTGGGCAAGATCGCCGAAGAAATCAAGATCGAGCCCAAGGACTGGATGCCCGAGGGTTATCGCAAGACGCTGA
>DTZW01000443.1:1686-10237 GCA_012961165.1 Gammaproteobacteria bacterium | reverse complement strand
GCGACACAGTATGATGGCGCTTTTGCTTCACTCAGTGAAGAGCAGCGCTTTCGTCGGCCAAGCAGACACCGGCCCTGGTCTTTACCTGCTGTTTTCTATCATGCACGACGCTCTTCATCGTAATGTCTCTACCAACAGACGACTCAATGAAATATTCGGACGTATCTCGCTGTTACTGCTTATTCCAGCTGCGCCATCGAGATTGCGCGTTGGACCCATTTTCAACACCACCGATTCACTAGTAACGATCAAGACCCAGACAACTTCATCCACCATGCTAAGGGGTGGTAAATTCCCGTGCGGTGGTCCAATTTTGATTTGCACTACCTAGCAGCCTTCCTGAGCAACGGTGGAAAAGAAAGGCGATGTAGGGCGCCAGCCCTCATTTTCTCCGCATTAGTTTTTGCAACGGTCGTTGCGGTGTTGATTCTTTTGGGCTATGGCATGGAAGTACTATTCTTGTGGTTGTTAGCGTCGCGTTTCGCGCTGTTTCTGGTTGCTCTTGTCTTCGTGTACTTACCCCACTATCCGGCAAAGGTCACGGCCCAAGAAAACGAATATCAGGCAACAACCATCAGTCAAGGCTGGGAGTTTTTGCTGACGCCTTTGTTTGTGTACCAGAACTATCATCTTATTCATCACCTTTACCCAACGGCACCTTTTTACAACTACATCAAAATTTGGCGACTCAAGTACGAAGAATTAAACGCCCAAAACCCGGCAATACAAGCTGGATTTGGACTAACCTCCCTTTATCGAGCGGTGGAAGATTAAGATTCACCAGGTGCATGAATTATTAGGAGAGATATTTTAAGCGACCTAGACCTACTGACTAATCGACTTGCAATAGAGGATCTTTTTGCGCGTTACGCCCACACAGCTGATACTTACGACGCTGATGGCTGGGTCGACTACTTCGCAGAAGACGGTACCTTTGAAGTTGAAGTTGACGGCGGCGTGATCCAGGTGCAGTCAGCAAAGCACCATTGTTAACAAGGTGCAGCCATGAAATTTCGCCGCTAGCGGCGAATTCCCCGCGAAATGATATTCAAAACTAGTTTCTCTGCAGACTTGCGCTTGGCTGTTTCTAGAAAAGCATATCTAATTCGACCTATACTCCTGAACAAGGTTTTGAACAGATGTTCCAGGCCACAAAGGAGATCTTTGAAGATAATTCCCGGATACCAGCAGAGATATTTGAATTAGTACAGTAAAATTATGTTCGCTACGTAAAAAATAATCCAAAACTTTATGAGCTAATGTTTAGTCGACGAATTTGGAAATTAACGAAACCCACCAAAGAATTGCTATCCATTTCAACCGGGTTTTTCAATTACAACTTGATAATAGTTACCAGTTGACAAAATGACGGCGTGTTAAACCCTAATCGAAATTCCCTGCGATTGTCTCAGGTTGTCTGGGCCACGATGCACGGCATATCAAAATTTTTAATAGATGGCGTTTACGATCAACCAGAATCAGTGGAAGAGATGTGTGGTTATGCAATCCACATGTTTACTTCATATCCAGGTTCCCACACAACAAATGATGGAGTAGATGAATGAAATTACCAAACTGGCGGCAACAACCGACAACTAAATTCAGATTAGCCATGGGCATGCTTATCATATTGTCCTCTTTTACCAATACCACTAATCTATTCGCAGAAGAAACGTCCTCAGAAGCGGCTGGTGAAGCCTATGAAGAGAATTGGTGGCGTTCAGTCCGTCAGGGTATGTGGCAATGGGAAGGCGCAGATTGGACTCGAGTAAGCGAAGCACTTTCTCGTATTGAAAATGCCACGGGTAAACGTCGATACGAAGACAAAGTAGACACGATCACAAAATATGGCACAGGCCATTGGGTTTACGAATGGAGTCGAATAGGCAAGCAAGCGCAAAAGGAAGCAAAGAAATACGAAAAGAAAGGTGATTCACAAGCTGCTCTCAATGCTTATATCGAGGCTTCAATTTATTACACTCAAGCAAGCTATCCACATTTTAGAGACAAGCATTCAAGAAATGCCATTACCAAGGCAGTCGAAATGTACAAGCAAGCAGGTCGTCATTTTGCAACACCATTTGAGTCATGGGAATTGGAAGTTGACGGTGCCAAGTTTACAGCTTTAGTTCACTTTCCAGCCAAGCAATCTTCTACACCCTACCCCGTCATAATGAAGACGGGCGGTATGGATGTATTTAGCACTGAATACTATCCACTCTCAAAAACCATTAATGATGCTGGCGCAGTCATGGTTGTTTTTGATGCACCGGGCACTGGTAATCTAGGTATTGTTGATGCGAATTACGATAAACATCATGTTGCTGTGCTTCAGCATATAATGAAGGACAAACGCTTTGATGCTGAGAGAATTGGCGTATGGTCAGAGAGTTTGGCTGGTTTAACCGCCGTTAGAATCGCTCTAGGAGAACACAGGAAAAACATCGCTGCTGCTGTCAATAGCTGTGGACCCATGCATTCCTTATACGCAATGGAATTAACTGGCCCCTCGCCAGATGGATATGATGTTCACGCCCTGGTTAATGCTTACAATAAAGGCACCTTGTCCGACGCAGAAATGGCAAGCTTTAACAAGGCAAAGCTCACACCAGCACTAGCCGGTATGTTTATGGATTTTCAGAGCCAGACCTTTTTTGACCGCGCTCGCGCCAATCCAGATAACGTTCTTGATATTATGGCAAAAAGCTTACCGGTTTCCCTTATTGAGCAAGGTTTAATTGGGAAAAGCAATATGACTAACACACCCATCCTAACAATCAATACTCATGCCGACCCCTTAGTTCCATTGTCGGAAAGCCAGATGGCAACTGACGTATCAGTCCAGGGCAAATTAATGATTATAAATGAATACGGTGGTCACTGTGTTTCGAGAGATGAAGTGCCGGTTATTATGGAATGGCTCGCGTTTCACCTGAAACTTGAGACTTTAGGAGATTTGGTCAAAATTAACCGTGGTGGCTAGTTAGTTATTTCATATTCACGGCGATGTCTTGGCATCGCACGGTTTTGGCCGCATGATCCAGGTGCAGTCAGCAAAGCACCATTGTTAACAAGGTGCAGCCATGAAATTTCGCCGCTAGCGGCGAATTCCCCGCGAAATGATATTCACAGCAAGTTTCTCGGCAGACTTGCGCTTGGCTGTTTCTAGAAAAGCGTATCTAATTTGACCTATACTCCGGGCAGTTCTGGCCAGTAGGAAGTCAGTCCTGATCCGACCAAACAAGCAGGCATGGGCCGATTGTCTTGAACCGTGGCTGAAAGCTCCTCATGCGGTTGCTTTTACATTTTTGGGAAAATGGGATTTAAGGTAACTATTCCCAAAGCATGCGCGGACGACGTTCAGATCGTGCACATGTTAGAATTTCTCTGCAAAATCTACAGAGCGCAAAAGAATGAACACCAGCACTGAAGAACTCAATATCATCAAGACCGTTCTCGAATTTTGTGAGTCAGGCACCACTCAGTTGCAGTCGGATGTTATGTTGAATCCTGTCAACAACTACACCGATACTGAGCATGTTAACCTGGAAATCAACACGCTGTTTCGTAATTTCCCGATTATCGTTGGCTACGCTGAACAGTTGAAAGAGGCTGGTCAGTATCTCACTCACAACGAAACCGGCATTCCCATTTTAGTTACCCGCAATCGCACCAATGAGGTAAAAGCGTTCATAAATGTATGCAGACATCGCGGCGCAAGGGTTGTAAATGAACCCTGTGGCAAAGCAAATACCGTGTCCTGCCCCTACCATGGTTGGACCTACGACCTGAACGGAAACCTACGAGGCATGCGCCAGCCAGCTGGATTTGATGGCGTAGACAAGAACACCCATGGCCTGGTCGAATTACCCGCGTTTGAACAGTTCGGCTTGATTTGGGTTCAACCAAAGCCAAGTGACGAAAAAATCGATATTCAATCCTGGCTCGCCCCTATGGCCGAACAGCTCACTTCTCTGAACCTCGAATCGCACACAATGTTTCGGCAGTGGTCGCTGAATCTCGACATGAACTGGCACATCGCGCTAGAAGGTTTTTTAGAAACCTACCATTTTTGTTCGGCGCACAAAAATACCGCCTGCGCTTCCTATCTTGATAATCAATCGCCGTTTCTTGACAAGTACCCGCACGTGCGCAACGCCGTTCCACTCGCGCGTATCACAAAACTAAAGGAACAAGATCCTGAAACTTGGGATTATCGATCCAACTTCATGACCCAGAATTACATTTTCCCCTGTAACTTCATCCAAGTGATGACCGACCATGTTTACATCCACACGGTTATTCCAACGGGTCCAGACAGCTGCGTTTTTAAAAGCGTGATGTTAATACCTGAATCCGCGTTAACTGAAAAAGCGCAGAAATATTGGCAGGCAAACTACGATGTGGTGAGAAGTGTGTTCGATGAAGACTTTGAGATTGGCGAAGGCATACAAAAAGGGTTTGCAACAAAAGTGAATACAAATTTTATCTTTGGCCGGTTTGAAGCAGGTCTGCAACTCGCTCAGAAGGCATTGGATGACGCACTCAAGGGCCACCTGACGGTTCCGCAGATGCGCTAGAGCATCATCGTTATTGGATCTGGGCTAAATAGCGCTCGGCAGACTTGCGCTTGGCTGTTTCTAGAAAAGCGTATCTAATTTGACCTATACTCGGTGGCAATACCCACTTCAGCGCCCTTAAACGAATCCTTCATGATGCGAAATTCGCGGTTGTGACTCACCAGGCCCGGTCCATCTAGTTTCTTTGCCGCGATATCAACACGCTGAGGATCGCCCACCACCGGTAACAGGCTCGGAATATCAGCTGTGTTGGCTTTCAAGATAGGTAGCAATTCGTCTTCACTCATCGGACACCTAGTGGTCAGGAAAGCAATATTACCACCCCGTAACTATCAGGCCAGGCATTCAATGGTATTCGCGTAATAGGCTGAGTGTAAAAGAATGACTCACCCTCAGGCCAGAATTGATTTGTACCTGCAGCTTTGGTGTATGATAGATGAAATTCGCCAAAGCGAGAGCCTGTTATGAGTGAAGCAATCGACATGCAAGAGCAGCATGAGCTTGATACTAGCTGGATGGAGAAAATGGGTGAATGGGGTGCGAAAGCAACCCCTGGTAAACGGGGTCTGACGCTAGATGATATCAAGGTCGGTAGTTACGGCGATCTTCCCAAAAACAGCGACAATATGACTGGCCGACCAAGGGGAGCAACGGCACGCCCTGATGCTTACCGAGTTGGTGCCTATTCAGTACATACACTCTCTGAGATCTGGCTCGAAAACGCAGAGTTCCTTTACGAGGAAGCGCTGCAACGACAATGGAGCTCCGCGACAGACGTCCCCTGGCATACACTTAAACCGCTGCCCGATGCGGTGGAAGAAGCGGAATGTCTGTTGTGTACATTTTTTAATGAAGTTGAGTTTGTCGCGGGTGACGTGCCTGCTCGGTGGATTGCCAAGACTACGCCGGATTATCTCGAAGCGCGCAATGTGCTCAGTGCTCAGGTGATGGACGAGGCGCGGCATATGGATGTCTTTCGAAAACGGGCACTTGCCAATGGTGGCGGTTTAATGCGCATGTCGGGAGCAACATCAGGGTTTGTTGGCAGTATTGATCTTGCCAGAGACTTTACAGAGATGTCGACTCGGCTGCATATATCAGGCGAAGGCGCAGTGCTGACGATGTTCCGTATGGGGGAACTTTTTGGTCAGAATGACGCCGAAAAAACCATGTATCGTTTGTGCGCGCAGGATGAGGCGCGTCATGTTGCCTTTGGCGTAATGCACTTGCGTTTCATGGGTGCAACCGCGCCAGAACGATGTGAAGAAATAGAATGTTACCTGGATGAGGCTGAAGACCAGCTGTTGGCTGGTCAGCAAAACCCGGCGGGTACTCAATCGGAAACCAGCGAAGCGCTAGCAATATTGCTGGGGGGCGGCGTAGAACAATACGATGAGGGTCATCGGAAACTTCTAGTGATTCGTCGTCGACAGCTCAAGGAATATATGAAGCGCGTGATTAGTGCCGGTTTTAGTACACGTTTTGAAAATGGGCGATCTCCCATTCCTGCGGCGTACGCCTCGACCAATTAAAGAGACGTCTTAGACTAATGATATTGAGAGGCCTCTTTTATGTCGGAAAATGAACCCACCAAAGACAGTGCGACAGCGAAACCAATTCAGGGGGTGCCGAACCCAACCTATGAATGGATGGGTCTGACCAATGAATGGGGTATTCGCGTTAAACCCGGCGAACATGGTCTGCGATTAGGTGATGTTAATGTAGGTATTTACGGCGAAGTGCCCGAGCGTTGGGAGGATCAGACTCGCAGACCAAGAGGTGCCCTGCCTCGACCTGGTATCCCGCCACTTCCCTATTCATTGCGCAGCAAACACGAGATGTGGGCGGACTGCGCCGCTAATCTCTACGAAGAAGCCATTCAGCGTCGCTGGATACCTGCAACAGAAGTGCCCTGGGACTTACTGGCTGAACTGCCTGAAGACGTAGAGCGGTCGGTCTGCCAAATTTGTACCGAGCTGTCACAGTGCGCAAACACAGAACTCGAAATCATTACCTACTGGCAGGACCAGATGTCCTACGGGTATTTTGAGGTGAAACAATATCTGGCAACCGCAACTTTTGACTGTGCGCGGCATTTGGAAGTGTTAAGAAAAAGAGCGTTATCCAACGGTGGTGGGCTTGGTATAGAAAGTCGAGGCCGCGTTAATCGTATGATCCTCGAAAGCAGTGGAGGTTGGACTGAGGCAGTAGTTTATCTCTATCTTCTTCGAGGCACCTATCTGACCCGATTGCTGGCGGGTTTACTGGAATATGCTCACAACGACGCCGAGTCCTATATATACAGCCATATGCTCGAAGATCACGCACGGCATCTGACCTATGGTTATGATCATCTTAAATACGCAGCAACACATCACAAAGGTGGCGCCGCGATCATGCGAACGCTACTCGCGATAGGTGAAGGTATGTTCGCCGCAGAAATTGAAGACCCAATCGTGAAATCCGCAATGGCGATTATTTTTGGCGGTGGCATAGAAGGTGGTCGAACATTCGGTATGGAGCGTTATCTGTTGTTGATTCGCGAGTTTCTGCAGGATTATCTTGAACTCTGCAGTTGGCTTGGCGTGGATCGAGAAGAGACACTTCATCCAAAACTAAAACAGTATCTGGAGATTTAGTCGTGGCAGTATTCCCTTCTGAACAATGGTTCAGAGAAGTGCGGGAAGTGTATAACTCTGATACAAGCCTGCACAGCGGCGGTGGCGGTGCCTGTGATTCCAAAGCGGGACTCGGCATTGGAGACAAGTATTATAAAATTGAGTTTGCAGGTCTGGAGTGTGCCAATGTGGGTGTCTGTAGCGAATCTGATCTGAGCGAAGCAGACTTCATTATCGAGATGCCAATGGATGCCTGGGTAACCATGATCAAAGACGTTCAGGGAAATGGTAAAGCAAGCTCGAATCAGACGCTGAACAGTCTTGATCTCGATCATGAAGATGGCATTGCCAGATCACCCATTGATGATCAGTATCGGCAGGACTTGTTCTATCGGTACAACCAGAACTTTCAGGATTTTTTTAACGCATCAAGTCGAGTAACAACGACTTTTTGACGCCGGTGAGGTGTAAAAGATGTCAGTTTTATCGTTACGCAAACTAAAAAAGGCACAGCAGGCTGTCAACGAGGATTCACATTTTCGTCATCTGGGAAACGTTGATGTCAAAATGGGTGTCAAGGTTGGTAAGCCAACATTTCTGGTTTCGTTTGAAGGCTTCACTTGCCACAGCGTTGAGAAAATTGCCGCCAGTGAACTTCGTGAAAGTGATTTTCTGATTGAAATGGACTCGGATCAGTGGAGCCGATACATTAAGGGTTGTCAGTCAGGGAGCGGTGGAAACCTCGCTCAGTTTGATGCGTCCGAGTACGTGGTAAAGGCAGATCCACGAATGAAGCTGGATTTTCTGCGTTATCACACATCAATTCAGGCGTTTTTTGAGGCGTATGCACAGCTGGAAACATCTCCAGCCTGATATGCCTATTTATGAGTTCCATTGCCAGAGCTGTAACGGGATATCGGAACGATACTTCCATAATACTGACGCGCCTCGAACATTAGCCTGCAAAAATTGTGATGCAGGGGACGCTCAACGAATTGTGTCCGGTGCAACCTACCTTGCGTCGGATGCAGCAAAGGTTGCTCGGTTTGATCCTAAATACGAGAAGATGGTTGACCGCGCGATGCACAATTCCCGTTCAGCAGACCTGGACAGAGTTCTAAGTAAGTTGAAACCCTTTCCGAAAAAGCCCTGATTGGCTCAATCGTGAGTCGCGTCTTTCCTCAAAAAAATCATCAGAGCTAGTAACGAGTGTGGACGTGTTGATGATGGCGCTTCTCATGTTGTGTTGAGCCCCTTGGAGTTTGTGGGGCGGCCATCCGCCTCGAGATAGAGAAGTGTGAGAATTGCGGTGGCAAGATGAAGATCATCGCTGGCATTGAAGAACCGGACGTT
>DTZW01000443.1:0-1630 GCA_012961165.1 Gammaproteobacteria bacterium | reverse complement strand
CCGCCAGAAGGACTGTTCGCGCATTCGACTCAACTACTCTGACATCTGCCAACGCTGATGGGGACGGTTTTGGCTGCTTGATCCAGGTGCCGTCAGCAAAGCACCATTGTTAACAAGGCCCAGCTTAACAAGGTCCAGCCATGAAATTTCGCCGCTAGCGGCGAATTCCCCGCGAAATGATATTCAAAGCTAGTTTCTCGGCAGACTTGCGCTTGGTTGTTTCCAGAAAAGCGACTCTAATTTGACCTATACTCTGGGCTTTCAAAATGGCACGGATGGCGGACTGGAAGTGGCAATCAATGCGCTCGAATCGGTTTCCGCACCGTTTTCTCGGCATCAACCACCAGGGTAAAGTCGCGGTCATTCACACCCGGGGCAACAATCACGCGCACATAGTGTTGCGGGGCGGCGGTGGCAGGCCGAACTACGATTCAGTCAGCGTTAACATATGTGAACAACATTTGCTGAAGGCAACTATCCCGGCCAATATCATGATCGATTGCAATCATGCAAATTCAAACAAAGACCCGGCCCTGCAGCCATTGGTGATGAGTAATGTGGGCAATCAGATTGTAGAGGGCAATTGCTCCATCATCGGCCTGATGGTTGAGAGCAATCTTGAGTGGGGTAACCAGTCTATTCCGAAAGACCTCAAGGATTTGAAACATGGTGTTTCTGTCACTGATGCGTGCGTGGATTGGGCAACTACAGAAAGTATGATTCGTGAACTGAAGGAGAAGGTTAAAGCTGTACTACCTTCCAGGGAGCAGCTTGAGATTGGGCTAGAGAAGGATGCTTGATTGGTGCCTGGACGCGTCGCTCAATTGAACTTCTTCGGAACGGTGGTATAACCGGACGTTTATTGGTTGAAATCGGCGGTTTGATTGGCCTCACGGATCGATTCCGGCACCGCTGACTCTGACCCACTCCTTTTTAGTATGATGGCGATAGCACCCATATGGCCCATAATAATATCCGCCTGCTCCTGGGTTAATCCGTGGTGTGCAACAGCCATCATTTTCTCTCGCTCTGCAACCAACCCAGCCAGGTATTTATCGTTGCACTTCGTGTATTTTTTCATCGCCTTTCGAAAATTTCTGTCTGTACCACCCACATTGGTACGTTTGACCCTGAATTCGCATTCATTTTTTGGCATCTGCCAATCAAGCGCCGCTTGAACCTCAGGATGCACATCCTGCCCAAGGACGCACACCGGTATGAGCACCAGACTGAATAATGGTAAAAGTCTTCGCATTTTAGTCTCCACAATTATCAACCCTTCTAGTATTACAAATCCTATTAATGTTTACGCTGAGGTGCAACCCGCGGTGGGGATCAAAGCTATCCAGCGCACAATCTAAAGTCTGGTCGACCAATTCGAGCGCTTCATGGAGCTCTCCGTTCTGCCAGTAAGCAACTGGTAACATAAAAGTCCTATGGTGTGCTTGCGCTTCGCACAACAAACACTCCGGGCGACGGATTATTGCTGCCTAATCCTGCCAGACGCGTTTCCCATTGACCCAGACGCCAATAATCCCGTCAGCTAACTGGTCCGGACGTTATTGAGAAAATATTGAAGCATCTGGGGCTGGATGAGGCCTCACAGGCCAGGAATCGCTCACCGCCAGAA
>DTZW01000442.1:2547-10269 GCA_012961165.1 Gammaproteobacteria bacterium | reverse complement strand
CTGGGTTCACCCCGTGATCTATATGAGAAGGACCACCACCGAAGATACAATGATCGGTGAGCAGGCAGTTAAAAAGGGCGACAAGCTTGCCTTGTGGTACATGTCCGGGAATCGAGATGAAGACAAATGGGAAGACCCATTTGTGTTTAAGGTTGGTCGTAAGGGTCCCCGACACCTGTCATTTGGATATGGCCAGCACTTGTGTATTGGCTGGCGCCTGGCAGAAATTCAGCTGAGGGTTTTATTGGAAGAGTTGCTAATACGATATCCCAACATTGCTGTTAAGGGGGAGGTTAATCGGATGAAAACCAATTTCCTTAACAGCATCAAGTCTATGCAGGTAACCCTATAAATTTATCATCACCTGCTCGCAGAATTATCTGGCCCAGCTTTAATTGATGTTACAACAGAATCGGGTTTGAACATGTAGGCCTCCCCTAACTGCTCGTCACTGGAAGTCTTCTTGCTGGCACATTTCGTTTCATCCAGGAATCCTGTGAAAAAGCATGGTGTATTAGCTCGGGGCTGCCTTCAGCCCAATGCGAAGCTCAGAAAGCTGATCGTTCCAAAAAGCACCAAAATAGTGAAAGGGAAAGTGGCTAGCAGAACACACAAATCGATTGAAGAAACTGCGCGCCAGGACGAACTTATTGCACCTCTATCCTGGGCTCAACGACTCAAAAGAGTCTTTGAACGGGCCGCGCTCGGCTTGATATTACCCTCTGCCCTTTGTGTGGCGGAACTATGCGTATCATCGCTGACATCACTGACCCAGACATAATTCACAAGATCCTGGATCACATCGAAGCACAACCACCGCCATCCACCTTTGCGACGGCCATTCAATCCTAAAACGTGCCTAGATAAACAGGTCAACATCACCTCGCTCCGGCGGGGTTTTTTATGACTAGCTTTTGGCGCGTAATGACCAGTCTTTGCGTTTGAATACAACAAAATCCTCCAGATCAAACGTAGAAGAATAGAACAATGAAAATCAAACTAGCAACAGCAACAGTTCTACTTACAGCACTGATACCCGCTACCAGCGTTGTTAACGGGCTATGAATTACTTTGCGATATACCTAATACTGGTGGTGTCTGTTGGCGAGTTTGGCGTAACCCGCTGGCAGGTAAAAGAGGCATGCTCGACAATCGAGCAGTGCAGGATAGCCAAGCGTGAGTACCTCCAGACTACCGATAATCCTGATGGCGTCTTTATATGCACCATTGAAGACAAGGGCGGCCTCTGCACGACAGAGGTAAACTGAAGATGGAAAAGGAAATGAAGAAGTTAATCACAGCAGCACTACTTACCCTGCTAATACCCGCTACTAGCTTTGCTGCTAGATCCTTCGTAGATGGCAATCAGTTGCTTAACGGGTGCACAAATATTGGGGATTTCATGAATAAAAGCAATTGCACTGAATTCATCAACATGGAAAATATTCCAGCAAGTCGAATCAAAACAGCGCAAATTCAGTCAGCAAAATTCGGCATCACTTTTCGTGAGAATAAGTCGAGTGATTCATGCAGTTGTTCCGGCGCCAGAATACCCTGAGGTATGAGCAGAAATGCTTCATCAATCGGTACTGTATTCGACATCAGCTCAATTCGTTTGTTGAGTGTGTCCGGGCTCCCGATTAACAATTCTGGTACACCCTGACCGAACGGCGTTGCCCAGGTTTTCCAAAACCATTCCATATCCTCATACAATTTCCAGGCTTTCTCGTCGGTTTCGGCACAAATCATGATGCCCCCCCAACATGCCTGGTCACCCGGTTTGACGTCGTGCCCGTGTAACTTCGCTTCCTCTTCCCACTCTTGCCAGAGTAGGGACAAAAATTCCGTGTTACCGGAAAGCACAATAGGTCGACCTTTGTACTTCGCCCAAAATTTCGCCGTTCGTAGACTCTGCGAGAACCCCCCATATAACGGAATATTATCCTGGAAAGGCCTGGGCGCAATGCCAACGGCTTGAATGCGCATCGCTTCATCAACACCCTTGCCATAGGTGTAGTAGACAGGATGATCATGGGGATTAACGAAGTCCTTTGGCGGAAACTGCCAGAATTTACCCTGATAATTAATCGTTTCGCTCTGCAGCGCAGTGACGACAATATCCACGAACTCGGCAAAATATTCCCGATTCAAATCGTCGGCTTCACTCTTCGCGTTCCAGGGGCCAACCGCAGTAAGCTCTGGTTTGACCTTGTAATTCTCCACCCATCTAGCCTGATAACCTCGCACCAGGCCGACGCCAAATCTTCCCTGCAACATATTGTCCATGGTTGAGATTTTTTCAGCCGTCATCAGCGGGTTATTAACCGTACTGACAAACCCACAAGTGACGATACGAATATTCTTCGAATGTTGTGCCAACCACATCGCCATCAAAGCAGGATCATTGGACAGCTCAAAACCTTCAATCTGCAGATGGTGTTCCGGGTGCCCGAAGGCAAAGTAACCCCGGTCATCCACAAACCCCACGAGATCACCCAGCTCCTTTAACATGCGCTGATAGAGTTCGCGATTTCTACCTGCCATCCCTTGTTCGAGCTCTGCTCGCCGACCCACTGTGCAATACACAAACAGTCCAAATTTCAAGTCAATTCTCCTTTCCTAGCTTGTTGGAACTTGCCTTACTTAGTCGACTAGATCGCTCTGTGCGGCCCTCGCCTTACCAACTGCCCTCGCCCCGGCGCAGCCAATATGCCTTTGCCATCCAACACCACTTCACCGCGACTGATGGTATAAATTGGCCAGCCAGTGACCTTGAAACCGTCGTAAGGTGAATAGTCCGAACGACTTTGCATTGTCGCGCCATCAATTATGCGGGTTTCGGTTTCATCCCAGACCACCATATCAGCATCACTACCTACCTGAATCGTGCCTTTTTGTGGGTACAGGCCAAACAGCTTGGCGGCATTGGTTGAGGTCACCGCAACAAACTGTTCCAGGGTGATACGCCCGCCCAATACACCACTTGAGTAGAGCATGGGCAAACTGGTTTCGAGATCTGCCACGCCTTGTCTTAAATTGGTGGCGTCAAATTCAGTATCGAGCTTCTCTGCTAATTTCCAGGGTGCGTGGTCAGTTGCCAGGCTATCGATATTACCAAATGATAACGCCGCCCACATGGCATCAACATCAGACTGCTCTCGCAACGGCGGGGCACCCGCATACTTCGCACCATCCTCTTCTTCAAATCTTTGCCGGGTAAGATGCAGGTATAAGGGTCTGGTTTCCACATACACATCGACGCCCCGGCTTCGACCATCGTGGCAGGCAGCAAGCGCCCTGGCACTGGCCAGATGAACAATATAAACCGGGCAGCCAGTGGTTTCGGAATATCCCACGGCGCGATAGGTCGATACAGATTCAGCCTGGACAGGCCTTGATTCAGGAAAAAAGCGCGCATCGGTATTGCCAGCTTCGCGTAGCAAACTACAACAGCAGTCAATGATGGCGGCGTCTTCACAGTGAATCATGGCGATACCACCGGCGCGTTTAACAATTTGCATGGCTTGAAGGAATTCGGGTACGTGCCGGTCAAACGAGTTGAATGATAGAAAGAACTTTAACGAGGTGTGGCCTTGTGCGTGCAAGGGTTCAATGGCGGCAAGATTTTCCTTGCTGGGATATAGCATCACCGGGTGTAGGAAGTAATCGGCAATTGAATGTTCATTTGCCTCGGCATTATCTCTCTCGATGCCTTCGAGCAGGGACTCATCTCGCCCGGCGAAACTCATATTGCCAACAGTGGTTATACCACCGGCAATGGCAGCACGCGTGCCGGATTCAAAGTCGTCCGACCAATTCGGGCCATTGGGATCAAGGGTTGGGGAAGTCAGGTGTACGTGGGGGTCAACGCCACCGGGAGTAATGAAGCGATCGATGGCATCGATAACCTTGTCGGCATGCATGATGCCGCCCATCTGCACGATTTTGCCCGCTTCGACACCCACATCGACCCGCGCCCGGCCGCCCACCGTGACGATGGTTCCACCTTCGATCAACAGGTCCATGTTGCATCTCTTGAGCCATAGTCCCTGAATGATATCCCAATAAAGGCGTTGGATTCTATTCAGGCGGCATCATGGTATCCGGCGGGTGAATAGTTATTTTGAATAGTGTTTTCCGAGATTTCAAAAGTATCCTGATTGAGATTTTTTGCGAAAAGAAGTCTGTTGAGCAGTTTTGCAGTCAATGTCTGAATAGCCAACGATCTACTGTCTAACAGACGGCCGGGTTGATCACTGATCAGGTTTTTATATCGGGCGGGGGTGATTTGGCTTGTTTCTCCGAGAATGTTCTAGGATTGAATAGCTGTCACAGGTTTATTCGGTGGTGGTTGTGCTTCGATGTGATCCAGGATCTTGTGAATTATGTTTAGGTCAGTGATGTCATAAAAATGTAAATTTTACTCCGACCCCAATTATTCAATTTTACTCCGACCCCAATTATTCGATAGCTTCAACTAGAGGTTCTAAATGTACCTTCCGCCAGTTGATGGGCGAGGGTCTTTCACTGCAGCACACCCCGCTCGATCATTGACTCTACCTTCCCCACATCAACCCCAAACTCCTCAAACACCTCACGTGTATGCTGCCCAACATCTGGTGCCGGGCCCCTGACTTCAACATCAGCATTTCTGATCTCAAAGGGTGCTGATACAACCTCTATTGCACCCACTCTCTCATGAGCGATGACAGAGAATGCACCGCGCTCCCGGAGGGCAGGGTCCTCAATAACCTCGGTGACCAGGGAAATCGGTTCCCAGATCAGTCCAGCGTTATCCAGTTGCTCACGCCAGTACTGAAGGTTCTGACTGGCAAATAAATCATTCAGTTCCGGGATAATAGAAGGTCCATGCTCCATCAGGCCGAGGGTAGTCTGGAAACGCTCATCGCTTGCCCAGTCATCCCGGTCAAGCATGGCGCAGAATTTTGGCCAGTAATGCAGGGCGAAAGGCATCACCATGGCAAACCAGCGATCATCAGCCGTGCGATAGTAATTCCAGATGGGGTTTCCCGGTGCCTTCTGGCTGGTTTTGTCGGCGTCAACGCGATCATACAGTGCTGTTGTTACATCGCTTGCCATTGCCCACACGCCGGTACGTTGCAGCGTTACTTCAACATACTGGCCTTCGCCGGTTTTGTCCTTGATGCGCATAGCCGCCAGGATGGCAGCTAACAGGTTCAATGCCGTGACTCGGTCGCCATAGCCACCACGAGACAGTAGCGGACCATCATCGCGGTCCCCAAACATGGCCATGGCGCCACTACGTGCCCAGAAGGCAGTCTGGTCGAATGCCTGCCGGTCGCTGTCTGGCCCCTTCGTGCCATAGCCGGATAACACGGCATAGATTGCACCAGGCGACAGCACTTTGATATCAGCGTCGGTCAGCTGGTAGCGTTCAAGACGGGCCTGGGTAAGATTGGTGAGGAAGATGTCCACATCTTTTGCCAGCGTGCGGACCATCTCCAATCCTTCCGGATCTTCAAGATTGATACAGACACCCCGTTTGCCTCGATTGTCGAACTGAAAACAGGGATGAACCGAGCCTTCACCCAGCAGTGAGTCATAGAGTTTTCGATAGCTATCGCCGCCTGGCGGTTCAACCTTGATCACCTCGGCGCCCATATCTGCGAGCAGTGCAGCACAACTGGGCGCGGCCAGCCAGCTGGCAACTTCAAGTACTCGTATTCCTTCGAGTGGTGCGTTCATAGCAGGGGTTCCTGTTTATCTTTTGAGTTCTTTTGATTGAATATTGGCGCGTATGTCAAACAGAGGCTACCGCATTACGCGCCATTTCTGCAGCGGTTTTCTTTAGTCGAACAGATCCTGCAGACAGGCCTTTTAGGCACATACCCGCGGATTCAACAGTGGACAGATGCTCTTCTGCCAAACGACTGTGTAAAGAATTCCGTGGCGCCGGGATTTCCGAGGTATCTCAGGAGGGTTTGCGGCGACGTGGTGTTTCCGTGGAAGAACTGATGGGCTGAGTGAGATTGGAATCGAACGGACACTCCCGTGAGTCACTCATGAGTCACAACACACTGAAAATGGGCGTTCTTCCTTATTCGATCCATCTTACGACCATCAATCTCTGAAGTAGCCTCTTGTTCGTAGTGAGCAGGTACACCCATCAGCTGACCGATCAGCGCGCCGCGCACATCGTATTGCTGACACTTTCCTTTTTCATAGTGGTAGTAATACCCGCGTACGCGACCAAAACAGGTTACTACCCTGGACGTGCCATTTTTATCCTCTGGAAGCTACCCATAGTGATTGCGAATTATTGGCGGTATGCGATCAACAGAAACCAGATGCGGTAATTCGACATTCAGCAGTTTCGGTACTCCAACCAAAGCCACAATAAATATCTGCGACGGAATGTCGCGTTCAACCTTTAGCCACAGATGAGGTGAAAAAACTGAATCCACGATTATCTCATATAACAATGAAAGAACATGCTTGCAGGTCAACTCAACAACCTAATCGATTGACACATCCCAGACTTCCTCTCGCCAGGCCCAGGCCAACGACTCTCTCACTCGTCCAGATCGGAAGACCGTTTCCCAACTTGCTTGCTCCCAGCCATCGCGTTGTGCACGCCACCAGGCCCGTATGATTAACCCGGCATATTCAACCAGGTTCTCGTTTCCTGGAAACCAACCCAGGGCCCAGTCCGTGTAGCCATGCATAATAATTGGGGTCGGAGTAAAATTTACATTTTTATTACATGGCTTGGGGCGAAAGGCTAAAGGCTTCAGGCCGTAAACCAAAGACGAAATTGTAAATTTTACTCCGACCCCAATTATTCTGAACCCCGCAAGAAATGCGAATGTTAATGGTGGCCAGAGGTGGAATCGAACCACCGACACGGGGATTTTCAGACTGATTGACCTACCTTGTGGAATCGTTAACAGCCACGAATGTTGCACGTTAGCAGAGATGAAGTGAATGGCTGATGGTGGAAATGTCGAGAAGTACACCGATGCTGCTCTGGAGATCTATTTAGTCTACGATTTGAACTCGATCTGAAATGGTATAATATATATACCATAAATTTTGCTATGATAAACGTAAAAGCGCTTCGAACAAAACGAAACACGGTATAACTTTTGAAGAAGCGCAAGCGCTTTGGGAAGATAGAGTTATTCTGAAAATTCCTTCCATTGTAAATACCATTAAAGAGTCTCGATTTCTATATATTGGGCTAATTGGATCAAAGCATTGGACAGCAATTACAACTCATCGAGAACCAATTATCACTCGTATTATTTCTGTTCGTCTATCGAGAAAACAAGAGGTTGAACTTTATGAAAGCTAAGAGTTTAGATAAAAAATTCGATGATGGTACTGATGATATTCTTCAACATTTCGATCTCGAAAAGGTCTCGCGGCCTAACATTAAAAAAGAGAGAGTTAATGTTGATTTCCCCGTTTGGATGATTGGTGACTTGGATAAAGCTGCTGCTAGCATGGGTGTATCCAGGCAGGCTGTCATTAAGATATGGTTAGCTGAAAGGCTGAAGATTGAAGCGGCATGAATGTTATTCTGCCATGTTCAAAGATTCCTTAAATTTGAGTAGTGTCAGGGCTGTTTGCGTAACTCGCCAGGCGTTTTATTAAAATGAGGATAGGAATTATAACAGGGCTTTTCGAGCGAAAGTCTGAGTATCGAATCAGATCGGTTGCCTGCTTGTTTTATGAAAG
>DTZW01000442.1:0-2412 GCA_012961165.1 Gammaproteobacteria bacterium | reverse complement strand
ACCATCAGATAGCGGCAAAGAGATCGTTTTGCGGCCCTTGACCCGGCCTTTGCCGGCGCACAGCATCAGGTGGCGCGGAAGTGGAGGCTCGTGCGACGATGGTTTCTCCCCCCACAATAAGACTGGCAATCGGTAGCTCTCCAGATGCCAGAGCTTGGTCGGCCAAGCACATTACCTCTGCCATATACGTGTTGTGTCTCGAGGTCGCGCTCATGAGGCGACTAGTATCCAGTTAAGTGGCGTAGTGAGTTGGCGCGTAGAAGAAATGTAAATTTTACTCTGACCCTATTTGGTCGTCTTTCACGGTGTATAGCTCAGTCCACTCTGCCGACCAAGCGATTCAGGTAGCAGGCGCCAGGCATCTTTCATAAATTCTATCAACAACGGTCGCGTTTCTCTCGGATCAATCATGTTCTCGATACCAAATGCATGGGCGTTGCGAAACGGCGATGAAATCGCCTGGAGTCGATCTTCGATTTCCTCTTTCTTTGCCTTTGGATCATCAGCAGATTCGATTTCCCTTTTGTAGGCAATCGCTGTTCCGCCTTCGATATGCATGGAACCGCCGTGAGTCGATGGCCAGGCATAGCGCCGGTAAAACCCTTTTTCGCGGTGGTGCAGGCCGCCAGCGACGCCATAAAGCTGGCGCATAACGATACAGGCGTATGGGATATTGCTGTTGTGGATTGTTGTTAGAACCCTGGCCCCCGCACGCACGATGCCTGCCCGTTCCTGGGCTGGGCCAACGGAAAACCCTGGTTCATCAGCAAAATAAACGAGCGGCAGATGAAAGGTTTCACACAGTTCCACTAATCGGATCGTTTTCTCACCGGCAGCGATATCCATCGAACCGCCATTAAATTTTGGGTTGTTGGCCATCACTCCGCAGGGCATGCCACCTAATCGTGCCAGCCCGGTGACTCTTGATTTGCCATAGTAGGGACCGATTTCAAAGAAACTGCCCTCGTCCAGTACAGCTTTCAGTACCTTTTTCGGATCGTAGATCTGACGTCTGTTCTTTGGGATTACAGATAGCAGGCTTTCGTCCTTTCTTGTCGTTGGGTCGTCTGAGGCAACAACAGGGGGCAGTTCATAAACGCTGGAAGGAAGATATGACAGGAATCGTTTGATCTGGCTGATGGCGTCAGCTTCATCCTCAGCAAGGTTCATGATGACCCCGTTCTTCACCTGAATCCTTTCATCTCCAAGATCCTCCTTGGTAATGGCTTTTCCTGTTGCCTCTTCAACGACCTTAGGCCCAGCGACAAAGACCTGGCTCGTTTTCTTCACCATGAGATTGAAATGACACAGGCAAGCTTGCACTGCAGGCAGGCCTGCAACAGATCCCATCACAGCAGAGACCACCGGCACAAGTTGCATTAATTCGATACCCAGGTGGGCGCCCGCGCCTTCCGGAAGATAAGTCCGCCCAATCTTCTCAAAGGTTTTGACGCTGCCACCTGTCGCATCCAGCAATCTGATGTAAGGAACGCGGGCGTCAATTGCGAATTGCTCAATGAATCGGCTTTTGTTACCGACATTGGCATCAGCCGAACCGCCTCTGATGGTGAAGTCGCCACCAGAGACTGCAACTTTCCGACCATTGATCTTACAGGTGCCGATAATGGTGTTTGAGGGTTTCAGAGATTCCAATTGACTACCCTGCCATTCGGCTGAACCGGCGAGCACCCCAATTTCTTCAAGGCTATCTTCATCCTGTAGCAGATCAAGTCGTTCTCGAACCGTCAGCTTGCCACGGGAATGATGGAATGCGACGCTGTCCTCACCGCCCATTTGTTCAGCCAGTTTTTTCTGACGGTTTATCTCATCAACATCAGCCTGCCATGTCATAGGATCTACTCCGGTTAATGCAGACAGCATAATTTTGTACGGGGAGGAAAAGCAAGTGAGTGTATTTAGTAGATGTCCACTATTTTTGCGCTAAAGCTGCAAACGAATCTAACTGCACATGCTCCATGTGAGATTTTGACCATGTATATGGTCAGTTAGAACGACTTAGTGGATGTCCAGTATTTTTACCAGAGCAATGCAATTCGGGACCTCCACTCTACCGCCAAGAATCCACAGAAATCTAAGCCGGCAGCGCATTTATCCCTACGCCAACAGAAAATTACGTTGGCTAATCGTCCATCACCAGGTCAGCCAATAACCACAAACAACAAAAAACTTGGTAGCGTTTAACCACTACTAGTCATACGGCGCCACTCTTTCATAAAACAAGCAGGCAACCGATCTAATTCGATACCCAGACTTTCGATCGAAAAGCCCTGTTATAATTCCTATCCTCAATAGGAATGATAAAGCGTGTTTTTCCAAGAATACGAAAGTATCTTCCTAAGGCATGCTTAGAATAAATGTTGGGGAAGGCAGTTTTCCGCCAGAGAATGTTCA
>DTZW01000441.1:48763-56538 GCA_012961165.1 Gammaproteobacteria bacterium | reverse complement strand
TCATGAACACTCTGGATGGCTATGAGTATGAACATGTCCTGATTACTGTGAAAGGCGAGTAGCGACTCAATGTTGATGTCAGTCACGCCGTCACCATAGGTAAACAGGAAATTTTCTTCCCCTGCCAGGTATTCTTTAGCGCGCAGCAGGTGACCGCCGGTTTGAGATGCCTCGCTGGTATCGATCAGCGTCACCTTCCAGGGTTCAGCCTGATTGTCGTGCATTTCTACCTGGTTGCTCGCCATATCGAAGGTGACATTGGAAGAGTGTAGTAGGTAGTTGGCGAAGTACTCTTTGATGATGTACCCCTTGTAGCCAAGGCAGATTACGAACTCATTGACGCCGTAGATACTGAAAATCCTCATGATGTGCCAGAGGATTGGTTTGCCCCCGATGTTCACCATGGGTTTCGGTCTGACTTCCGTTTCTTCCGCCATTCTCGAGCCGCGCCCGCCGGCTAGTATTACCGCTTTCAACAAGCCATCGCCCGGGGCAAAGTGTCGCCCGATCAACCTAGAGCCCGCATTACAAGGCAATCAGAAACAGTGTGACATGCCGGTAATCGCTGTTAGGGGCCAGTCCGTCAATGTTTAGCCGCTAATGCCAGATTGCTGCCCCCATAGTAATGACGTCGATGATTTCTTTTTTGGCTCTATGCATGACAATAGGTAGGCTCATAGATCCATGCTGGTTGCCCAGGTAGGTGCGTTCTTTCAGGAAATCGGCAGATCCTGCCCAGGGATACCATTCAACCAGGACCAGGGAAGCCACGGCGGCAAGAATAGCCAGGGAAACTAAAAGGTGGTAGAAAAAATCCAGGTATCTGGTCCTATCACCTCACTGTAATCGCATTGATAGATCGATCGCCTCATTGTGTTTTGTGAGCGCGCCGATTGAAATGTAGTCGACGCCCGTGGACGCTATTTTCTTCAGTTCGGCAGAGGTTTCAATACCCCCGGAGGCCTCCAGTTTGATGCCGGTATTTGATGCTATATCAACTGCCTTGCGCAAATCCCCCAGCGTAAAGTTATCAAGCATGATCCAGTCCGGGGTGGCCATGATCGCCTCACCCAGTTGTTCCAGGCTCTCAACTTCGACTTCAACACGAAGGTCGCCCTGAAGTTGCCTTGCTGTTTCAATCGCAGCAGTGATCGAGCCAGCTGCTTCTATGTGATTTTCCTTAATCAGAAAGGCATCAAATAAACCAATTCGGTGATTCTCAGCGCCGCCGGTTTTAACGGCGTACTTCTGGGCTAGTCTAAGCCCGGGAATCGTCTTGCGCGTGTCCAGCAGGGTAGCCCCGGTTCCCTCAATCATCTGGACATAGGTGTTTGTTCGGGTGGCAGTACCAGAGAGCAGCTGAAGAAAGTTCAACGCAGTGCGCTCTGCTGTAAGCAAACTTCTCGCCTTGCCGGTTAGCTCCAGCAGCAGAGCACCTGCCTGGACCTGGTCGCCGTCTTTGATATGCCATTGCGGGGTGATTGTAGCGTCCACCTGTCTCAGGACTTCATCCACCCACGGGCGGCCGCAGACCACTGCGGGCTGCCGGGTGACGATTCTTGCATGAGCCTTTTTTTCTGGGTCAATAAGGGAAGCAGTAACGTCGCCTGTTCGAATGTCTTCGTCGAGAGCTCTGTTTACCGTTTGTGTCAGTTCGTGAAAGTAGTCCATTAGTTCAGCCGGATTTTTGTTTCAGCGCTGTTTGTTTCAAAGTAAGTGTATCAGCCTGCTGGCTGAATTCGATTTGGCCAAGGGCGGTCATCCCCAGGAGAATTGCGCCTTCCATGTTGGGATTAATACTGGCATCGATGTTGGTCAGCCTGATCTTCCCCAGACGAAGTTCGTCGATACGGGTCTGGTAAATCGTCACTGGTCCGTTTGCGGTCATCGCTCTTCCACGCATCCCATAAGGCAGGCCTAGCCTGCGTGCGGTACTTGCCGGAACAACAACATCTGTTGCGCCGGTATCTAATAGAAATTCGACATCTTCACCATTAATTTGGCCTACAAGCAGGTAATGTCCCTGCCGATTCCGCTTTAGGGGAACCTCAATGCTTTCTGGATGGATGAGTGAGGTAGGGTCGGAATTGGGATTTCTCCGGTTTTCCTCAACCCCGCCAAAAAAAAAGGTCAGGAAGACCATCCCGAGTATGACTCCGACAGTCATCATGCCTTGTCCTGTGTTTGTCACATTCATGAGCGACAGTTGCCGGTTGAAAGAGGTCGTATTCTATCGGGATGATATGATCTCGTCGAATAGGTGAGTGAGATTTAAGATGTCAGTGGTGGAGCATCTAATAGATGTGGCGATGCAACTGCATAGCCCGAACCAGGATGAACGCCCCTATGGTGAGATAAGCCTGATCGTCGTGCACGGTATCAGCCTGCCAGCGGGAGAATTCGGTGGGCAGGAGGTATGCGAACTGTTCACCAACTCCCTGGATGCATCCGGCCCTGAACTGGCGGAGCTTGAGAGTGCAAAAGTCAGTAGTCACCTTTTTATTCGTCGAACGGGCGAACTCATCCAGTTTGTGCCGTTTAATCGACGCGCCTGGCACGCAGGTACGTCCAGCTTTGGTGGTCGTGAACACTGTAATGACTATTCCATCGGCATCGAGCTGGAAGGAACTGATACAATCGCTTACGAGGAAGCTCAATACGAAGTCTTGTCTGATGTCTGTGCCAGCCTGATGGCGAGTTACGGAATCATGGATATCACGAGCCACAGTATTATTGCGCCGGGCCGAAAGACTGACCCGGGCCTGGCGTTTAGTTGGGCAACCTTGAGACGTAAGCTGGCCCGAAAATTGTGAAACACACTTTGCTGTTATTTCTCTGCTGGTCTGTGACAGTATTTGCAGATATCACGGTAGTCGATGATTCCGGGACGACGGTAGTGTTAGCTGAACCAGCCGGGAAAATTGTCAGCTTGTCGCCGCATCTGACTGAACTTCTTTTTAGCCTGGGCGTAGGCGATCGAATCGAGGCGACGGTCGATTTCTCTGATTATCCAGAGGCTGCCTTAAATATTCCAAGATTGGGTAATGCGTTTTCGGTCAGCGTAGAGGCCGTGATAGAGCAATCCCCGGACCTCATTGTGGCGTGGATGACCGGTGGTAACCACAGGACGTTTGAGCAATTAAGAGCGCTCGGCTATCCCGTTTTCGTGAATGAAGCCAGTAGCCTTGTAGGCATCGCGGTGGCAGTTCAACAGCTAGGCATTTTGGTCGGGAAACCGGAGCGTGGACTTGAACTGGCGGAAAACTTTCGGGTCGACCTTGAGAGGCTCAGGCAATCGAGCAGTGTAGCGGGCTCACCGAAAGTGTTTTTTCAGATATCGGATGCTCAGCTCTACACAGTTAACAGTCAACACCTCATAGGTCAGGCGATTGAGGTCTGTGGTGCTGAGAACATCTTTTCCGATGTCGAGTTCTTCGTTCCAATGGTTTCCTATGAGAGCGTAGTGGAACGTAACCCGGATGTCCTGGTTGTATCCAGTCCCTATCCTGGATACAAAAGTGCATGGGATGACCGCTGGAATGATCTTGGCTGGGGTGGCCGAGTCAGGACAATAGATGCGTCACTCATTACGCGTCCCAGTCTAAGGATGCTTGAAGGTATAAAAATGCTCTGCGAGACCCTTGGTCAATAAAGAATTCAAGTTTATTCGTTAACTCCTCACTGCCATTTTCGTTAAGATTGACCTGAACAGTTAACAGTTACCAACTGGAGATTGAGATGGAGCGAGATCCTCTGACGGACATTGATCCGGTTGAGAGTGAGGAGTGGATCGAGGCGATTAACTCGGTCATTGAGACTGAAGGCGTCGAACGCGCCCAGTATCTTCTGCAGCGGCTGTCGACCAAGGTCACTGAAACTGGAGCCCAGCTACCTTACGCGATTAATACCCCATACCGGAACACCATACCCATCAGTAAAGAAGCCCGGATGCCCGGTGATCTTTTCATGGAGCGCTCCATTCGCTCGCTGATTCGCTGGAACGCCATGGCAATGGTGATGCGTGCGAATCTTAAGGACGGAACGCTAGGCGGTCATATTTCCAGCTTCCAGTCGAGCGCGACCCTTTACGACGTTGGTTTTAACTATTTCTTCCGTGGGACAACCGAGGAACAGCTGGGTGACCTGATCTATATACAGGGCCACTCCGCGCCGGGTATTTACGCCAGGTCTTTCCTTGAAGGGAGCCTGTCCGAAGAACAGCTCGACAAATTTCGCCAGGAAGTGGATGGAGATGGCTTGTCTTCCTATCCGCACCCCTGGCTGATGCCGGACTATTGGCAGTTCCCAACGGTTTCGATGGGGCTGGGCCCATTGCAGGCAATCTACCAGGCACACATCATGAAGTATCTGGACAATCGAGGCCTCGCTGGTCGTGGTTCGCGAAAAGTCTGGTGCTTTGCTGGCGATGGTGAAATGGATGAGCCGGAGTCCCAGGGTGCGATTGCACTGGCAGGTCGAGAGAACCTGGATAACCTGATTTTTGTCGTCAATTGTAATCTGCAGCGACTGGATGGCCCTGTCAGAGGCAATGGCAAGATTATTCAGGAACTGGAAGGTGTTTTCCGTGGTGCAGGATGGAATGTCATCAAGGTGGTTTGGGGCAGGCAGTGGGATCGGCTTTTCGAGAAGGATAAGTTTGGATTGCTGCAACAGCGAATGGATGAAGCGGTTGATGGCGAGTACCAGAACTATAAAAGCAGATCAGGAGCCTACACACGCGAGCATTTCTTTGGAAAGTATCCTGAGCTTTTGAAGATCGTGGAGGATCTTACGGATGAGGATATCTTCCGTCTAAACAGAGGAGGTCACGACCCTTACAAGGTTTATGCTGCATATGAAGCTGCTACAACCCACACCGGGCAACCCACCGTCATTCTTGCAAAAACGATTAAGGGCTACGGGTTAGGGCCCGCGGGTGAGGCGCAGAACTATACGCACTCAGTCAAGAAACTGGACCTTGAAGGGCTGAAGGATTTCAGGAACCGGTTCGATATTCCTATATCAGATGCCGATCTGGAGAAGGTGCCCTATTACCGCCCACCGGAAGACAGTACAGAGATGCGCTACCTTAAGCAGCGTAGGTCTTCCCTCGGGGGTTCACTGCCACGCAGGAAATCTGATTTTGAGGCATTACAGATTCCACCGTTGTCGGTGCTGGAGTCCGTGCTAAAGGGTACGGGCGATCGACAAATTTCTACGACAATGGCGTTCGTTCGGATCCTCAGCACGTTGATCAAGGACAAGCAGATTGGCGAGCGGATCGTGCCCATCGTCCCGGATGAAGCTAGAACCTTCGGTATGGAGGGCATGTTCCGGCAGCTCGGTATCTATTCCTCAAGTGGCCAGTTGTATGAACCTACGGATACGGACCAGATCATGTACTACCGTGAGGATAAAAAAGGCCAGGTGCTTGAGGAAGGTATTAATGAGGGTGGTGCGTTTGCGGCGTGGTTAGCTGCCGCGACGTCATACAGCAATAATGAAATACCCCTCGTTCCTTTCTATGTTTTCTATTCCATGTTCGGCTTTCAGAGAATCGGCGACCTTTGCTGGGCCGCGGGTGACTTGCAGGCGCGCGGGTTTCTTCTGGGTGGTACGTCCGGTCGAACAACATTGAACGGCGAAGGTTTGCAGCACCAGGATGGTCATAGCCATATCCTGGCATCGACAGTGCCAAACTGTGTTTCCTATGATCCTGCCTATGCTTATGAACTTGCAGTGATCATCAGGCAGGGGCTGCAGGAAATGTATGTAGAGAAATTGCCTCGGTACTACTACATCACGATCATGAACGAGAACTATGAACAACCTGCAATCCCTGACGGTGTGGAACAGGGGATTCTTCGTGGTATGTACTGCTTGCAGAAAAACGCTGTAAAAAGTTCCAAGAAGGTCGTCCAGCTACTCGGGTCGGGCACAATCCTGAGGGAATCGATTGCAGCCGCAGAATTGCTGCAAAAAGATTTTGGTGTGATCGCAGACATCTGGAGTGTTACCAGCTTCAACGAACTTCGACGCGAGGGGCTTAGCGTACATCGATGGAATATGTTGCATCCTCAGGAAAAGCCCAGACTTAGCTATGTCGAAGAGTGCCTGAATGGAGTAAGTGGTCCGGTGATCGCTGCAACGGATTATATGAAAGCTTACGCGGACCAGATTCGGGAGTTTGTACCGGGACTGTATTCTGTACTGGGTACCGATGGGTTTGGCCGGAGCGATACTCGCAAACGGCTCAGGAAGTTTTTCGAGGTAGATCGATATTACATAACAGTGGCCGCGTTATCGGCATTAGCTCAGGAAAATATTATCGATGCTGCGCAGGTGGCGAAAGCAATTGAGCTTTACGGTATTGATCCAGGCAAGCCAGACCCGGTGACGTTGTGAGGAGTTATTGATGTTAGAGCAAGTACTCGTACCTGACGTCGGTGAAGCAGAAGACGTTGAAGTTATCGAGCTTCTGGTGGCGGAGGGTGATGTCATTGATGCCGACACTTCCCTGGTTGTACTTGAATCAGACAAGGCCAGTATGGAAATACCGTCCCCCTGCGCCGGGACGATCAAGTCATTTGCGGTTTCCGAGGGCGATAAGGTGACGGAAGGTTCACTTCTTGCTGAGATTGAGACCGGTGAAAAAGCTCAGACAGGTGAAGTGACGCAAACGCCTGGCCCTGAACCGGTGGATGCTGCTGAGCAACAGGCCGGTGCATCTGAGCCTGATACATATGCTGCTGCAAACCTGGCACCGCGAAAAAAGGAAACCTCGAAAGTTATTCCTGTGCCGGATGTAGGTGACGCAGAGGAAATTATTGTCGCAGAGGTACTGGTCCGCCAGGGAGACGCGCTGGAAGATGGTGACTCTATCGTTGTCCTGGAATCAGACAAGGCAAGTATGGAGATCCCGACGGATCTCGCGGGGGTTGTCCAGGAAATTTTCATTAGTGAAGGGGATGAGGTTCATGAGGGCGATTCGCTGGTAACAATTGTTGGTTGGGTGCCAATTGAGGTTGTGGCGCAGAATACCGCCGACATTCCAGCGGAGCGCGCCGGATTAACTTCTGAGCAAACCGCCAGGTCAGATGCAGCCGCCTCTTTAGGAAAAACAGTCGCAGTGAAGTCGCGGTCAGATAGCCAGTCCAGCAAATACCAGGATCAGGAAACGAAAACAGGGGGTGTTCACGCTGGGCCAGCCGTAAGGAAACAGGCCCGGGAATATGGGGTTAACATCACAGAAGTAACAGGCACGGGGCGTAAGGACAGGGTTCTCAAGGAAGACATACACGAATTTGTCAAAGCGCGGATTGCAGGCAAAGGCACTTCCGGCGGTTCGGGGATACCCGAAATACCGCAGATGGACTTCACGAAGTGGGGTGAAGTCGAGAACAGACCGCTCAGCCGCATCCGAAAGGCGAGTGCGAAAAATCTGCATAGAAGCTGGTTGAATGTGCCGCATGTTACCCAGTTTGACGAGGCCGATATCACGGACCTGGAGGTTTTTCGGAAGGCACAGAACCTGGAACTGCAATCCAGCGGAGCCAAAGTGACGCTATTGGCTTTTTTGATTAAGGCTGTCGTCGATGCGTTGAAGAAATACCCGCAATTTAACTCGTCGATCGCCAGTGATTACGATCACCTGGTGCTCAAGAAGTACTATCGCATCGGCATTGCAGTAGAGACTGAAGGTGGTCTGGTTGTGCCGGTACTCAAAGACGCAGACAGGAAAGGAGTTATCCAGCTTGCGCAGGAAAGCGCTGAGT
>DTZW01000441.1:0-48753 GCA_012961165.1 Gammaproteobacteria bacterium | reverse complement strand
AAGCTGGCACGCGACAAAAAATTACCGATGGATGCCATGCAGGGAGCGACGTTCACCATCTCCAGTCTGGGAGGAATTGGCGGTACCGCATTCACACCCATTGTAAATGCACCGGAAGTGGCGATTCTGGGCGTGTCTCGATCAAAAATGACACCTGTATATGACGGAGAGACATTTAATCCCCGGCTTATACTGCCGCTATCTCTTTCCTACGATCATCGTGCGATTGATGGTGCAGAAGCCGCAAGATTCACGTCTCACCTTGGTGCGGTATTATCAGATATTCGCCGGGTCATTATGTGATGACCTGACTAACCTTTTTGCCAGAGCACTTCATCGATGCCCGTAATGCGCGCGCAGCTTCTGGCGACGACAAACAGATAGTCTGACAGTCGATTTAAAAATTCCTTTGACGCTGTATTCACATCCTCACTTTCTGCAAGCAGAGCGACATTGCGTTCGGCTCGCCTGCAAATCGCTCTTGCCATGTGACAGTTTGCGATGAGTGCGGACCCGCCGGGCAGGATAAAATTTTCAAGCGGGTCAAGATGATCGTTAAGAGCATCCAGGTGTTCTTCGATAGCGATCACATGATCTTTGTTAACGATTTCGAAACCTGGAATGGACAACTCCCCGCCCAGGTCAAATATCCGATGCTGGAGCGATCGCATAAAGTTTGCGATGTCGATGAGATCATCAAAGCCTTCCAGGATTAACCCCTCAACAACCACGCCCATAATGCTATTCAGTTCATCCACACTGCCCATGGCTCCTACGCGGGGGTGGGTCTTTTTAATTCGGCTACCATCGCCCAGCCCTGTTTCTCCGTCATCTCCGGTGCGTGTGTAGATTTTTGAAAGTCGCTTGCCCATAGGTTGTCTGTTTACTCTGATATGATGTGGTGAACCATAATGGATTCAGTTCGCGCTGACTCGGCTAGTTCTTTTGTGGCGAACTTGATCATGTTGTCCATGGTTGGGGCCCCGGTGTCAGCGGTAGCGGCGCAGATACTCATCCCAATTGAGACCGGCTGAAAGCCCGCCGTCGTTGTGTAACTCTTGAGACGCACGCCATCAAAAATACGTCTATAGCATTCGGCTGTGCACTGTTCGATATTGGGTTGTATCAGGACCAGGGCAAACAGGCCGGGTGAAAAATAGGTTAAAACATCCAATGGCCGTACCAGTCTCTGGATTCGCTCAGATATATTAACGACCAGTTCACCAGCAATAGAGGTGTCGTATGTCTCTTTCACTTCTTCGTAGTTGTGGACAGAAATCATCACAATGCACGCCGCCCCACCGCGGGATTCCACTTGCCGAATTGTGTCGTTGAGCGCCTGCTCCGCGTATTCCCGGTTGCCGAGTCCTGTTAGTGGATCCAGCAACTGGCCTTTCCTGAGGTTGTTGCACAGGTGCTGCAGAGAATCGTTTGAGGCGCGCAAAGCGTTCATTTGCAGGGAGATTCGGGCCCCGGCTAGCGCCAGGTGTTCCATGATGTCCACTCGCTTGGTGCCAGTGACCGCATCGATCGCCTGGTGAAAATCGTCCAGTTGGACTCGCTCATGGTTAATCGCGCCGACAAGGATGATATAGGTGAAGTGGTTTCGTTCTTCGTCGATATCGCGAATCACTTCAGCGAGTTCGAAGCCAGTCATCTCGCCAGCGTCCATTTCCATGATGACGACATTCGCGGGGGCGTCTTCAAGTACCTGCAGGGCATTAACTGCCCCAAAACAAACCCGGTTGTTCGAGAACTTCATTAGACCATCATCAAGGAAGTCGAGAATCGAATTTCCTCCTTTGACGACGACAACAACCGGCAGGTCAAACATAGTGGTTCACTGATGCAGTTGGTATGCTTGTACATTAAATCGATAAATAGTTTAAAGAATATAGGGGTAAATAAACATGCCTTCATTCGATGTGGTTTCAGAGGTGAATTTTCATGAGGTCACTAATGCGGTGGATCAGGCGAACAGGGAAATCCAGACCCGTTTTGACTTTCGCGGGGTTGATGCGAAATTTGAACGCAAAGAAGATGTAGTACGCATCACCGCTGAAGCGGATATTCAGCTGGACCAGATGATCGACATACTCAGGGCGAAACTGGTCAAGCGGTCGATTGATCCCAGGGTGATGGATATCGGTGATCAGGAACACGTCGGAAAGCTGCTGCACAAGAACATCAAAATCCAGGAAGGAATCGAAAGCCTTGTTGCGAAAAAGGTCGTGAAAATGATCAAAGACAAGAAGATGAAAGTTCAGGCGGCGATTCAGGGTGAGAAAGTCCGGGTAACCGGAAAGAAACGGGATGACCTGCAGCAGGTGATGAGTATGCTCAAGGAAGAAGAAATCGACACCCCTCTGCAATATAACAATTTTCGGGACTAGGTGGCGCTTGCAGGATCTAACCTGGCGGGAAACTCTGCTGATTTATACCAATCCCCGGGTTATTGCGATGACCTTTCTGGGTTTTTCGGGTGGCTTGCCGTTCCTGCTGGTGTTCTCTACATTGACCGCATGGTTAACGGAAGGGAATGTCAGTCGTAGTACCATTGGATTCTTTGCCTGGATTGGCATTACCTATTCCACCAAGGTGCTTTGGGCGCCTGTGGTTGATTCGATTCCGATTCCATTTCTGACGAAAATCCTGGGCCAGCGTCGAAGCTGGATGCTGATCGGGCAGATGGGGATAGCGTGCGGTCTGGTGCTCATGTCACTCATCGGTCCTTCAGATTTACTTATTTTAAGTTGCTGTGCTTTTCTCGTTGCATTTTCGTCAGCGACGCAGGATGTCGCCATTGATGCGTTTCGAATCGAGTCTGCAGAGCCCGAGTATCAGGGAGCCATGTCTGCTGCTTATGTATTTGGTTACCGATTAGCACTGCTGGTTGCTGGTGCCGGCGCGCTGTATCTTGCCGAGTATTTTTCGTGGACTATCGCTTACATCACCATGGCAACCCTGATGCTGGTTGGCGTGATAACGGTTGTCCTGGTAGCAGAGCCTGACCGCCAGTCTGACTCCTTTCCGCTTGAGTTGTCAGCGATTGGTCTAAGGCGATGGTTTACCAGAGCAGTGGCGGGGCCTTTCGTTGATTTTTTCTCGCGCAATGGCAAAGTCGCCTTCATCATCCTGCTGTTTATCGCTGTTTTTCGGTTAAGTGATATTGCCATGGGCATTATGGCGAACCCCTTCTACCTGGATATGGGTTACACCAAAATTGAAATAGCCAATGTCGCCAAGGTATTCGGCTTCTTCATGAGTATCGCCGGATCATTAATATGTGGTGTTCTGGTTGTGAAATGGGGACTGATGAGGCCGCTCCTTATTGGTGCGGTTGCGGTTGCGGTAACCAATCTGCTGTTCGCTTCCCTAAGTGTTCTGGAGCCCAAGGTTTCTTACCTGGCGATCGTGATTTCTGCGGATAATATTTCCGGTGGGTTTGCAGCTACGGCTTTCATCGCCTATCTGTCGAGTCTCACAAACAGGGCGTACACGGCGACGCAATACGCTCTATTCAGTTCACTGATGACGCTACCGGGTAAGTTCATATCCGGTTTTTCCGGGTTGGTGGTGGATAACTTTGGTTACTTTGAGTTTTTCGTCGTCGCAGCGATGTTAGGTATCCCCGCGATCCTGCTGGTTGTCTGGCTGTCTCGATATGAGCGGGCTCAGTTGGCGTCCCAACCGTAAACCTTCAGGCTGACCCGACCGTTAATCAGGGTTACGCCTTCTTTCTCCAGTCTTGATTGCTGCCGATCCTTCGCCGGATTGGTGATTCTTCCCTGTGAATTGATGACGCGATGCCATGGCAATCGGGTGTTGGGGGGAAGCCCTGACAGTATTCGGCCGATCAGCCTTGAATGTCTGGGAATACCAGCCAATCTGGCGATCTGGCCATAGGTCGCGACCTGACCTTTTGGGATCTGGTGCACGATCTGCCACACCCGCTCCTGAGTGTTTTGTCGTGATTCGGCCATAGAATCTGCGTCCCGGTCGTGAATCGCCTGTTATTGCAGTAATTTCATGGGTTTTTAGCAGTCTCGGCTTGACTCTGCTAAATCTGACCATATTATTAGCACTCCCTAAGGGAGAGTGCTAATCGCCCGCTTCAAAGGCCCAATATAAAGGGCCTTGAGTCAAGGTTAGCTGTGTTTTGTTAGACAGGCCAGCGGGCAGTTTTGGGCCCAATGTCCCAGTATTAAATCAGGAGAAACGAATGAGTATCCGTCCATTACAAGACCGTGTGGTTGTACGCCGCACGGAAGAAGAAACCAAGTCAGCCGGTGGGATTGTTATCCCTGGCTCCGCTGCAGAGAAGCCCTCACAGGGTGAAGTGCTGTCGGTAGGCCCCGGAAAGAAACTTGACAATGGTTCCGTACAGAACGTCGATCTTAGCGTCGGCGACAAGGTTCTTTTTGGTCAGTATTCCGGAAGCACCGTGAAGGTTGATGGTGAGGAACTTCTCATCATGAGCGAAAGCGAAATATTCGGCGTTATCGAGTAACTAGAGAATTTTGCCAAAAGAATTGATAGATAGAGGATTAAAAGATTATGACTGCTAAAGACGTGAAATTTGGTGATTCCGCGCGAAGAAGAATGCTTGCGGGTGTAAATATCCTGGCAGACGCGGTAAAAGTCACCCTCGGCCCTAAAGGCCGAAATGTAGTACTCGATAAATCATTCGGCGCACCGACAGTAACAAAAGATGGTGTATCCGTAGCGAAAGAAATCGAGCTCCAGGACAAGTTTGAAAACATGGGCGCCCAGATGGTTAAGGAAGTTGCATCACAGACTTCTGATATCGCTGGTGACGGAACCACAACTGCAACAGTTCTGGCACAGGCTATTTTGAACGAAGGCTTGAAGTCAGTTGCTGCTGGCATGAACCCAATGGACCTTAAGCGTGGTATCGACAAAGCTGTTGCTGCTGCAATTGCCGAAGTCGAGAAACTGGCTGTGCCTTGTTCCGACACTAAAGCTATTGCGCAGGTTGGTAGTGTTTCTGCTAACAGCGACGTGGAAGTCGGTGAGAAGATCGCCGAAGCCATGGAAAAAGTTGGTAAAGAAGGCGTCATTACTGTTGAAGAAGGCAGTGGTCTTGAGATGGAACTTGATGTCGTTGAAGGTATGCAGTTTGACCGCGGTTACCTGTCTCCTTACTTCATCAACAACCAGGACAGCATGAGTGCAGAGCTGGAAGAGCCTTATGTTCTTCTTTTCGACAAGAAAATCACTAACATCCGCGACCTGCTACCGGTACTGGAAGCAGTAGCCAAGTCAGGCCGGCCGCTGATGATCGTTGCGGAAGATGTTGAAGGCGAAGCGCTTGCAACTCTGGTAGTGAACAACATGCGTGGCATCGTAAAAGTTGCTGCATCCAAGGCTCCTGGGTTTGGTGATCGTCGTAAGGAGATGTTGCAGGACATCGCTATCCTGACTGGCGGTACTGTGATTTCTGAAGAAGTCGGTCTAGCACTTGAAAGTGCAACGCTTGACGATCTAGGGCAGGCTAAGCGAATCAGCCTGACTAAAGAAGCCACAACCGTTGTTGACGGTGCTGGCAAGTCTGATGATATCGAAGCGCGAGTTAATCAGATCCGTACCCAGATCGAAGAAACTTCTTCTGACTACGATCGTGAAAAGCTCCAGGAGCGAGTTGCAAAGCTGGCTGGTGGTGTTGCAGTACTTAAAGTTGGTGCTGCCACTGAAGTAGAAATGAAAGAGAAGAAAGCGCGAGTTGAAGATGCGCTGAACTCTACTCGAGCTGCTGTCGAAGAAGGTATCGTTGCTGGTGGTGGTGTTGCGCTAATTCGTGCGGTCGATGCTATTGCCGGCCTGACAGGTGACAACGAAGACCAGGACGTCGGCATTAACCTGGCACGTCGTGCGATGGAAGCGCCTCTGCGTCAGATCGTGACTAACGCGGGCGACGAAGCTTCAGTTGTCGTCGACAAGGTCAAGCGACTGAAAGGTAACGAAGGTTACAACGCTCAGACTGGTGAATACGGCGATATGATCGCGTTCGGTATTCCTGATCCTGCCAAGGTAACCCGTACAGCGCTTCAGGCTGCTGCATCTGTTGCCGGTCTGATGATCACGACAGAATGTATGGTCACCGACTTGGTAGATGACTCACCAGCACCTGCAATGCCTGATATGGGCGGCATGGGTGGTATGGGCGGCATGATGTAGATAGGGCTTTATGGTCGTTTACCTGGCGGCTTTTCCAGGGTACCGCTTTTAGGTCCCAGGAGATTAAGCCAGGTAACGCTGAAGGCTCTTTGCCACTGGTACGAAAAACCCCGTAAGTTGCGGGGTTTTTTTATGGGTGCTCTTTTACCACTGTCATCTTCACTTCCTGGCTAGCTACTTCGCTCGAGATGGCGGGGGCGCACGGGTTGAGATGAATGTGGTGGAATTAGATCTTGCTGTTTAACTGAACCAGTTCTTGCCGCCAGGCTTCCTGTGACTTTGGTTTTTGGAAGCGGGGTTTACGTACCAGATCAGCCTCCAGCAGGGACTCCAGCTCGACGATTCGAGCCAGGATTTGTTCTTCATCATCCAGTTGTACCTGGTCCGGCGTGTTGTCATGCTGTTTGCGGCTCTGTCCTTCTGTTGGGCTGCTCCTGTAAAACTGATCGGCGTGATTGATTTCTTTTAGCTTGCCGTCACTGATCAACACGAAGTGTTCTGCGATGTTGTCTACAAATCGGCGGTCGTGTGACGTTATCAGTACTGTGGCGCTGGATTCTAGGATCTGTTCTTCAAGTTCTTCCTTGCCCTGGATGTCGATGTGATTGGTCGGTTCATCCAGGATCAGGAAGTTCGGCCGGTTAAGTTTAATGATCAGGAACATGATGCGAGCTTTTTCGCCACCGGACAGGACGCCTACTTTTTTGTCCAGGTCCTTGAATGGAAATCCGGCCTTGATCAGGGATGCCTTGTGGCCTGAGTCTGGGCCACCGCAGTTTTCGCGAAGCGTTTCCATCAGGCCAAGAGCGGGGTTCAGCAGTTGAAGCTCCTGGTCGTAGTACCCAATGTCACATTGGGGGTTGAACTTCACGACATCGCCGTCTTTGTTGTGCTGATACTGGTTCATTATCAGGTTGATCAGTGTCGTTTTACCGACACCGTTGTGACCTAGCAGCGCAACTCGCTCCCCGGGCCTGATCATCAGGTCCTCAATATGGAATAACGGTTTACCGTCCGGTGCGGCGATATCCTGCTGTTCGATATGGAGCATTCGATTGGCCTGGGCGCTGCTGACATCGATAGTCAGGTTTAGCCCTGACCCCCTGGACACAAAAGTCTGTACTTCTTTGAGGCGCTCGATTCGCTTTTCCATCGTCTTGGCTTTCTTGGCAAGCTTTGCGTTGTCGTATACCTTTCCCCAGACAGCCAGGCGGTGGGCACTTGCCTCAAGCCTATTAATGTTCTTCTCTTCCTGTTCTCGTGTCTGCTGGGCGGCTAGATCGTGTTCTTCAAGCGCGTCCCGCGCCTTTGAGTAAGGCATGGCGAAGTTGTAGATGTGCTCGTCCCTCAGAAAGACAGTTCGGTTGGTGACAGAATCCAAAAACTCGCGATCGTGCGAGATAAGCAGGAACGCAGCGCGCATTGATTTCAGGTGGTTCTCGAAGATAAGCAACGTGCTGAGGTCCAGATGGTTGGTGGGCTCATCGAACAGGATCACATTAGGTTCGGTAATGATCGCCCGGGCAAACATTAGCCGATTTTGCTGGCCACCTGACAGGTCCGCCACCCTGAATCCGTGCTCGTGATCCGAGAACCCCAGTTGGGTGAGGAGCAGTTCGGCTCTGTACCGACTCTTGATTATTTCTTCATCCGGCAGTTTGCTTGCCAATGCCTCGATGAGTGTCAGGTCCAGCAGTGAAGGGCTTATAAACTGCTCCACCGTCTCCAGGTGAAGCGCCTTGTTTCGTGAGATGTCACCAGCATCGGGGGACTCGGTGCCTTCCAGTATTGAGAGTAATGTAGATTTGCCAGAGCCATTGTGACCGACCATACCAATGCGATCATTGGTGTTGATCGTCAGGTCCAGCTCCTGGAACAGGGTCTTGGTTCCCATCGAATGCGAGATCCGGTGGCATTGTAAAAGCGGTGGCATGGCTTAAAAGATGGTGCCTAGTAAAAGTGATACTGCAGACAATGGTATCAGGTATCGTTCTCAAGAAAAGTCCGCAGGGCGTCGGCAGAGAAGGGCCAGCCGATTTCTCTGTTGTCCGCCCGAATCACCGGGATGGTGATGCCGTATCGATCCATCAATTCTTCTGAATCTGCGATCTCGACCAGTTCGATACTCAGGTCCATTCCGCCATCAGTAAGTGACAGTAGCTGATCATGCGCTTCTTCGCACAGATGGCATCCAAGGGTCGTAAAAAGCTGGACGATCAAGTTTGCTTATCCGGTGGGGCCGGTAGATTAAAGAACCGCCGCGCATTATCCGAGGTCTGGCTGGCCACTTCCTCGATGGTAGCACTCCTGCACTCGGCAACTGTTTCACAAACCACGTTAAGATACTGGGGTTCGTTCCTGCGGGTTTTGGGTTTTGGTTTGATGTTCCTGGGCATCAGGTATGGCGCGTCAGTTTCTATCATCAAACGTTCCCCAGGGATGTCCTTGAGCAGGGTTAACAAATGTTGGCCGCGACGTTCATCACAAATCCACCCGGTGATGCCAATGTGGCAGTCCAGATCAAGATAGGCGTAAAGCGCTTCTTTTTGCCCGGTGAAACAATGAACCACCAGGTCACCCAGGTCATCCCGATAACCTGAAAGCACCTCTGCGAAGACAGGGTGGGCATCCCGCTCGTGCAGGAACATTGGTAGTCCGGTTTCGATGGCGAGCTCAATATGTTGCTCGAACGATTTGATTTGTGCGGCTCTTGGCGAGAAGTCTCGAAAGAAATCGAGCCCGGTTTCACCCACGGCCTTTACCCTGTCATTTTCAAGCAGCCCCTTTAGTGTTGCGATAGCTTCACGGCTGGTCTCTTCTGCATGGTGGGGGTGGATTCCGGCGGTGGCAAACAGCTGTTCGTGCCTGTTCGCCAGTTCAGCGGCCTGTTCGCTGCCTTGCATTGACGCGCCTGTCACTATCATTTGGGTAACACTGGCATCATGGGCGCGCCGCAGTACATCGTCAAAATCATGATCGAACGAATCGTGGGTAAGGTTGGCACCAATATCTATCAGCATGGAAGTGTTTACGTATTCTCTGGCGGTTTTACGGTTAATTTTTCGGCTAGCGCCTGGATGGCACTGACTTGTTGGGGCGAGAAATAGTTCCGCTCATGAGGGTAGATCAGCGGCTGGCGCTCATTCATACGCCGGCTGTAGATGCTGGAGAACATCAACACATTCTGAACGTAATTTCGGGTTTCGGTGAATGGAATAATCTCGATCCACACATCGAATGGCACATTCGGGTTCAGCCATTGGTTCACCCGCCCCGGACCCGCGTTGTAGGCAGCAGAAGCAAGGATACGGTTGTTATCGAACTTGCGGAGCATCTGGCCGAGGTAATTGGTGCCGAGCCGTATATTCAAATCCGGGCTTGCCAGGCTTCTGTTGCTCGGGTAAGACACACCGATCCTAGCCGCCACCTGTTTCGCAGTAGCTGGCATCAACTGCATGACACCCAGTGCGCCGGAACTGGATTTTGCATCTGTCATGAACGAGCTTTCCTGGCGCGCAATCGCAAGGCTCCACTGAACCGGGATGTTGGCGCGACGAGCATGGGTAATGAAAGTATCGGCGTAGGCGATAGGGAACCTGTGATCGAGGTGATTCCACGCCCCGGCATCGATCATCGTCTGGATGGAAGCTTTGTACCACCCCCAGCGAAGAGCGACTCGTGCAGCGACATCCCGTTCTACGTTGTTGAAATCTGAGGTAGAAAAATACCATTCCCGGCGAGCCTGTGAGCGTTCCCCAAGGGCAAATAGTTCGAGCGCCCGCTGCACGCCCGGGCTTTCCTCAAGCGACAGTATCTGTTCCAACGTGACAGGGCTGGGCTCATCCTGATAGTTGTACTGGTTTTGCAGGATATCGGCAGAGACAAATCCGTAAAAGGATCGCTCGCTGCTGAGTTCGATCATGATGTTACGGGCGATCTGTCTGTCAGCTTCGTCGGCAGAGATACCAAGTGCGCGAGCCTTCCAGTATTGCCACCGATTCGAATCCTGCTGTTCCTGAGGTAGCAGGTTGATCAGGATCATGACGTTGCTCCAGTCACCATGTTCCAGACTCTGGCGGATTCGGGCTTCAACGAGTATCGGTTGTTCGTGCAGGTTTACCGGCAACGAATCAATGAGCGCGAGATCACTGGATTTTCCAGCGAGTCGAACGCCGATGTAGGCATAGGCGTCCTCAAGTTCAACAGGATTGAAATCCTGCAGTTTCTCATACTGGCCGAGTATTAGCAGTGCGTCTTCCGGGTGTATCCGGGACAGTCGTTTTACGCCATGAAGGATGATCTCGCGATTGCGGATGTTTGTTGCTTTGAATGACTTGTATCGTTTGATGGTTTTTGGCTTCAGGTGAACCAGTCTGTAGTTGGTCGCGAACGGTTTGTCTTGCCTGTCGACAAAGCGAATCAGGTATGAGGAAAGATCCTTGTTGTTTTCCTTAAGGCTCAGTGCGAATCTTTGCCAGGCAATTTCCGGCGTGATGCCGTTAGCTCCTCGCCAGACATTAAAAATCGGGTCACACTCATCTGGCTGCGAAAAGCCAACCGTCCAGAGTTTCTCAGCCTGGGCTAATGCCTGGTCGACCATGCCAACCTTGTACAATCCATAGGCGTGCTGACAGGCAAGTTTCTTTGTTGGCGTGACCTTGTCGTAGTGCGTGACGAATATTTCCCATTTGCCACGTTTAGCAAGGTTAGCGAGCCAGTGCGCCAGGAGAGGTTCTACCAGGGGGGTGTCTCTATATTGTTCGACGAACCGCAGAATATCCTGTTCACTCTGGCGAGAAATACGGTAAGAAATCTCTGTGTATTCCAGGTAGGGGTAAAGCGGATAGGTTCGCAATTGTGGTTTCAGCTTCTGCAGGCGCGAGAACTGGCTGGTTTTGATGAGGTGAATGGCGTCCAGGTACATCTGGCGTTGCTCGAAACGGTCCGGTGCAACGGTAGGGTTATATCCAGCGCCCCTGGAAAAGTCGGCGACACAATGTGTGGACATAGCCAGAGCAATAAAAAGTGTCAGAAAAAAGGAGACTAGTTGTTTCACAGATGTATTGAATCACTCATGGGGTTCAAGCGTAATGAATCTTTAGTGGAGCAGCAAAGAAAGTTGGCTGGACGTGGTCTAATTTCCTACTCTGACGGCAAGGACGTCGCAGGTGGCCCCGTGCAGGACACCGTTTGCGGTTGATCCCAGTAATAGTGCCAGGCCATGGCGGCCATGACTGCCTACAACAATAAGGTCTACTTCAATTTCTTTGGCGAGGGTATGAATTTCAGTTTCAGGGCGGCCAAAAATCAGGTGTCGGTCTTCGTCTTCAATACCAAGTGATGATGAGAATTCGGCCAGGTGTTTTTTCGCGGTATCCTGGATTTGTTCCTGGATCGTGGATAGATCCATTGGGATGTCACCACCGTACGCCAGTGAGAGCGGTTCAATGACGTGTACGCAGCTTAGCTTTGCATTGAACGCCGCTTTAAGTGCGCAGGCGCGTCGCGAAACGTCTCTTGATTCGACCGTGAGGTCGACGCCGACCAGTATGTGTTTGTATTCGCCCATCGCATCCACCTTCTTTAATTGTTATTTTGTGGCTGGATTTGTGCCAAATGTACACAGTTAGATATCCGATCACAACTGTTTAAGTTAGGCTTTTTAAAACGCATTTGCACAAAAAAGGAGTAGTTGTGGCCTACGTTCTCATTGGGATGATCCTGATTGCTATCATCGTGCCGATTATTTCGGTGCTGCCCTCGGCCAGGCAAAAGGAACGCATGCAGATGCGAATGATTGCAAGAGCGGCGGGAGTGTCTGTTGAGCTGACTACCATCGATGACCCTAATCCGAAACAGGACAAGTACATCGCGTATACGGGAAAACGTATTCCTGCTGTCCTGAAAGTAGTTGCTTACCGGTTGCAGCGGAAACGGCAGAGCGATTGGCGTCATTTACCCAAGGTTAGCTGGTGCCTGTTTAAGGACCTGGATAACAACTGGCACTGGAAGCCAGATCTTAACGAGGCGATGAATAAGCAATTGACCGAATGGCTGGAGGATGTTGCACCTGATTTGCCCGCGGACGTCGTTCAGATCGAAGAGGACAGTTACAACATTTGCGTATACTGGCATGAAAGTACCAGGGGTGATGAGCAAGCCGTGCTGGATTTTCTTAAGCATTCTTCTGAGTTATCGCTGATTGAGCCCGGTCCCACGGACACCGCCAGGTAAGATTTTACCTACGTTTATTAACAGAAATCACTCCGGTTTAAATGAAAGGTTGACAATTCCCCGGCGGTTGCGAGTAAAGTAAAAAAGGAGTTTGTCCACTGACGGTCGGTCTAAAAGTTCATATTGTTACTTGACCTTAGTGAACATTGTCCTTATATATGTCGCCCCTTGGGCCGCATCAACCACTAGAGAACTACTTGTATGGGTAAATCGCTCGTCATTGTCGAGTCACCAGCGAAAGCGAAAACGATCAATCGCTATCTGGGTGATGACTACATCGTGAAATCAAGCGTCGGGCATATCCGGGATTTGCCAGTGAGCGGAACCAGCAAAGTCGATCCCAAAGCGCGGGCAAAAGAAGCTGCGAAGACGCGCAAGATGACGCCGGCCAAGAAGGCGAAGTATAAAAAAGAGAAAGCGCGTAAACAACTTGTCGCCCGAATGGGTATTGACCCCGATGATGGCTGGAAGGCGAACTACCAGATTCTTCCAGGTAAAGAGAAAGTTGTTTCTGAATTAAGAAAACTTGCGAAGGATGCAGACGAGATATATCTGGCGACGGACCTCGATCGCGAGGGCGAAGCTATTGCATGGCATCTGCGTGAAGCAATCGGCGGTGATGAATCGAGATACCGCCGTGTCGTATTCAACGAGATTACCAGGAAAGCAATCCAGGAAGCGTTTGAGAAACCTGGCGATATCGATATGGATCAAGTTAGCGCCCAACAGGCCCGGCGATTTCTTGATCGTGTTGTAGGCTTTAGGGTCTCTCCGCTTTTGTGGGCGAAGATAGCACGTGGTCTGTCCGGGGGAAGAGTCCAGTCTGTTGCGGTTAAGTTAGTTGTTGAACGAGAACGTGAAATCAGGGCATTTATCCCGGAAGAATACTGGGACATCTTTGCTCAGCTGATACGTTCGGCGAACGAGGAAGGCGATGGTGTTCGCTTCCAGGTCACGAAACAGGATGGCAAGAACTTCCGACCGGTAAACGAAGAACAGACAGACGCAGCGCTAGAGATACTCAAGAATTCTGAGTTCAAGATCACCAGCCGGGAAGATAAACCTACCCAGACCAGGCCAACGGCGCCTTATATAACATCTACTTTGCAACAGGCGGCGAGCACACGGCTTGGCTATGGTGTAAAGAAGACCATGATGATGGCCCAGCGTTTATATGAGGCGGGTTACATCACGTACATGAGGACAGACTCAACTAACCTCAGCTCGGAAGCAGTGGCTGGTTGCCGTGATCTAATCTTCGCTGAATATGGTAAGCAATACCTGCCGGATGAACCCCGGTTGTATTCGAGCAAGGAAGGCGCGCAGGAGGCACACGAGGCTATTCGTCCATCCGATGCGGGCGTCAAGTCGACCCAACTCAAGAATATGGAAAGAGACGCAGAACGTCTTTACGAATTAATCTGGCGTCAGTTTATAGCCTGCCAGATGCCGAATGCAGATTATCTTTCAACATCAGTGCTGGTCGGCGCAGGAAACCTTGAGCTTCGTGTTCGTGGTCGAATCCTGAAGTTTGACGGTTTCACCATAGTGCAGCCGCCAGCGGGCCGAAAAGAAGAAGAGCAACCGCTTCCGGCCTATGAAGTTGGCCAGGTGCTAAACGTCAGAGAACTGTTTCCGTCGCAACATTTCACCAAGCCGCCTGCTCGTTATGGAGAGGCAAGCCTGGTACGCGAGCTGGAAAAAAGAGGTATTGGCCGGCCGTCAACGTATGCGTCTATTATTACCACCATCCAGGACCGCGGTTACGTCCGCCTGGAGAATAAAAGGTTCTATACCGAGAAGATTGGCGAAGTGGTGACGGAACGGTTAAACGAAACGTTTGACGACCTGATGAACTATAACTTCACTGCCCGGTTGGAAGAAGGCCTAGACAAGGTCTCGGACGGGAATTTGGAGTGGAAGAGCCTGCTGGATGATTTTTACAAGGATTTCGACAAGAAAGTAGAAGCAGCAGGTGGCGAAGACGGCATGCGCTCGAATGAGCCGTCGAAGACAGATATTAAATGTAATAAGTGCAACCGCGATATGCAAATCAGGACGGCGAGCACTGGTGTGTTCATGGGTTGCTCTGGCTATGCGCTGACACCGAAAGAGCGTTGCAAGAATACGATCAACCTGATTTCCGGCGATGAAGTTGTTAGCGTCAATGGTGATGAGGAAGAAGAATCACGAATACTGAGAAACAAACGTCGTTGTGAGAAGTGCAACGCCGCGATGGATAGCTACCTGATAGATACAGAACGCAAGCTTCATGTTTGCGGCAACAATCCCGATTGCGTTGGGTTTTCGATTGAACGCGGCGAGTTCAAGATCAAAGGCTACGACGGCCCGCTGCTGGAGTGTGACAAGTGCGGTAAAGAGATGCAGCTCAAGACTGGCCGATTTGGGAAGTACTTTGGCTGCACGGGTGACGAATGTAAGAACACCCGTAAGCTTCTGCGTAGTGGTGAACCGGCTCCTCCCAAGATGGACCCCGTACCCATGCCAGAGCTGGAATGCCTGAAGGTAGATGACACCTATATATTGAGAGATGGCGCTGCGGGTATATTTCTTGCGGCCAGCCAGTTTCCCAAGAACAGGGAAACACGAGCACCCTTTCTGGATGAACTGCTGTCACACCAGAATGAAATTGATCCCAAGTACGGTTTCCTGATGAGAGCACCTGTTAAGGATCCGGATGGTAATCGAAGTCTTGTGAAGTTCGCACGTAAAACGAAAGAGCAGTACGTGATGACAGAAAACGACGAAGGTAAGCCATCTGGCTGGCGCGCGGATTATGTCGATAACGAGTGGGTGGAAACCGAAAAAGCGACCAAGCCCAGAAAGAAAAAGGCGGTCAAAAAAAAGATCAAAAAAGCCGCTAAAAGTTAGGCGCGGATCCCTGAACTTTAGGAGGCTCAACTGGGCTGATAACGGCTCGCTGAGCCTGTTGTGAGCTTACAAAAAGAACCAACAGTTCAATGAAATTGGGTAAAGGTGATCTGCTGGTACTGTTTATATACCCAAAGACCAGTCTATAAACCCAAAGATCAGTCTATAAACCCAAAGACCAGTCTATAAACCCAAAGACAAACCTGTAAGTTCAGAAAGCTGTCTATAAGTTCAGAAACCGATAGGGCCTGTCCGCTTAAAGTAAAAGCCGACTAGTGTCGAATAACCCCGACACCCAGGCCTTCGATTTCGAAATCCTGGTGGCGCAGGTCGACTTCAATAGGCGAATAATCCTTGTTCTCGGGAAGCAGGGTCACCAGGTGTTTACTTCTGGATCGTTTGAAACGTTTGACGGTAACTTCGTCTTCAATACGCGCAACAACAATGTCACCATTATTAACATTCTGGGTTCTGTGAACCGCCAGCAGGTCTCCATCCATGATGCCGCACTCAATCATGCTGTCGCCGCACACCTGCAACAGGTAGTCCGCATTAGGGCTGAAGAAGGAGGCGGGTAGTTCGCAGTAATCTTCAATATGCTCCTCAGCAAGAATCGGGTTACCTGCAGCGACCCGGCCAATGATAGGGAGGCCCTCATTTTCACTTTCTGGCAGTTTAATACCCCTGGAGGTGCCAGGGATCATTTCGATCGCGCCCTTGCGTGCCAGCGCCTTCAGGTGTTCTTCAGATGCGTTGGCACTTTTGAAGCCAAGCTCCCTGGCTATGTCGGCCCTGGTGGGTGGGTACCCGGTTTCTTCAATGTAACTCTTGATGAATTCGAGTACTTCAGCTTGTCTTGTCGTCAGTTTGTTCATAGTTTAAGACTGTTTATTTATACAGTAACTGGAATTATATACAGCAAAGTCGGATTGGCAATGTTTTTTTCAACACCTGACACTGAATTTGTGCCGATGACCATCCCAGGTCATGTGTGGGGGATTTCATCGCAGCTTGTCAGGCAGTTCCGATGTTGGTCAATAGTGGGCTATCATGGTCGCTGCAATACACCAGGCGGGTAACAAGACCAGAATGAACATGCTTATGAATCGAATATTCCCCTTGATCCTGCTTTTGGTGATTTCGCGCTCCGCGGCTGCTGAAGACGTATTTTGGGTTCTGGGTAGTTTCGTGAACGAGGACATCGCGCGGGTTGAAGGCAACCGGATTAGTAATGATGCTGGCATTGAGGTGCTGCTTTTTGAATCAATTGTTAACACCAGGGTTCAGTACAGGTTGCTCACCGGTGTCCTGGTTGCACCCAGTGACCAGGCGGCTCTGCGTCAGCAACTGATGAAAGTTGGGGTCTCTGACCCATGGACGCTTCGATTCGATGATGGCCCCCCTTACATGGAGACTGTTTTTTCTGATCTTGGGACCGGTGATATGCTGAGCGCCGCCGAGCTCGCTGAAATAGATACGATGCTCCGCGACTTCGAGGATGAATATGCCGAGGGTGCGGGGATGTCGACCGAAGACATTGGTTCGGGATTGGTCAGCAACCCTTCAGTTGGTCTTGCAATTAATTATGTGGTCGCGGGAAGTTACGGGACTGCCGGGAACGCGAATGACTATGCCAGTAAGCTTGGCAATGCGTTTCCCGAAATCCTTTCCCATGAGGTGACGGTGCGGCGCAACGAGGTTTCTGGAGAAATCGTCTACAGGGTAATGATCGGGCCGGTACTCCCGAGCGAAGAGAAAGGCCTGATCGGGTCGCTGAGTGAATGGGGGGTCCATGGCGCTTGGTTACTCCCAGGAATAACGGCACAGGCAGATATTGGCCTCCAGGACACTAGACAGGACACTAGTCAAGACTCTAGTCAAGACTCTAGTCAAGACTCTAGTCAGGACATTAGCCAGGCTCAGCGCGGATTCAGAATTCCGAGCCAGCCCGGCAGCCAGACAAGCGTTACGCCTGTTAAAAGTTCTCGTGCGCAAGGTGATTTCAACCCGGTTCGCCTTAGAAAAGTTGCTCCGAACTTCCCGGACCCCAGGAATAAACACTAAAGGCTTTCTCGTGCTGGTTGCCTCGCGTTAGAATCGACTCTTAATTTTTTGTTAAGCTTGCCACATGATTGAAGAAACCATTGATTCGATTCAGGAATTTATTCTGCAACCAGAATTGCTCTGGGTGTTCCTGGTTGTGTTCCTCACCCTGACCTGTAATTACGTTGCCAGGCGACTGCTGCGGGCGCTGGAGAAACAGACGCGGCTCAGTAATAGCCTGTGGGATGATGCGCTGGTCCGATCTGTAAGGAAACCGGTAGCCTGGCTGATCTGGGTCATTGGGTTCAGCTGGGCAGCTGAGATATTAGCGGACGGCACAGACTCGGCGCTTGAGCAATTGATTGAACCAGTCAGGTTCATCGCGGTTATCGGCCTGTTGGCATACTTCCTGTCGCGGTTTATCGCGGAAGCAGAAAAAGCGTTCATTGAAAGTGGCGCGGATGTCACGACAGCAAACGCGCTGGGTAAGTTGTTGCGTGTCTCTGTTTTCATTACTGCGGGTCTGTCTGTGCTGCAAACCCTTGGTGTCAGCATCTCAGGGGTCCTCGCTTTTGGTGGAATTGGTGGCATCGCGGTTGGTTTTGCGGCGAAGGACCTGCTTGCCAATTTCTTCGGTGGCTTGATGATATACATGGATCGACCGTTTGCCGTGGGTGACTGGGTCAGGTCTCCTGACCGGGATATTGAAGGTACGGTGGAACAGATCGGCTGGCGACTCACGCAGATACGGACCTTCGATCAGCGACCGCTGTACGTACCCAATTCAGTGTTTGCCACTATCTCTTTGGAAAATCCTTCCCGGATGCGCAATCGACGAATCAATGAAACGATCGGCCTGAGATATGACGATGCTGAAAAGTTGCAGGTGATTATCGATGATGTGAGAAACATGCTGTCGGAACACCCCGACATAGACACTGGCCGCACACTGATCGTTAACTTAGACAGTTTCGCCGATTCTTCCCTTGAGTTCTTTATCTATGCATTCACAAAAACGGTTAACTGGATTGAGTTCCACCAGGTCAAGGAAAGGGTGATGCTGGAGGTTATTCGGATTGTTGAGGGACACGGGGCCGAATTTGCGTTTCCCACTCGAACGTTGCATGTTTCCCACTCGGAAAGCGGGCCCCAGGTAGAATCCTGAGTGCGACGGATGGCACAATGGCGGGCATGAGTGTTTTTCCAGCGAGTGCCACGAATGTTTCAATAAGGTAGGCTTCCACGCGTATTAACCTGTCAGAGAAAAAAATGACTAATCTTCTGTTTTATAAAAACCCGGTTCCGCTTAATAAAAATGATCACAAAGACAAAAAGATCAGTTCAATAGGGCGAAATTTCATGTTCGCCGGGGAAACCAATGCTGTCATTCTGGCGGGTGTTGAATTTAGCGAAGCAGCAAAGGAGTACCCGATTGTTTTCACCCAGGCAGGAGATAAGGTCGTTCCTGTTGCGTTGCTTGGGCTTCGAAACGAGGAAAACCTGTTTGTTGATGACAAAGGAGGCTGGGATGGCAGGTACATTCCTTCATTTGTCCGTCAATACCCGTTCGTTCTTGCTGAAACCGGGGAGACCGGCCAGCAGGCGGTCTGCATTGACGAAGCCTATGAAGGCTTCAATGATGATGAAGGCGAACCGTTGTTTGCAGGGGAAGAAACCACCCCGATACTTCAGCAGGCAATAGACTTTCTCGAGGAAGTCCAGAAGCAGTATCTTCGAACAGAAGCTTTTGTTCAGCGATTGCGGGACAACGATCTGTTGATGTCGTTCAATGCGAAAGTTGACATGGTTGATGGCCAGCAGTTTGGCCTGACAGGTCTGTTGGCGATCGACGAAAAGAAACTCCTGCAGATGCCTGATGACCAGGCGCTGCGACTGTTCCGCTCAGGTGAACTGTCCTGGATATACTGCCAACTGATGTCCCTGGGAAACCTGGGTAAAATGGTGGATCGTATCGCGGCACGTGTTAGTGCATCAGCAGAATAGGCTGAGAACTCAGCTGAAGCGAGTGCCCCGCCATAGGATAAACCGAAGCGGAGCGCGGTTTTTTTAAACTCACGCGATCAGGAAGCTTCTCTGTAAATGCGATTTTATCGCCGGGAGTCGAAATAACGGGGGCTACTCAGCTTCTGGCTTAAACCGATTGATCCTGACAACGATGCCGAACAGGGGATGGTCAATATAGTGTAGTTCGTCGCTGCGCATTCGGCGAGACTGGAACATGGGGTGTGTCCTTGCAGCGAAGTATTGGCCTCGTTGCCGTTCAACTTTAACCAGCTCTGGGTGCTGCGAGAGAATCTCGTCAGACAGGTTCGACTGGAATCCCGCGAGGAAAGGGTTCGATTCGCCGCTCCTGGGTTCGAAGACGCTGTACCAGAGGTTCGTCTGGAGATGCAAGAAACGGGAACGTGTGAAGGACAGGGTCCCTTCAACTTCGAAACGATCGTCGTATCGTTGTCCGGCCTGGACCAGTACGGGGGTTGGTTCGCTGCCAATTGGCTGCACCCAGGATTGGTGGCTAAGGACGGTAAACCGTGAAGAGCGTCGCAGGCTGCGCAGGATCGCCTGTAGTGATGAATCAGCTTCCCTGCTGCTGAATGCCAGAGCGCCTTCTGAGTTCGCGCTGCCCTGCGCTAACGCAATGTCAATGATATCTTCTACTGACAGTGCTGCCGGTATACCGGCAGCACTGTCTGCTTCATTGGAACCGTTGCCTGAATCCCCGCCTGAATCCCCGCTTGAGTCACCGTCAGACACACCCGTAACTCGCTCAATCACCCTTCGGTTTCTGTTCCGGCTGCTTTGTCCTTCGAACGCAAAGTCGTTGGTGCCGAGCTCTGGCTGCACGTCAACTGCGGCGGTGGGCAGCAACACATCAAGTTGTTCAAGTTGCGAGAGTTTGAATACGTCGCCGTCAGTCACGGCGGTAACATCAGCCGGATAAGTGCCGGCTACTTCAGGCCAACTCTCTCCATCCAGGTCCGTGGATTTCGGTTTAAACAAAATGACATCGATCTGGTACCAGCCCTGAAGCTGCTCCTGCCCCTGCCCCTGGGCAACTGTCGGGTTGAAAACTATCGCCATAAGCATGAATACGGCGGCTGTGAGATGTCTAACCAGCAATGTTAACTCTCTTGTTATCCAGTCGTTCCAGTAAACGTTCAACTTTCGTGAATCGGGTGTCGATTTTTTCCATCTTATCATCGAAGACCAGCTGATTCGCTGTTGCCAGTTTATATCGGTGAGGCTCTGACTGGACCAGTTTTACGATGGAACCGGGATCAATCGTTGTTTCCTGGTCGAACTCGATTTTGCCTCCCCGTTCTCCGGCATCGAGTTTTTTGATGCCAAGTTTTTCGGCGTGCAGCTTCAATATGGTGACCCGGAACAGGTTCTTCACGGGCTCAGGAAGTAACCCGAACCTGTCGATCATCTCGACCTGCAGCTCCCGTAATTGGTCCTCTGTTTCTGCGTTGGATATGCGCTTGTACAGGACCAGGCGCATATGCACGTCTTGCAGGTAGTCATCAGGGATAAGCGCAGGCAGGTGAAGGTTGATTTCTGTGCCTTCCTTTAGTGGTCTATCGAGGTTCGGGGTCTTGCCTTCCTTGATGGCCTTCACCGCGCGATCAAGCATTTCCATATAGAGCGAATAGCCAATCGTCTGCAGGTTGCCTGTCTGCTCATCTCCGAGAAGTTCACCGGCACCCCTGATTTCAAGGTCGTGGGTTGCCAGGATAAAGCCGGCACCAAGATCTTCTGCGTCGGCGATGGCGTCAAGCCTTTTTACGGCATCGGATGTCATTGCTTTGGGGTGGGGCGTCAGCAGATAGGCATAGGCCTGGTGGTGGGATCTTCCAACGCGGCCGCGTAACTGATGCAACTGGGCCAGGCCAAATTTGTCAGCCCGGTCCATGATGATGGTATTGGCGTTCGGAATGTCGATCCCGGTTTCGATAATCGTTGTGCACAGAAGCACATTGGTGCGCTTGTGGTAGAAGTCGGACATCACCTGTTCCAGCTCGCGCTCGCGCATTTGGCCATGGCCGATGGCGATAGTCGCCTGTGGAACCAGCTCCTGCAGTTTGGTGGCGGTGTTTTCAATCGTACGGACCTCGTTATGCAGGTAGTAAACCTGCCCACCACGCATCAATTCCCGCTGTATCGCCTCCTTTATCATGCCTTCGTTGCTTTGCCGGACAAATGTCTTGATCGATAGTCGTTTTGCCGGTGGCGTCGCGATGATGGACAGATCCCTCATACCTGACATCGCCATATTCAGGGTTCGCGGAATGGGTGTTGCGGTCAGCGTGAGGATATCCACCTCGGCCCGCAGGGATTTAAGTTTCTCTTTTTGGCGGACGCCGAACCTGTGTTCTTCGTCAATGATCAGCAGGCCCAGGTTTTTAAAATCGAGTCCTTCCTGGATCAGGCCGTGGGTGCCTATGATGATATCAAGGTTACCGGTGCCCATTTTCGCGATAACTGCTTTCTGTTCCTTTTTTGTTTTGAAGCGCGAGATGGAATCAATATTCACTGGCCATTCTACAAAACGGTCTTTGAAGGTTTCCGTGTGCTGCCGAGCGAGCAGGGTGGTCGGTACAAGTATCGCTACCTGCTTGCCGGATTGTATGGCGATAAATGCAGCCCGCATAGCAACTTCAGTCTTGCCAAACCCGACATCCCCGCAAATTAGTCGGTCCATGGATTTCTCGGAAACCATGTCAGAGATCACGTTTTCAATGGCAGATTCCTGGTCAGGTGTTTCCTCGAAAGGAAACGCGCGCACAAACTGGTCATAGTTGAAGTCTGGTACCGGGTAGCTGAACCCTTTTCGCGCCTCTCTTCTTGCATAGATGTTCAGTAGTTCCGCTGCGACATCATGAATCTGTTCAGCAGCTTTCCGTTTTGCCTTCTGCCACGTTTCCCCGCCAAGCCTGTGAAGGGGCGCGAGTCCTTCCCCGGCACCCGTGTATCGGGATATCAGGTGCAGTGACGAAACGGGTACGTACAGTTTCGCGTCTTCCTGGTACAGCAGGGTAAGAAACTCTGTCTCCTGCCCATCGATAGTGAGTGTCTGAAGCCCCTGGTATCGCCCGATGCCATTATCAATGTGCACTACCGGTGCGCCAATGCTGAGCTCCGTCAGGCTTTTTATTGCCAGTTCTGCAAAGTTTTCCCTTTCCCTGTCGCGCCTGCGTTTTTGCAACACCCTGTCGCCAAACAGCTGGCGCTCGGTGATCATTGCGATGTTGCCAATGGCGAGTGGTCGATCCAGGGGTGCGACGGTAATGGCAAGTTCGGAATCGTCTTCAATGAACGATTGCCAGTCCTCGACGACTTTCGTTGATAGACCCTGTTGCGCGAGAAGGTCATCGACGACCTCGCGTCTGCCATTCGACTCGGTGGTGATCAGCAATCGTGCGGTGGATCCATCGACGAATTGTTTTAGCGCGTCGAGTGGTGTCTGGCTGCGCTCGTTGATGGTGAGATCCATATAGTCGAATACACGGCCCTTGTCCTGGGGCGTTGCGCGGAAATCCACGCGAGGGTATTGCTTCAGTCCGGCGAACAGCTCGTCAAGAGGCATGAGGATGTCGCGCGGCGGCAGGATCGGTTTCTGGATATCGTAGCGAAGATTCTCATAGCGATCTTCGGTTTCCTGCCAGTAAGCCGCAAGCTTGGGTTCTATGTCGTCACAGAAAACCAGAGTGTCGTCGGGTAGATAGTCAAACAAGCTTTCCAGCCCTTCAAAAAATAGCGGCAGGTAGTATTCGATACCGGCAGGAGACAGGCTCTGGGAAACGTCACGGTAGACCGGGCAGGACCTCGGGTCGCCCTGGAACCTCAGGAACCACTGGTCCTTGAACTGATTGATCGCATCGCTGTTAAGCGGGAATTCCCTCGCTGGCAGGAGCGAGATTTCGTCAACCTGCTCCACTGAGCGCTGGGTTTCGGGATCAAAGGTCCGCAGCGTGTCAATTTCGTCATCGAACAGGTCAATCCGGTATGGGAAGTCAGAACCCATTGGGAAGATATCCATGATGGCGCCGCGAACGGCGTATTCGCCATGTTCATAGACTGTTTCAACCGAGCGATAGGCTGCGCCCTGTAATCGCCTGCGCATATGTGGGATATCGAATTTTTGCCCTTTCGCCAGTACCAGGCTGCTGCCCAGTATGAATTGCGCTGGTGCCATTCTCTGGCTGAGTGTTGTGGCGGGTATCACGACGATGCCACTTTCCAGGACCGCGAGTTGGTTCAGCACATCGAGACGTTCCGAAATAATGTCCTGGTGCGGCGAGAAAGCGTCGTAAATCAGGGTTTCCCAGTCAGGCAGGTGTAGGATGGTTTTATCGGATCCCAGGAAGAACTGGAGTTCATCGTGCAGTCGTTCTGCCCCCAGGGTGTCAGCTGCGATTACCAGTATCATCCCTTCGTGGCTTGACGCGACCCCGGCTATTGCATGAGTTTCCGCCGCGCCGGGGAGGTTAGACCATCTTCGGCGGTCTCCTGGTGTTGTTGGCAGTTCAGGGTGGGTAATCATAGAGTGGAATGGTCTGCAGGCGGATAATTAAAGGAGGAGAAGATTACCGGATGGGCGATAGAACTCAAGGGGTATAACATGCCGAATATGAAGCAATTCCAGCCAGGTCAAAAGCTCATTGTAATCAGCGTGATAGGCGGATTTGTGATCGGGCTGGGTGCCGGTTATGCGCTTTGGAAATATCCAGAGTATCTTTTGCTGGAAACAGCCCCGAGAATCGAATCGCCAGCAGCACCGGTTGAGCCACTGGTAGCCGACAATGCGCCTGAGGTTCAGCCGAGTCAGTTTGAATCTCTGGTCATCCGCGCGAACGAAGCTACAGGTTCCGGCAACTACGCTGCAGCTATTGACCTGTTGATGCTGGCGGACGTGTCTGCGGTCTCTGCGAAGGAGATGGAAGAGGTAGTCTACCTGCTGGACAAAGCGGTGAATCTTCGGGTCTCGCAACTCAGGCAGGCCCAGAGAGTGGCCGAGATAGATACGCTCTATGAATCAGTGACACTGGCGATGCCGGAGCGAGCCAAGTTTTACCTGCAATTGGCGGAGCACCGCATGGATATGGATAACGATCAGGGCGCTTTACCGGTGCTTGCCCAGATTGAGAATCATCATCAATGGGGCGGACGTGCCAGGGAATTAATCGCCATGATTACCACCCCTGAACTCGGGATGCCGCTCGCCAATGTGCCGCTTTCCCGCTCAGGTAATCAGTTTGTCGTGACGGCCAGCCTGGATGGTCAGCGCGAGGTCAGGCTGCTCATTGATACGGGCGCATCGGTCACGATTGTTACGCCGGCGATTCTTGAGAGCCTGGGTTACGTCCTTGGCAGCCAAACCGGAAAATTTGCGACAGCGAATGGTGAAGTAGATGCGCCACTGGTCGGGATTCAATCGCTGACCGTGGGTGAGCAGGTGGTCAGCCCGATTACTGTGGGTGCCATTTCATTGTCACGTCGTACTGCGTCATTCGACGGGCTTCTTGGAATGAACTTCCTGCAGAAGTTTGAATTCTCTCTGGACCAGCAGCGTAGTGTGCTGGAACTGCATTTCCGAAGGGATGGGGGGGACGTTCAGTGATCGTTATTCGCAGCCATCATCTAGCTAAAAAATGAATGTTCATTTTTTGACACGGTTCGCATTGAATAACGGCGTCCCAAAATAGATAATTCCTGCGATTGGCAGGTGACCCGCTGCAGTAATCGGATCACATGCTACAAAATTGCTTAATCTGAGGATTCACTCGTGGCTAAACCCGAGCTAGAAGGCGCTTTCGCTGATTTTAAGGAGCGCGAAGCGCTTGCCGAATCAATGATCCCAATGATCGGTACTCTGTATCGTCGAAACGTCGTGATCTATATTCATGGGGTTCCTCTTTACAATCAGTCCGTCATCGAGTTGATGAAGGCGCATCGATTTGTCCGGCAGATTGAAAAGAACGAGATGTCCGAATTTGAGACGCATCCGATGCTGGAGAACCTGGGCAAGCTGGACCTGGGGCCGGCGCACATCGATATCGGTAAATTGACCTCCAACTTCATGAATGACAATGGAGGACTGTCAGTGCAGGCATATGTCAAACGCGAGTGTGCGGCAATTCTGGGTCGCCACGATACGATCTCGCACCCGCCTCGTGATGTGGTGATCTACGGTTTCGGTCGAATTGGCCGGCTGGTCACGCGGCTCCTGGTGGAAAAGGCGGCCGGGGGACAAAACCTGAGACAAAGGGCGGTTGTGCTGCGTCCTCCAAAGGATCCGGTCGATGATCTTTACCAGCGGGCTAGCCTGTTGCGCCGGGATTCCGTTCACGGCCCCTTTAAAGGAACTATCAGGGTAGATGCTGACAATCATGCCCTGATCTGTAATGGCAATGCCATTCACTTCATCTACGCGACTGACCCGTCAGACATCGACTATACAACTTACGGCATCCAGGACGCCCTGATCATTGACTCAACGGGTGTCTGGCGAGACCGAAAAGGCCTCGAGCAGCACCTGCAGTCAAAGGGGACTGCCAAGGTGTTGCTGACGACCTCGGGTAAAGGCGACATCAAGAATATTGTCTCCGGCGCCAACTCAGATCTCGTCGTGCCTGAAGACACTGTTATTGCGGCCGGATCCTGTACGACTAACGCCATTGTTCCGGTATTGAAGAGTATTAACGACGAGTTCGGTATCGATCACGGCCACATGGAAACCGTGCATGCCTATACGGATGACCAGAACCTGCACGACAACACGCACTCCAAGGAGCGGCGGGGTCGTAGTGCCCCCTTGAATATGGTGCTGACAGAAACAAATGCCACTGAATCCATCGGTAAATTATTGCCTGAGCTTGCGGGCAAGTTCACCGGCAACTCGATCCGCGTACCCGTACCCAATGTCTCGATGGCTATCCTGAACCTGGCCCTGCACAGAGAAGTCAGCCGCGAAGAAGTGAACGATTTTCTGCGGGATGTGTCCCTGAACAGCGCCATGAACCGGCAGATTGATTTCACGGTCTCAAGGGAAGTGGTTTCATCGGACTTTACGGGTAACCGGCACGCCGGGATCATAGATTCGCATGCGACGATAGCGAACGGCAAGCGGCTGATCCTGTATGTCTGGTACGACAATGAATTTGGCTATTCCTGCCAGGTCGTCAGGGTTGGCCAGAAGATGGCGGGCATCAAGTATCCAATCGTACCACCGCAACCGGTCACTGGAGAATCGACCAGTGTAGAACAGCAAAAAGTAAAATCGGCGTAATACATCGATAAGTGGTTGAAATAATGCGGTGTTAGGTGCGCTTGCTATAGCAAAATAGCTGGCGGCTCACTATAATCTCGGCAGTTTTTTTCGGGGAATGTCAGTGATGTCCCTGAAGTTCGAAAATTGACCAAAATCGAGTTCATCTCGGCAGTCTGGTATGACCAGGATACTGTTGATAGTCAGCATTCGATTGACCCCGGAAACTAATACTTAAGATTCGATAAGACGTTGTCAGAAAGGCATGATTAAGACGAAACGCGGGCTCGATTTGCCCATCAATGGGAGTCCGAAACAGACCATCGAAGACGGACCTTCTATCCGGCAGGTAGCACTTGTCGGATATGACTACCCCGGCATGAAGCCAACGATGGAAGTCAGGGAAGGCGACCAGGTGAAAGCCGGTCAGCTGATCTTTACCGATAAGAAAACGCCAGGTGTGAAATTCACGGCCCCCGCTTCGGGCAAGGTTGTTGCCGTGAATCGCGGCGACAAGCGTCTGTTTGAGTCGCTGGTGGTCGAAGTCGATGCTGGCGCTGAAACGGAAACTTTTGTTGCCTATCCCGCAGCGCAACTTCGCATCCTTGAGCGGCGCAAAGTTGTTGAGAATCTCGTCGAAAGTGGCGAGTGGACAGCGATTCGCACCCGGCCCTATAGCAAGGTACCGCGACCCGATTCGCCGGCGCCGGGCGCGCTGTTTATCACTGCATCAGACACAAGGCCACTTTGCGCCGACCCCGCTCTCTTTATAAGTGAACACCCGGATGCCTTCCTTGCGGGGATAGATGCGCTGGCAAGGCTCACCGAGGGCAAGGTCTACCTTTGCTCCAATGCCGGTGCAAGTCTGCCTGCAACAGACAACCCCCAGGTTCAGTCGGAACAGTTCTCCGGACCTCATCCCGCAGGTAACGCCGGGACCCACATACATTTTCTGCATCCTGTACACACTAACCGGAATGTATGGTACGTCGGTTACCAGGATGTCATCGCCATCGGTTATTTGTTCACCTCAGGCAAACAGTTTTTTGATCGCGTGATTTCGCTGGCTGGGCCGGAAGTCACCCACCCAAGATTAGTACGAACAAGGCTTGGTGCAAGCACTGATGAACTTGGTGCCGGAGAGTTAAGTGACGGCAACAATCGGGTCATCAGCGGCTCGGTGCTTGATGGCCGAAAGGCTTCCGGTGCCACTGCCTATCTTGGTCGCTTTCATAACCAGATCTCTGTGATCCATGAAGGCACCGAACGTGAACTACTGGAATTCGTGATGCCTGGCGTGAACAAGTTTTCGCTGACCCGCCTTTACCTGGGGGCTTTTCGCAGCAGTAAATTCAATATGTCCACTTCAACAGAGGGCAGCACCCGGTCTATTATTCCGCTTGGGACCTACGAGCAGGTCATGCCGCTCGATATCCTGCCCACCCAGTTGCTGAGGGCGCTGGTGGTTAGCGATTTTGATGCATCAGTAGCACTGGGTGCTCTTGAGCTGGATGAAGAAGATATTGCCCTTTGCACCTACGCCTGTCCCGGCAAGTATGAATACGGGCCTTATCTGCGCCAGATGTTGACGCGAATTGAGACAGAGAGCTAAGTATGTGGTTGCGTGATGTACTCGACAACATAGAGCCGCATTTTGAGAAAGGCGGTCGATTTGAGAAGTTTTATAGTGTCTATGAAATGGTAGACACCATCTTCTATTCGCCGGGTCATGTGACCAAAACGTCGTCGCATGTCCGAGACGCGGTGGATATGAAACGGGTAATGACCACGGTCTGGTGGTGTGCCTTTTTCCCGATGTTTGCCGGGATGTATTACGCAGGTCTGCAGGCGAACCTTGCCATGGATGCGATGGGTGTAGAAAGCCTTGAAGGCTGGCGCGGAGTTTTGCTGGAGCTTGTGGCTGGCTACGATGCCGACAGCATATGGGACTGCGTGGTTTATGGCGCGATGTTCTACGTGCCTATTTATATGGTGGTCTTTGTCGTTGGTGGTCTATGGGAAGTTGCCATCGCGACGATCCGGGGTCATGAGGTTAACGAGGGATTCTTCGTCACCAGTATATTGTTCTCGCTGATTGTGCCGGCGTCGCTGCCGCTCTGGCAGGCAGCGCTTGGGATATCTTTTGGTGTGGTTATCGGCAAGGAAATATTCGGTGGAACCGGTAAGAATTTCCTTAATCCGGCACTGACAGGTAGAGCGTTCCTTTTCTTTGCTTATCCCGCGGAGATTTCGGGCGATGCGGTCTGGACAGCGGTTGATGGGTTCAGTGGGGCCACCCCCCTGGGCATCGCGGCCCTTCAGGGTATGGAAGGTGTGACCACGGCAGGGTTTACCTGGATGGATGCATTCCTCGGCAAGATGCAGGGTAGTGTTGGAGAGACTTCGACGTTGGCTATCTTTATGGGCGGCGCCATTTTGTTAATTACCAGGATAGCGTCATGGAGGATTATGGCGGGCGTCATGCTTGGCATGATTGCGACTGCACTGATGTTTAATTCGCTTGGTTCCGATACCAACCCGATGTTTTCCATGCCCTGGTACTGGCATTTGGTACTTGGGGGCTTTGCCTTCGGTATGGTTTATATGGCAACGGACCCTGTATCCGCGGCGATGACCAATACCGGAAAGTGGTGGTATGGAGCCCTGATCGGCGTGATGTGTGTGCTGATCCGGGTGGTTAACCCCGCGTTTCCAGAAGGCATGATGCTGGCCATTTTGTTTGCGAACCTGTTTGCCCCATTAATTGACTGGCAAGTTGTGCGGTCCAATGTGAAGAGGAGGCTTGCGCGTGTCGGAGCCTAAATATAATAAAGACTCAATGAAGAATATCCTCGTTGTATCGTTGCTGGTGTGTTTTGCCTGCTCGGTGGTTGTGTCCAGCGCAGCGGTCTTTCTGAAACCACAAAGGGTGGCGAACAAGGACCTGGATCGAAACAAGAATATTCTTGAGGCGGCTGGACTCTACGATAAACAGTCCGGGCAAACCGTCGATATTGCTGCTGAATTTGAGAAGTTTGAAATTCGTGTCGTGGACCTGCAGGAAAAGAGAGTCCTTAGTGACCTTGAAGCGTCCGATCTTGGCATTGAAGCGCGGACTTATGACCAGCGAAAAGCTGCAAAAGATCCTGCTTTCTCAAAGGCGCTTGAAAAAAGAGAAGACATTGCGTCTATTTCACGGCGCGCCAGGTACAGCGTTCTGTACCTGCTTAGGAAAGACGGGGATATCAAAACGATCGTGCTGCCAGTTCATGGCTATGGTCTCTGGTCTACCCTGTATGGGTTCATTGCTCTGGACGGGGATATGAACACTGTTTCGGGCATCACTTTTTACGAGCATGGCGAAACAGCAGGCCTGGGTGGTGAAGTCGACAATCCCGCATGGAAGGCGCAGTGGTCCGGCAAGACGATCTATAACGATGGCGGCGTCGCGCTGAAGGTGATTAAGGGTGCTGCGAGGGCTGAATCGGCAAACTTTAATTATCAGGTTGATGGACTGTCAGGTGCAACACTGACCAGTCGAGGTGTAGAAAACCTGGTGAGCTATTGGATGGGTGATGACGGTTTTGGTCCCATTCTTGATGGCTTTCGCGGGTAAAGAGGCAAATCATGAACACTAAAGAAGTATTACTTAACCCGCTTTTCGTCAATAACCCAATTGGGTTGCAGATACTGGGAATCTGTTCGGCGCTGGCGGTCACTACCAAGATGAGCGTAGCGCTGGTGATGTGTATTGCGCTGACTCTGGTGACCGCATTTTCGAACCTGTTTATCTCTATGATTCGAAACCAGATTCCCAGCAGTATCCGGATTATCGTCCAGATGACGATCATCGCTTCACTGGTCATCGTAGTGGACCAGGTGCTGGGCGCTGTCGCCTATGACATCAGTAAGCAGCTTAGTGTATTTGTTGGACTGATCATCACAAACTGTATTGTCATGGGGCGAGCTGAAGCTTTCGCGATGCAAAACCCGCCAGGGTTAAGCTTTCTTGATGGCATTGGTAACGGTCTCGGTTATAGCGTAGTTCTGATGTTGGTTGCGACTATCAGAGAGTTTTTTGGATCTGGCAGTCTGTTTGGATACGAAATTCTGCCATTGGTCACAAACGGCGGTTGGTATTCACCGATGGGCCTGATGCTCTTGCCACCTAGTGCATTCTTTATTATCGGTCTGCTGATCTGGGCCCTGCGCGCCTGGAAGACAGAGCAGGTTGAAGAACCCGAGTATGAAATTGGCGGTCACACCGCGTTGTCCAAGGTATAGGGGGGCTTAACTATGATTGAATATTATTTAAGCCTGCTTGTTCGCGCCGTCTTCATTGAAAACATGGCGCTCGTGTTTTTTCTTGGCATGTGCACATTTATTGCCATCTCCAAGAAGATCGAGACTTCCATGGGGCTTGGCATTGCAGTTGTCGTTGTACTGACAATTACCGTTCCCGTTAATAACCTGCTGTACCAATATTTGTTGGCGGATGGAGCGTTGGCCTGGGCCGGGTTGCCGGATGTGGACCTCAGTTTCCTTGGTTTCCTGTCGTATATCGGAGTGATTGCGGCGATCGTACAGGTCCTGGAGATGTTCCTCGACAAGTATGTACCTGCGCTCTATAACGCATTGGGCGTATTTCTGCCGCTAATTACCGTTAACTGCGCGATTATGGGTGCATCCCTTTTTATGGTGAATCGTGACTACAACTTCGCGGAAAGTGTCGTGTACGGTTTCGGGTCAGGGCTGGGCTGGGCAATTGCCATCGTGGTGCTGGCAGGCATTCGGGAAAAGATGAAATACAGTGATGTACCGCAAGGCCTGCGAGGCCTTGGGATCACTTTTATCACAGTGGGTTTGATGTCCCTGGGCTTTATGTCATTCGGCGGCATTTCACTTTAGACATTTCACTTTAGACATTTCACTTTAGACATTGCACGTTAGGTATTCCATGTTAGAAATTTTACTTTAGGCAAGGTTCTGCGGGTTAGTGATAACCCGGCATTGAAGAGGTTTTTAGAGTCCAGATATGAACGTTATTGAAGTTTTTTTGGGTGTAAGCATGTTTACGGGGATCATCATGATGCTCGTGTTTGTCATTCTGTATGCACGTAGATTACTGGTGAGTACCGGTGAAGTGATTATCGAAATTAATGGTGATCCTGAAAAGACGATCACCTGTAGCGCCGGTGGCAAGCTACTGAATACCCTGGCTGATGCCGGCATTTTCCTTTCTTCCGCGTGCGGTGGTGGTGGCACCTGCGCCCAGTGTCGTTGCGTTGTGATGGAAGGCGGTGGGTCGATGCTGTCTACAGAGGAGGGACACTTTACCCGCGGTGAAGCCAAAGACGGTTGGCGGTTGTCATGCCAGACAGCGGTTAAGCAGGACCTTAAAATTGAAGTGCCTGCCGAGTTTTTTGGCGTTAAGCGTTGGGTGTGTGATGTCATTTCCAATGAGAACGTTGCGACATTTATTAAGGAACTGGTGCTCAAGCTGCCTGAAGGCGAAGAAGTAGACTTCCGTGCAGGTGGTTATGTTCAGTTTGAGATTCCTCCCTACGATATCGACTATAGGGATATTGAAGTCGAGGAAGAGTACACCGGCGATTGGGAGAAGTTCGGTGTTTTTAAACACAAGTCGATCGTCCCCGAACCAACGATTCGAGCATACTCGATGGCGAACTACCCGGATGAAAAAGGCGTGATGAAATTCAATATCCGCGTTGCGTCGCCACCTCCGGGTACAGAATTTCCGCCGGGGAAAATGTCTTCCTACCTATTCACCAAGAAGCCCGGTGACAAGGTGACTATCTTCGGGCCATACGGTGAGTTCTTTGCCAGGGAAACCGATGCAGAGATGGTGTTCATCGGTGGTGGTGCCGGTATGGCCCCAATGCGTGCCCATATCTTTGATCAACTGCTGCGAATTCACACCGGCAGAAAAATCACCTTCTGGTACGGTGGCCGTAACCAGCGTGAATTGTTCTACGTAGATGAGTTCGACAAGCTGGCGGCAGAAAATCCGAATTTTGAATGGCACGTTGCATTATCTGATCAGGGAATCGAGGGCTGGGAAGGCTACACCGGCTTCATTCACAATGTGCTTTTCGATGAATACCTGAAGGAGCACGTTTCGCCTGAAGATTGCGAGTACTACATGTGCGGGCCTCCCATGATGAACTCAGCCGTCATCGGTATGCTCGAAGACCTCGGGGTTGAACGAGAGAACATCTTCCTCGATGATTTCGGGGGGTAGAAAACAGGCGCTTTAGGCGCCTTTTTTATTGGTGATTTTGGAAGGAGTAACTCCGTGTGAGACGTGGTAATCGCCCGGGAATTAGAGAGTCTCTACTTGTCCAGTGCGATCTGCGGTGACCTTCATGGCGGGAGCAAATTTAAAACTGGAGGCTAGCTAGGTCGGCGGCACTCGCATCTTCTCTGCAGTCGTTACATAACCGGCATCTTCAGGGATACAGATGTAGTTTCCGTCGTCTCTGTGTTCAGACCAGGGTAGAATCGAGACGATGTTTCGGTCTGTTGCTGCCCGCATGGCATCAGCAACGTTCGAGCTTTCTCCCAGCATTTCTACGTTAACGCGAGTCGGGAAGATAATCGTATAGGTGCCGTCCGCTTTACCCTTGATGGCGTTACCCGGTGAAATCCAGACTGAATCCACAGATTCGTGTCCGTCATGAATCGCCAGGTGGTCTGAGGGGGCCACTGCCAGGTAGAAGTGAGTATCGAAGCGTTTGGGTAGCATCTCCGGTGTAATCCAGTGAGCGAAGTGTTGCAGGGTGTCACAAGCGAGCATGAGCTGTTCTTTTTCAAGGAACTCGATCAGTGAAACTTCGCTCCGGTTTAACGGGTCACGATAGTGCTCAAGGGTGCTCAGTCTCTCGCCCGATACCAGGGCGTCAGAGCCTTTCTCGCGGGCTAACAAAATACCACATTCTTCGAAAGCTTCCCTGATGGCGCCTGCCATCATGGCAACCGCTGTGTCGTCAGCACTGTCTATGCCATCACAGTAGTTGTGGACATCATAATCACCTGCATCAACCTTGCCGCCCGGGAACACCAGTGCGCCGGAGGCGAAATCGATCTGGTGATGCCTTACAACCATGAAGGTCTCCAGGCCAGTAGGACCATCCCGAAGCATGAGAATAGTCGCGGAAGGGAATGGCGTTGATGCTTCAGGCATATTTTTCCTTAAGATGTGCTGAACGTGCTGAATGTGCTGGAATCTTACGAAGACTATCGACTGCGTTCGACCAGGATCTTCCAGTCTGTATCTTCCTTGCGGAGCCTGAGGACTTTGTCAGTCAGGTCGCTATAGGTATTCGAACGGTAGGCCTGGCGAAAGAACACGTCTACGACGTTAGTGTCGACCAGTTCAAATCGCTGATACGTGATATCCAGGTTAATGTGATCGGGACGCTTGATTCTTGTTCTTCTGAGTGCTTCCCAGTTTCGTCTGCTCTGTCGGCCGGGGACTGCGAAATCTTCGGAATAGTTGGCAATGTACTGAGGAACATTTTGATCAGACCATGCTGCTGCCCATAGGTCCACGGTCTCGATCAGCCCATCCTTGACCGAATCTGTAATGTCGGTCACATCGCTGGAGTAATAGTCTTCTTCCGGGCTTGGTTCGGGCCCGGGCTCAGGTTCGGCTATTGACTCAGAGGTGGTCTTGGCAGCTGCCACGATTTTCTCTTCGGGTTCTGGTGCTTCATCCAGGACAATAGTTGGTTCAGGGTCGCTGACGGGTTCGAGCAGGTCATTTTCGTCAACCTGCATGAGGGTGGCAGATGGCTTGTCAACTAGCGAGTCAGCTTCCATAGGAAGTTCAGTACCCTGCAGCGCAGCAGCTGATTTTTCATTTTCCAGCTCTGCCGCGGCTTTTGCGCTGGCGGCGATAGTGCGTTCGGTATCAACCAACTCGTCGTTCTTGAAAAACCCGGTGTAGACCGTTCCATCTGGAAGGATCATTGTTCCGGGTCCATTGCGCATGTCGTTTTCAAACTGGCCTACAAAACGGGTGCCATCCTGCCAGAAGATCGTTCCCTTACCTGTCCGTTTGCCCTCCATGACACCGCCAACATAGCGGGTGCCGTCAGGCCAGGCCAGGGTTTTGGTCATCGGCCTGGTCGTGGTTTTGTCTTCTGCCTGCAGCACAAGCGGCGCAAACACTAAAAGCATTAAGAGTAGCTGAAACAACCTCATATTATTGATTACCCTCTTGAACGGGCCATTTTTATTCACAGGCTGTAAGGATACCGGATTGACCGGAGTTTGGCAGTGCAAAAATGTGTGGCAGTTAGTTTACAGCTGGAACAGATTGCTGGCGGCGGCCAGCGCCATCACCTTTTCAGCTTCAATGATAAAAGGACCATCCCGCAGGACATTGGCGATGGCGACCTCTCGGTCTGCAAGTTTGATACTCCGGTCACCATCAAAGGCCAGAATCCCCGGTCCCTCGAAATTAACCGATTCTCCAAACGCGATTGGTCGAACTGAATCAATACCAACCTCAGCATGCAATCCGGGTGAGATCGGCACGTTTGCTCGAAGGGTAGCATCCGGATCACATTGCGCGACGACACCGTTGTCATGGTGGTGACCCGTCGGTTCAAAAAACCCCCCGATTGGGGATATGCCGATTGAGGCAGGTTCCGCTCTCGTCAATACGATTGTTGACAGGTCTTCAGGCCTAAATGGGAGCAGGCTGCCGATGAAATCGTTGCGTAGCAGCACTGCATCGATCAGGGCAATATCAGACTCGTCGTTTTTCCTGATGTGGACCCGTTTACACCTGCGGCAATGATCCGCTGGAACTTTCCCTGCGGCAACCAGGCCGGCGGCCATCCCCGCAACGGTCGCTTCAAGACGATAAGGGAAGACATTGTTGGTACCGGTGGATAGCGGCAGCATGATGGCGTCAGGAAAACTCCGGGCAACGATTCGGGATGTCCCGTCTCCACCGAGCACAATGAACACCCGGCAACCTTCGTCCCACATCATTTGGGCCATGGTGGTTGTGTCCCTGGCCGAGTGGGTCAGGGTAAACCTCAGGATCTCGATTTGATCCCTTTCCGGCAGGTTCTCTACCGCCTTTTCATTGATTCTGAACGGCTCGTGCGCGAGATAGATCTTCTCGACACCCTGGGAAAGCGCGCCAAGCACCAGACGTGTCACCTGTAGCTGCTTCTCATGGTGGTCGCTGGTACTGGCGCGTGCAGCGACACGACGGACGTCTCGCCCGGAAAACGGGTTGACGATGATGCCCATTTTTATGTGAGAGCTTTTAGAAGAGTTTTTGGCAGTCAGTTGATGATTCAAAATGGATTATTAGCCAGACGCTGGAGGAGGTTCAAGATAGCTCTGTGATTCGTTGTTAGCTTGCCTTCCGGGTAAATACCCACTGGTCATCTGTTGAGTAGGTTTCGTTGTACTGATAGCCGTCTTCCGAGAATCCCTTGATATCTTCGGGCTTACTGATCCGGTTCTTCACGATAAAACTTGCCATTGATCCGCGTGCCTTTTTTGCAAAGAACCCAAGCACCTTGTAAGTCCCCTTACTGTAGTCTTTGAAAACAGGGGTAATCACCTTGCCCGGTAGCTTGCTGGTTGAGACTGCCTTGAAGTATTCGATAGATGCAAGGTTTAACAGTGTTTTGTTTCGGTGTGCAGAGAGTTCTCTTCCTAGCGCCTCGCCAATCTCGTCCCCCCAGAATTCATAAAGTGTTTTGCAGCTATTGGTTTTCAGTCGAGTCCCCATCTCCAGGCGGTACGGTTGGATCCTATCCAGAGGCCTGAGGATGCCGTACAGGCCAGAAAGAATTCTCAGGTTTTTCTGTGCGAAATTAAAATCCCTTTCGCCATAAGTTTCGGCCTCCAGTCCTATGTAGACATCACCCTTGAATGCCAGCAGCGCCTGTTTGGCTGTTTTCGAACGCGGGTTGAATGACTGGAATCGTTCGACATTGAGCGCTGCAAGTTTTGGGCTAATACCCATAAGTTTGCTGAGCTCTGCAGACGATTTTTTGCGCATCACGTCAACGAGGGCACTGGTGTGTGTTGTAAAAACAGGCGCTGAGTATTTTGAAGTCGTAGACGACGTATCAAAATCCAGCGTTTTGGCGGGCGAGATAACGGTTAGCATTAGGTTTCTTGGCACTGGAAAGTCGTTAAGAATACTAGATTTCAGCATAAGGTGGAATGGACATGTCAACGCTGATGCCTCAAAATCGTTAAGAAAATAGGGTGTTGGTGCATCGACACCTGTCCGCTGAGGGGTAAACTGCCAGGTTATGAAGAATCCACTCAAACGTTGGGATGTTGCAATAACAATTGTTTTTTTCCTGTTGACGATTCCTGCGGAGCGATTCGAGGTCTTTTCGCTGCTGGAAGACCAGACGATTTCCATTCGTCAAATCTTCCGGACTGTCTTTGGTGACCCTGAACTGACAACGCTCAGGGACGAGATCATGATCGTTGCGCTGGATGAAGCCCTGTACGAAGAGTACGGCAGCTTTCCATTTCGTCGTACTGACCTGGGCAAGATTGCGGAAATTCTCTCGGGATTTGGTGCCCGGGTGGTTGGCCTCGACTTTCTGATGGATTTTAAAAGTTCCTACGGGGAGGATGAACCCACCGCAGAAATGTTACGTTCTGCAGATAATGTACTCCTGGTGTCCTACGCTAATTTTGAAGACGAGAAATTTACTGGCCTGTCATACCCGACTGAAACACTGAATGAGATTTCGATGACGGGGTATACGAACCTCGAACCCACCAGTGCCATTGTCGATAGTCTTGGCAGACTTCGAATACACAAGGACATCACGAATAACGAAGATGGCTGGCCCTATCCGGTGCAGGCGCTCGCCTTGTATTGGCAGGTTGAACCTCGCCTTGAGGGCAATACGCTAGTGCTTGGTGACAGGCTGCGCGCGCCACTTGATCAGTTTGGTGACATCTACATAGATTTTCCCCGCTTGGATGCAGGGACCCGGTACCTGTCTGAAGGCGCTGCCGGGTTCTCCGCGTTAGAGATTCTTGACCTTGAGAATGCGACCGCTGAGGAAGCGGAGGAATGGCAATATGTGTTTGGCGACAAAATTGTATTGGTAGGTGATACCTGGGAAGTGACTCACGATAAATACAATACCCCAACGGGTTCGGTCTACGGGGTAGAGATCATAGCAAGTGCTATCAGCACGATGATGAATGGGGCTCCCCTGAGACCAGCGAGTACGTTGGTTGAGTCTTTGGTGACGGCTTTGTTGCTGGTTGCCCTGCTTGTCACGAGTGCAGTGCGGGGGCTCGCAGGCCGTGTATTTGCGGCGCTAGGTGTCTATTTGGTCTATATCGTGGCGGCCGGAGCGCTTTATGTGTATCTGGGTCTGGTTGTTTCCATGACTTACCCGATGCTGGCTGGGCTGGTTACCCTGGTCGCGATGAGTATGCGGTTATTTATGATAGCGGAAAAAAGCCAGGTGGTGAGTGCTGCGGATTCTGCAGAAAGCAGCAGAATGCTGGGGCTGGCTTACCAGGGGCAGGGTCAACTGGATGCGGCTTTTGAGAAATACCGCCGTTGCCCTCCAGAGGAAAACACCTACAACCTGATCTATAACCTTGGGCTGGATTACGAGCGTAAGCGCCAGTACAACAAGGCGCAGTCCTGTTACGAGTTTATCGGCGAGACAGAATCAGGTTTCCGGGATATACAAAAACGAATTGCCCGTTGTAGCTCGATGGAAGACGCTGTGCTGACGGGTGGTAACACCATGCAGATGCTTGGTGCCACCATCGTAAATGAAGATGGCTCGGTTGAAAAACCCATGCTGGGTCGCTACCAGGTCGAAAAGGAACTGGGGCAGGGTGCCATGGGGGTTGTCTACCTGGGTAAGGACCCCAAGATTAACCGCGCCGTCGCGATCAAGACGATGGGATTGTCACAGGGGTTTGGTGAGGATGAGCTGCAGGATGTTAAAGAGAGATTCTTCAGGGAAGCTGAATCCGCGGGCCGCCTGAACCATGCCAACATTGTTGCCATCTATGATGCCGGGGAAGACCACGACCTGGCCTATATTGCGATGGAACTGCTCAAGGGTTATGACCTGGATCGTCACATCAAGACAGATTCACTCCTGCCGGTGAGCGACGTTCTGAGAATAGTGTCGGACTGTGCTGTTGCCCTGGACTATGCTCATGGCGAGAAGGTTGTGCACCGTGATATTAAACCGTCCAACATCATGTATGACCCGGATACAGGAATAGCCAAAATTACAGACTTCGGGATCGCTCGGATTACAGATTCAAGTAAAACAAGAACCGGCACAGTGCTTGGGACACCCAACTACATGTCCCCTGAACAATGTATGGGCAAGAAAGTTGATGGTCGTGCTGATCTTTTTTCCCTTGGGGTTGTGCTCTACCAGCTTGTCAGCGGTGAGTTGCCCTTTAAAGGTGATTCCATGGCAACATTGATGTACTCGATTGTGAATGATCCGGCAATTGACATTAAGAAGGTTAAGCCCGACATTAATCCTGCATTGCGGAAAGTCATTCACAATGCGATGGGTAAGCGACCAGAGAAGCGCTACCAGAACGGTAAGAAGCTAGCGGCGCACCTTAAAGTTTGCATGGAACGTATGGGTGCAGAAAGTTCGAAAAATAATGCCGGGAACGCTTCATGAAGAGCGTTAATCTTAACAGCCAGCTCTCCATAGTCGGACGGACCCACGAGGGTTTGGTGCGGGACCACAATGAAGATTACATCGCTGACAATGTCAAGCTTGGCATTGCAGTGCTGGCCGATGGTATGGGTGGGCTGAATGCAGGAGAGGTTGCCAGTTCAATGGCTGTACATCTTCTGATGGAAGAGCTCATCACCTATCGGCTCGGGGATTCGTCCCTGCCAGCCGAGCTCGATCCCGCAGAGTCTGAGATGTCGATGGATTCAAGGGTGGTTCAGCAAGTGGTACAGATGGCGAATGACGCCGTTTTCCATACTTCCCAGACTCAACCTCAATGCAAGGGGATGGGTACCACGATCGTGGCCAGCCTGTTCTATGACAACAAGTTGTCTATTGCCCATATTGGTGACTCCCGTGTTTACAGGTTTCGCGATAATGTCCTGAAGCAGGTCACCAAGGATCACAGCTTTGTACAGGAACTGATAGACAAGGGGCTATTGACCAGGGAAGAAGCGCGGGTATCGGATAAGAAAAATGTAGTGACCCGTGCACTCGGCGTGGCGCCCTTTGTGGAAGTTGATTGTCATGAGTACGAGGCCCAGGTGGATGATGTCTACCTGTTTTGTTCGGATGGCCTTCACGACATGGTGCCGGACGGGGACATCGAGCAGGCGTTCATTGAGTTGAGTCGTAATCTACCGGAACTGGCGAATTATCTTGTGGAGTTGGCTAATGCAAATGGAGGTCGGGATAACGTCTCAGTAATTCTCATCCATGTCGCGAAGCCATATCCCATTGAGTCCAGGGGAGGATTGCTTGAACGTATTGTGAACTGGTTTGAGTGAGCAGGACGTTGTGGAGAAAACCAAACTCACCCCCGGGGGAGCTGCGAGGCTCATTGGATTTATTTGGTTTGGCTGTGCTTACAAAAAGCGTACAATTCAAGGGCTAGAATGTGACGTGGTGCACAAAATGGGTGCTGCTGGTTGGTTATAATGCGTAGCAGGTGTCGAGGATAATTTAATTCCGTCACTGAGGGCATACGCCGTGTTTGGTTGAAGTTGCAGAGATAGCCGGCAAGTGGCGCAGCATGGGGTCGCGACTGGGTTATGATAATTGTTTCGGGATCCTGTAGTTAAATATTTGAAATGGCTTATTTGTTTATTACTGAAGGGTAATGAACAGGAGGAAATACAATGAAAGCGAAACAATTGAGTTTGGGTTTTCTAGTCAGTTTACTGGTTTTGATCACCAGCAGTCAGGTGTTCGCGAAAGCGCCACCGGTCGCAAAACTTGTCCAGATTGAAGGACAGGTTGAATACAGTCGAAATGGAACCAATTGGAATCCGGTGCGGCGTACAAAATACCTGTTTTCCGGTTATCACCTCAGAACGGGCAAAGACGGTTCCGGGGTGCTCATCAACCAGGCGTCTGGCATGTCCCAGGAACTGGGTTCGAACAGCCAGATTGAGATTGATGGTGTTAAGGTAATTGTTATTGCCGGTAGCTTGTCCGAGCCGCAAGAGGAAGAGACAAGCCTGTTCCAGAGCCTGTTGAACAAATTTGCCAAGGCGCAGCGTTACACGACTGTGCGGCGAGGCATGAGTTTAGCCGACGAAGTCTGTGACAACAAGGTTCGCACGATTCGAAGCGTCACAGTGTCGCCCGGGCACTCAGATCTTGTCTGGAGGAATGCCTGTCCTGAATACTCTTACAAACTGGTGATCGATAACGCCATGCCGATTGATGTGCCTGCGCAATCAACTTCAGAGATGATCCGTTACAACGTGGCAGGTAGCGCTGTCGGTGAGCATACCTATCGGGTGGAGGTTTTCGATAAAGACGGTACAGTCTACATACCGAAGGCTGAGAGCAAATTCCAGGTCATGTCAGCTGATAAAGAAAATGAGCTGGCTGCAGTTCTGGAGCAGGTCGGCGACGATATTTTTCTCGAAACGAATCTTCTTGAAGAACAGGGTATGTATGTCGCTGCGATGGATGCTTATCGGGAGTATTTTCAGCAGAACCCAGACGACAATGACATGCGACCGCTGCTGATTCAGTCCTACCAGGTTTTGAAACTGAGTAATCTCAGGGAAAGCGAAGCGAGGCTTTATAATGCGGGTCTGGAAGAAGATTACTAATCTATCTTCCAGCTGACTGGCGGTTATAGTCGGTCTGCCGTTTTTTTATTGTAAAACCCCACAAGTGTTTTATAAGATGCTTGTGGGGTTTCTTGGATGATCAGGAATGATGGGCTATTACCAACAACGTTATGATCTGATCGCCGTCGTCTTTTTCTTTCTCGTGGCGATGTTCCTGGAGTATCGGGAGGCCTTCTCCCTTATCGAAGACGAAACGCTTTCATATCGTCAGATTCTCCGTACCCACTATGGTGATGATTTTTTCACCAACCCTTCTGAAGATGTCGTCATCGTATTCACCGATGAAGAATTTTACGCCGAGTACGACAAGTACCCTCTTCGTAGAACAGACCTTTCGACGATTATCCTGAGGTTGAAGGATATGGGTGCGTCTGTCGTTGCTGTCGACATGCTGCTCGACTTCAACAGTGCCTATGGAGAGGATCCGACACTGCAGGATGCGCTGGAGGAGACAGGTAATGTGTTACTGGTCTCCCAGGCCGAAATAGAGGAAGGGGAATACCTGGGACTCAATACTGCCATCGACAGATTTAATGACGTGACCAACCACGGTTACTCGAACATAGCGCCGAACAGTGCAATATCTGAAAGTATTGTCCGCCTGCGTATCCATAGGGAAATGGTTAACCTTTTTGACGCCTGGCCATTTGCGGTAAAGGCCGTCTCTATGTCTCGCGAGGAAGAGCCGGAGCTTGCAAATGGTGTCTTGAGTATCGGGCCAGAAATACAAGTGCAGCTCGATCAGTTTGACGAAATGTATATCGATTATCCGCTGCTGCCTGGCGTATCCGGGGGTATCGCCAGTCTGCATGAAATTATCGGGATATCCGCGTCCGATCTGTTGTTTGTAGATGATGAAGAAGAGCTCGAGGACCTTGCCTACCTTGTAAACGGCAAGATCGCCCTGATTGGTGAGGTTGCTGAAGTTGCCCACGATCAGTTTGGAACGCCTGTAGGGAATGTCTACGGCGTTGAAGTGATCGCGAACTCGATTTCGACCATCATAAAGAATGGTCCACTGAAAGCTGCGTCATTGGGCCTGGAGTTGCTGGTTGGGTTCCTGTTGCTGGCAGTATTATTGTGTACGCGCTTGATCCAGGCGCCTCTTTCCAGGAACAGCATCAGCATTGCCGTGCTGGTTCTCTATGTCCTGTTCACCACCTCCCTCTATATCAGTATTGGCCTGGTGTTCTCCATAAGTTACCTGTTGATAGCTTCGGTCTTCTCTCTCATTGTCATCAACACGAGGTTTTACATCTCGGAATTGGGCCAGAAGACCATGATTCGGGAGATGTTCGGGCAATACCTCTCGCCCAAGGTGGTTGAGAACCTGGTCGATGACCCCAGCAAGATTCAGTTGGGTGGTGAAGAACGCGAGATGACTGCCTTTTTCTCTGATATCCAGGGTTTCTCCTCAATATCAGAACGCCTGACGCCATCAGAATTGGTTCAATTGTTGAACGACTACCTGACAGATATGTGCGACATCATCCTCGGGGCTGAAGGCACAGTAGATAAATTCGAGGGCGATTCCATTATGGCTTTTTGGGGTGCGCCTACCAGTCAGGCTGATCATGCCAGGAGAGCCTGTTTTGCCGCTATTGAAATGAACGACCGACTTGTAGAACTCAGGGCCAGGGCTCTGCAGAAAGGTATTACTCCTCTAGTGGTCAGAATGGGTGTGAACACAGGAACTATGGTGGTGGGGAATATGGGGTCCAAGCAAAGAATGAACTACACCATCATGGGTGATGCGGTGAATCTGGCCTCGCGTCTGGAAGGTGCTAACAAAGCCTATGGGTCAGGAATGATGATTTCCGAATCTACCTATAGATCTTGTGAGGTAGACATTGATGTTCGTGAGCTGGACAGAATCACGGTGGTGGGAAAGAGTGAACCGGTTACCGTTTATCAGTTGCTGAACAGGAAGAACCAGACAACCAGCGCTGATGCAGATCTCGTCGACCAATTTTCGAAGGGTTTGGAACTTTACAAAGCAGGGGACTTCAGGCGCGCGAAGAGTGAGTTCTCAGCGTGTCTTGACATCTTTGCCGACGATGGTCCCGCCCTGGCTTACATCTCCAGGTGTCAGGCGTATACCGATAATCCCCCGGGCGCTGATTGGGACGGTATTTATAGACTGACCGAAAAGGGTTAACGCGGTATGTCGAACCAGGAAAAAATGCTTCAGGAAAGAATAGTTCAGGAAAGAATAATACAGAAACTTGCGGACGCACTAGATCTGCAGCACCTGGAAGTCGTTAATGAAAGCGGCAACCACAACGTCCCGGCCGGATCGGAGTCTCATTTTAAGGTAGTCCTGGTCAGTGAGACTTTTGAGACTTTGCCTCTGATAGCCAGGCATAGGCAGGTGAACAGGATTCTCAGTCATGAACTGGCAAACGATATTCATGCGCTTGCAATTCATACCTACACGGGAAAAGAGTGGCGTAAAAAAAATGGAGAGGCTCCAATGTCTCCCCCCTGTCTTGGGGGCAGTCGCTAAACAGGATGATCATTGCCCGTGTCTAGATCCCGGTGAGCGGCGCCCTTTATGCAGGAGGCACTGAGGTCACGTGCGTGGATCACCAGACCGGTGGACGCACTTCAGAATATCTCTACGAGCTAAAACGGCAGCATATAGCGATTCATGTCAGGGTAATCCGGCGTCGCAGGAAGTCGATGGCCCTGTATGTGGAAAAAGGTGTTTTGCCTGAGCTTCGGGCCCCGACAAATTGCGCCTGGCGCGATATCCATTCATTTCTCGGCAGCAAATTTGACTGGATTATCGCTGCGGAATCGGAGCTGGCAAGTCGCACAACTGCACCGCCTAATATCTATACCGCCGGTGGGGAGGTTAGTTATCTTGGCCGCCGAGTTCCGCTGATGCTGGCCAAGAGTCGCTTCAATGTCGTGGAAGCGGACGATACTAGTATCTATGTTTCATGCGCCAATCCTTCCAGGCCCGAAGCAGTCGAGAAACAAATTATTCACTGGTACCGAAGGCAGGCGGAGGCCCTGTTTCCTGAAAGAATTCAGGTGATCGGCGGTTTGTTTTCAGCCCGGGGTGATCCGTCTCGGGTGACGGTACGTAAAATGAAAGCCAGGTGGGGGAGTTGCTCGTCCACCGGTGAAATTTGTCTTAACCTGCTGCTAATGAAAGCAGGCTTACCGCAGATTGATTTCGTGATAGCGCACGAACTTTGCCATCTCAGGCATTTTGCCCACAATGCTAGTTTCTATGCGCTGCTGGGTGAAGTGATGCCTGACTGGAAAGAGCAGGAAGTTCTGCTCGGTCAGGCGGTCTAGAGTATCGGTACAAGGGAAGGCCAGACATCCTCGAGAAGCTTGGGTTGGGCTTCGACGGTTGGATGGATGCCGTCCCGTTGAACGAGTTCCTTACCGGTCGATATCCCGTCCAGCAGGAAGGGTACAAACGGCAGGGAATGCTCTTCTGCCAGTGAGGAAAAGACCTTTTCGAAGGCGAGAGTGTATCGACGGCCATAGTTAGGCGGTAACACCATACCGATCAGCAGTACCCGAGCGCCGCTGGCTTTTGCCTGCTGGATCATGATTTGCAGGTTGTCACGGATGTTGGAAATAGGATACCCGCGAAGCCCATCATTGCCGCCAAGCTCAAGTACAAGGACATCCGGTTGGTGAAAGGCGAGGCTTTTGGGTAACCTTGTGACCCCGCCACCCGTAGTCTCGCCAGATACACTGGCGTTGACAACCTTGTAATGAGGGCGATTGATGGCAACACGGCTGGCCAGCAGGTTTACCCAACCTTGCTCCTGATCCATGCCGTAGGCAGCACTGATGCTGTCTCCATAGACAAGAAGTGTGTCCGCGAGAACGAGTTGGCTGGCACTGAAACAATACAGAGCGACAATAATTTTAGTGATGCGAGCAATGATCAAAACACAAGACCTTGGAAAATCAGTCAGCACCTCGGAAGGGCAGTTAACCATATTGAAAGGGATCGATTTGGAAATCAAGAAATCCGAGTCGGTTGCCATCGTGGGAGCATCCGGTTCGGGCAAAACTACCCTGTTAAGCCTGTTGGCGGGTCTGGATACCCCCAGTCGAGGCAAGATAACACTGGCAGACTATGAGATCACCTCCTTCAATGAGGAACAAAGAGCAAAAGTCCGTTCCGAACTGGTGGGTTTCGTATTCCAGTCTTTTCAGTTGCTGACGAGCCTGAGCGCGATAGAAAACGTGATGCTGCCTTCAGAGCTCAAGGGAGATTCTGATGCCCAGGCCAAGGCCCATGAACTACTTGATAGAGTTGGCCTCAGTCACAGGATGAATCATTACCCGCGCCAACTCTCGGGTGGTGAACAGCAGCGGGTAGCAATTGCACGCGCATTTGCTTCCTCTGTCGAGATTCTGTTCGCAGACGAACCAACAGGAAACCTGGATACGACGACTGGTCAGCATATTATTGACCTGATCTTCGAGCTCAACGCAGAGTTTGGTACAACACTGGTCCTGGTCACCCATGACACCCGGCTTGCAGATCGTTGTGAACGCAGTATTCATATCGCGTCCGGTGAACTCATTGAGCCGCCAAGCCTGCCGGAAGTAGTTTCCAGTCTTGGTGGCTAATTCGTGAATATCTTTTCCCTGGCCCTGAAACTGCTGTGGCGTGACTGGCGTGCGGGAGAGCTGACGCTTCTGCTGGCATCACTCGTGATTGCAGTGGGCACAGTGACGACAGTGTCGCTTTTTGTTGATCGATTGCAGCAGGCGCTTTTAACAGAATCTGCGACCTTCCTTGCTGCCGACAAGGTGATTTCCTCCGATGAACCTGTAGACGCCGAAATTGTTGACTACGCTACATCTCTTGGACTCAGAACATCTGAAACCCTGGGTTTTCTTTCGATGGTTTTTTCCGAAGAGCGGGCGCAGTTCACCTCTGTAAAAGCCGTCGACCAGCATTACCCGCTGCGTGGGAAACTGATTGCCGGTGATGAACCCTTTGTCAGGGGGGCACCGGTCGATACGGGTCCGGCGCCCGGAGAGATCTGGATTGAAAGCCGATTATTCCCATCACTTGATGTCGCACCCGGAGATCTGCTGGACGTTGGTGTATCCAGCATTCCTGTTACCCGCGTCCTCATAAAGGAACCTGACAGGGGGGGCGGCTTTGGTAATGCCGGGCCACGGGTACTGATGAATATGGCTGATGTTCCGGCAACGGAAGTGGTGCAACCGGGAAGTCGCCTGACCTATCGATACCTGTTTGCGGGCGACCGGGAGCGCCTTGCGCAGTTTGAAACGTGGGTGAAGCCAAGGCTGGGGCTTGGGGCTCGCATTTTTGGTGTAAAGGAAGGTGCCGAGGGAATTGGTAACGCGCTCGACCGCGGAGAACGTTTCCTTTTACTGGGTAGCTTGCTGGGAGTCGTGCTTGCTGGTGTTGCTATAGCGCTTGCTGCTCAGCGATACAGCCTGAGACACTACGATCACGTGGCCATTATGAAAACGCTCGGGGCGACGCCACGCTCTATTGACCTGATTTTTGTCACCATCTTTGTCACGCTTGGTTCTATAGCAACCCTGTTCGGTGCAGCTATAGGCTATGGCATGCAGATGGGGGTGGCGAGAATCCTGGCGCCCTATATACCGATAGAGCTACCAGAGCCTTCGATGCGCCCGGTGTTACTGGGGCTGGTGACGGGTTTTATCTGTCTCTTAAGTTTTGCATTGCCGCCGCTGCTCAAACTTCGTTCAATTGACCCCGTTAGGGTCATTCGCCGCGACCTGGGTGACGCGAGTGTTGCAGACAGGATGACCTATAGTTTCGCTGTTCTCGGAACGCTTGGCCTGATGTGGTGGTACTCACAGGATATCAATCTGACATTAATTATTTTTAGCGGCTCTGTCATATCGTTAGCGCTGCTATTTGCGGTTGCGTTTCTGCTTCTTCGAAGCGGCAGGGTCCTGGGTATGCAGGCTGGTAGTGCCTGGAGGCTGGCGCTCGCAGGTATGCAGAGACGGGGGCAGGAAAATACTATGCAGATACTGGTTTTCGGACTGGCAATCATGCTGCTCCTAATACTGTACCTGGTTAGAACAGCGCTCATTACGGAGTGGCAATCTCAGATTCCACCAGATGCGCCTAATCACTTCGCCATTAATATTACACCGGAGGATGTCCAGCCAATCAGGACGCTGCTTGCAGAAAACGGGGTCGACAGTCAGCCGTTGTATCCGATGATCCGGGGTCGAGTCAGCAGCGTGAATGGAGAATCAGCATCTGATCGGGACAAACGTCTGCAACATCGGGGAGAAGAGGCACCGGGGTCAAGTTCAGGCAGAAATCTGACCTGGTCCGGTGTGCTCCCAGATGACAACATCGTGATAGCAGGAGAGTGGTGGGACCAGAATTACTCAGGTCCCGCGCTGGTTTCGCTTGAAAAGGACCTGGCTTACCGCAACCAGCTAAAAGTTGATGACGAGCTGGTGTTCACCATTCAAGGCAGGGAAGTACAGACGCGAATAGCGAGTATCAGGACGGTTGCCTGGGACAACATGCAACCGAACTTCTACATTATCTTTGCGCCGGGGACCCTCGAGGATTTCCCGTCTACCTTTATGACCAGCTTTCATCTTGAGAAAGAACAGAAGCTTTTTCTAAACGATCTGCTTAACGCCCACCCGACAATGACGGTCATTGAGATTGATGCCCTGATCGAGCAGGTACAACGGATCATCAGCCAGGTTACCCTTGCGATTGAGCTGGTGCTGGTGCTAATCATGGGCTCTGGCGGCCTTGTCCTGCTAGCGAGTATCCAGGCATCAATGGATGAGCGAATGAAACAACACGCCATCCTGCGGACCCTGGGTGCCAGCAGGAGGCTGATATTGGGCAGCCTTGCGATTGAATTTTGTGCGCTCGGATTTTTTGCAGGCATTCTGGCGACCGTTGGGTCCGAGATCACTGTTTTCATGCTGGAAACTGAAATATTCGAGCTGGATTACGAAATGAACCCTGAACTTTGGATATTGGGTCCCGTTGTTGGAATCGTCCTGATTGGCGCCGTTGGGACCTTTGCCACCCGAAGAGTTGTGGATACACCACCAGCCAGTGTTTTGCGAGAGCTCGCCTAGCTGCAGGCGTTTATTTCACTAGCCACAGGCGTTTATTTCCCCTCGCCACAGGCGTTTATTTCGCCACGGGCGTTTATTTCTAAGGTTCGTGATACCAGGAGCCGTCGCTTTG
>DTZW01000440.1 GCA_012961165.1 Gammaproteobacteria bacterium | reverse complement strand
AGTACACCGCTAGCGGCCCGAGAATAGGCGTTTTAACAGGAATGTTCCGCCAGTAGGTAGCCTATCGAAACAGATCGGATGGTTGCTTGCTTCATGAAAGAGTGAGGCCATATTGCAGGTAGTGGTTAAAGTCTGCCAGGGCTTCCGGCTGACGTCCGCTTTCCCGACAGTGCATCACAATATTTGCAGGATTATGGCGCTGAGTTTTATATCGCAAAACCCAATGCTTGACGACACCTCAACATTAGCTCGCTAATTTGACGGTCGACGTAACTACATATTTAACTTTCTACCTGGATTATCCAGAAGCTTTTTCGGCATAGTAGATCCTGTGCCCCTCTGGATCGATAACGACAAACTCTCGCCCCCAGGGTTGTGCCTTAATTGCGCTAACTTGCGCGCCTCCGCCATCAAGCTCTTCGTGTCGAGCTGCCAGATCTGCGACTTCAATATACAGATGGAAATGATCACCCTGCGCAACAAATTCAATACCAGGATCGGTATCATCAACCCGTTTTAGATGCAAAATCTGCCCATCAACATCAACGCCGGCATAGAAATCTTCATAACGAAAGGCGATTTTGTAGCCTAGGGTGTTAGTGTAAAAGTCGAGCGCCTGCTCGAGGTCGGTTGTTCGCAATTGGGCAATATAAGACATCACATCCTCTGGGTCTTAAGAATAGGAATTTTAACAGGGATATTCAGCCAATATTCTGAATATCGAAGCAGCATCCGTTGGCTTTTGTTTCGTGAGCAACCAAAACTGCTTTACAGATAATCGTTATACGCTGCCAGGATTTGTGGCTTCCCACAGACGTTCTGAGGGGTGATTACCGACGGTTATTTGATGTGCTGAGGTCAGCCAAGACTTCAGGCCTCGCCCTGATCAACCCCTTCTTGGGCTTAATGTGCAGTTTAAGCGCTAATTCCCGATAAATTCCATAAACGCGCTGATGGTTCCAGCCGAAGCCTCTGACATTACGCAGGTACAAAGGGCATAGACCGAAGCCCCAACTCGTGCTCAACCGAAGCTTTCTTCGCCATCTCGCGCCATCGAGATGGCTTTACCACTTGCCTTCAAGGGCTTCTTTGCGGACCTCCGATATATCAGCCGGTCCTCCACGTACATCTTCTTCAGCGCCGGTCCTCGTCTTCGAACTCCTTCACACGCTTCATCAAGGAAGCGCCCATGCCGCTGTACTTTGCACGCCACTTATAGAACGTCGCGCTGTTCATACCGTGCTCAGGACACAATGCCGTCACCGGCTGCCCAACTTCAGCATCTTTCAAGGTGGCCAATATTTGACCATCAGAAAATTTCGACTTCCTCATGCAGAATCTCCAGGGTAAATCATACGAGAAAATTCTACTTTCAACTTCAATGAATCAGCAGGGGATTACCACCCCTTTTGGTGCTCTGACCCCAACAAAGCTGATGCTGTTAGTGGCTAGTCGACCGGCGAATGATGCCCATGGGGAATCCCTGGGAACCTGGGGTCAGGTTCCCAGGGAATCACATCCGCCGTACCGAACAACCACTCGACTACCTGGGATTTCATCTCCTGTTCAACCTCCTCTACCTTTGATTGACCCACAAGATTACAGGTTTCATCCGGATCAGCAGTCCGATCGTACAATTCATCATCTTCGTACAAACGATAAACATAGGTGTAAGCATCATTGCGCATGCAGATTGCCTTTCCTACCAGCTCAGGCTTTTCGTGCTGCAATTGAGCCTTCTTCGCATATTCGCCTGACGCCTGCTCCAGCA
>DTZW01000439.1:393-1783 GCA_012961165.1 Gammaproteobacteria bacterium | reverse complement strand
ATAGATGATTCCGAACTCAGTGGTTAGGCGCAAGGCTGTTTGTCACGCTCACACCGTGACTCTCAATCTTGCCATCACGGTACTTTACCCCGGGTAATTACTCCGACCCCAATTATTCGTACTTTTTATCGCTGTACACTTAATGGCTTCAAAAAATACATAAAGATGGAGCTGATAATCGCTAGTACAACTAGGTAGATAGCCGGTGAGGCAAGATCACCCGTTGCCTGGATCAGCCATGTACTAACCAGCGGCGCGGTTCCACCGAATATTGCCAGAGTGATGTTATAGCTCAGCCCAATTGCTGTATATCGAACCTTGACGGGAAAGCATTCGACCATGAATGCTGGCAGAGGTCCCTGAATAAGACCCAGTAAAACAGCAAAAAGCAGCTGAATTACCAGAGCATATAACATGACACCCTGGTCCAGGATTAAGAATGCTGGATAAACCAATAGGCCCATCAGAACTGTGGCAGTCAGCATTACCGGTTTGCGGCCCAGGCTGTCAGAGAGACGCCCCCCCAGGGGAATCATGATCAGTAGCAATACCATAGCCGTTGTATTAACACCCAAAGCGTGTTCCACAGGTGGCGTGACTATTCTCGAAAGGTAGGTGGGCATCCACACAAAGAGTAAATAAAAACTCGTTGCAAACAGTAAAATGCTGATAGAAAGATGCATGACGCGCCCAGGCATGTCGCGCAGTACAGCTATAATAGGCAGCGTGGCTGTAGGCTCGTCTGCATCGGCATTTTCAAATTCAGCTGACTCGACCAGGGTCCTGCGCAGCCAACCGCCCACAGCAAAGATAACGATGCCCAATAAAAAGGGGACCCGCCATCCCCATTCGTTCATGGCCTCTTCGCCCAATAGGCCACCAAGTGCTGAAACGACTAAAGACCCTAATAGGATGCCACCAACACCACCGCAAACAGACCAGCTGCCAGCCAGGCCGCGACGATTCGCAGGGGCTGTTTCCACCAGATACGACATCGACCCAATGAGTTCGCCACCGACTGATATACCCTGGATCAAACGCAGCAGTATCAGTAAAACCGCAGCGGTTGAACCAATTGAGGCATGAACTGGTATCAGTCCGACGAGCACGGTGGGTATCGCCATCATAGCGATAGACCACTGTAGAGCGGTTTTACGTCCTAGGTGATCACCAACATAACCGAAAATGATACCGCCTATCGGTCGCATCAAATAGCCCGCCGCAAAAATACCATAGGTTTTGATCAGCCCGGTGAGCCCGTTATCTGCCGGGAAAAAAAGCGGGCTCATGATCGGTGCTAGAAAGCCGTAAACTGCAAAATCGTACCACTCCAGCACATTTCCGACACTGCCGGCGAGCGCGTGACGACTTCCTTTGTCGCTGTTTTCGA
>DTZW01000439.1:0-280 GCA_012961165.1 Gammaproteobacteria bacterium | reverse complement strand
CTGGGTAACTATGGCGCTCTAAGGGTAAGTCTGAAGCTACCCGAGGCCGGTATTCGAGTTTCGATATCTCGATCGTAAAACTGGGGGTCTAATAAAACTGGGGGTCGGGACCAAGTGCCAGAACGAACTGAAGCTAGGGATCAGGACCCTTAGTTTCTGACCCAGAGTCGTATTTTCCTCGCGGAGCAAGTTAAGAGCGCATGTCGTGCCGGGAAAACCGCTAGAGGAGTCGGTACAGCATTCACAAGCTGGCAAGGATAAGGCTTATTCGATGACGCGC
>DTZW01000438.1 GCA_012961165.1 Gammaproteobacteria bacterium | reverse complement strand
ACGTCGTTACACGGGAATGCCATACCAACTTCTTGTTTGATTCTTTCTGCCGTGGCATCACCAATCAGGCTGCCCTGGGTACGCCTCACATAGCTTGTTATCGCTTCGTCGAATCGATCCCCACCTACTCGGACCGATTGCGCATAGACAACGCCGTTAAGCGAGAGAACAGCAATCTCTGTCGTCCCACCGCCAATATCTACCACCATCGTCCCTATTGCCTCGTGAACGGGTAAGCCCGCGCCAATGGCGGCGGCCATTGGCTCTTCAATCAATCGAACATCACGGGCGCCAGCGCTGATCACGGACTCCCTGATGGCTCGTCGTTCAACTTCCGTAGATTGACAGGGTACACAAACGAGGACTCTGGGACTCGGACGAATGAAGCTATTCTCATGCACTTTCTTGATAAAGTGCTGGAGCATCCGTTCAGTTACCTGAAAATCTGCGATCACACCATCTCTCAGGGGTCGGATCGCCGTTATGTTTCCGGGGGTCCGGCCAAGCATTCTCTTGGCATCATTGCCGACGGCGGCGACGTTTTTCTGGTTGTTATTATTGCGAATCGCGACCACTGAAGGCTCGTTTAGGACGATACCCTGGCCGCGAACGTAAATGAGCGTATTGGCCGTACCGAGATCTATCGACAGATCATTGGAAAACAGGCCTCGAAGGCGCTTAAACATCGAATCAGGACCTCTGAGATACGACGATGGAAATGATGGGCAACGGAGACATGCTGACCTTATTATTTGCTTTCAAAAACTTTCGTAACTCTATCATTCGGGGAGAGTTTTATATAGGCAGTCTGCCCGTTTTTTAGACCACTCTCCCCCTGAATAATGGAGTTGTTTCCATTTTGCGCTACCTGGCATCAGCTGCGCCCCAAATGATCTGTTCCGAGCGGGTTCAGAGCCTGAAAATTTGCGTATTCCTGCAAACCTCATTAGCATTCCTCGCTTTGATAACGTAGCTGGATAAAACACGTGGACGTGACTGAAGAAGTCGTCAGAAATATCGCCGAACTGGTACAACTGAAGGTGGATGACGCAGATATACAGCAGTTAGCCGAAGGAATGCAGAATATTCTGGCGCTGGCTGACCAAATGCAGGCCATCAATACAGAAGGTGTTGAACCTGTATCGAACCCACTGGATGCATCGCAAAAGCTTAGGCCTGACGCGGTTACCGAAGAAAACCAGCGGGAACTTTTCCAATCCCTTGCCCCCGCAACCGAATCCGGATTGTATCTTGTCCCAAGGGTAGTCGAGTAGATGATAAATCGCTCCCTCAGCCAGCAACTTGATGATCTCAGCAAGGGTGAGTATTCTTCTGTTGAACTTACCCAGACATATCTCGACAGGATTGAAAACCACCAGTCGCTGAACGCTTTTGTCAGCGTCTCGAAGGATGTTCTCGAAAAAGCCAGGCAGGCGGACCAGTTAAGAGCGGCAGGTGAACGGAAGCCTCTGCTAGGAATACCACTGGCCCACAAGGATATTTTCTGTGAAGCCGGTGTGAGAACCACTGCTGGTTCAAAAATGCTCGACAATTTTATTTCACCCTACGACTCAACGGTCGTCTCCCTGCTGAGGAATGCGGGCGCGCTGTCTTTGGGTAAAACCAATATGGATGAGTTCGCCATGGGCTCGTCAAACGAATCCAGTTACTTTGGCGCTGTGAAAAACCCGTGGCAAGTTGACCGGGTTCCTGGCGGTTCATCAGGCGGGTCTGCTGCCGCAGTTGCAGCAAGACTATGTGCAGCCGCTACGGGCACTGACACCGGAGGGAGCATAAGACAACCGGCGGCATTCTGCGGTATCACCGGGATTAAACCGACCTATGGTCGGGTGTCTCGCTGGGGAATGATCGCTTACGCCTCCAGCCTGGATCAGGCAGGACCGCTTGCCACTACCGCAGAAGATTGCGCACTACTACTCTCTGCGATGGCGGGTGTGGATGAAAAGGACTCAACGTCTTCAGCCGTGCAGGTAGAGGATTATTCCAAATCCCTATCCCAGGACCTTAAGGGCAAAAAGATTGGATTGTGTGTTGAATATATGAAAGGCCTGGACCCGGAAATGTCACGTGTCATCGAGGAGGCAATAGACGTACTATCGAAGCTGGGCGCTGAATTCATGGACATTAGCCTGCCAACCTCCCCAATGGCAATTCCCGCTTATTACATCATCGCACCGGCGGAATGCTCAGCCAATTTGTCACGGTATGACGGCGTCAGGTTTGGATATCGTTGTGAGAACCCGGAAAACCTGGAGGATCTGTACAAAAGGTCCCGGAGCGAAAGTTTCGGCCAGGAAGTAAAAAACCGCATTATGGTTGGTGCTTTCGCCCTCTCGGCGGGCTACTACGACGCTTACTACAAAAAGGCGCAACAGATACGCCGCCTGATAAAAAATGATTTCCTCGAAGCATTCAAATCAGTTGATGCGATATTGGGACCGACGACGCCAGGTCCAGCATTCAGGATCGGTGAAAATGCAGATGAACCGCAGGCCATGTATCTACAGGATATTTACACGATTTCAGCAAACCTTGCCGGCTTGCCTGCCATCTCCCTGCCCGCTGGTTTTATCGAGGATCTACCTGCAGGCATACAGCTGATTGGTAACTATTTTGATGAAGCAACATTGTTAAATTTAGGCCACCAGTTCCAGGCACAAACCGACTGGCACAAACAGGCCCCGGAGCTCTCAACATGAGCGGCGAGTGGGAGGTTGTCATCGGCCTGGAGATTCACGTCCAGCTATCGACTATTTCAAAGATCTTTTCTGGGTCAAGCGCGACTTTCGGTGCAGAACCCAATACCCAGGCCAGCGCACTAGACCTGGCGCTACCGGGGGTGCTTCCGGTGGTAAACGAAGCTATTTACCCCAAAGCAATCGCCTTTGGTCTTGGTATCGGTGCAAACATCGGCACTCGCTCCTGTTTCGATCGGAAAAACTATTTCTACCCAGACCTTCCCAAAGGCTACCAGATCACCCAGATGGATGAGCCCATTGTATTGGGTGGTGAAGTTGAAATTACCCTTGCTGACGGTACAACGAAGACCATCCGCGTGACCCGTGCCCACCTCGAAGAGGACGCGGGGAAATCCCTGCATGAGGATTTTCATGGAATGACCGGTATCGACCTAAATCGAGCGGGAACCCCATTGCTGGAAATTGTTTCAGAGCCGGACATGAGGAGTGCCGAAGAAGCCGTCAGCTATGCGAAGACGATTCACCAACTGGTCACCTACCTTTCAGTTTCCGATGGGGATATGTCACAGGGCTCGTTACGCTGCGATGCTAACGTTTCTCTCCGAAAAAAAGGCGCCGACGCGTATGGCACCCGGACAGAAACCAAAAATGTAAACTCTTTCCGGTTCCTTGAAGCCGCGATAAAGTATGAGATAGTCCGTCAAACTGAAGTACTGGAGTCTGGCGGGAAAATTACCCAGGAAACCCGGCTTTACGACCCAGACAAAGACGAAACGCGACCCATGCGCAGTAAAGAAACTGCGACTGATTATCGATACTTCCCTGAACCCGATCTCTTGCCCGTTATCATAGACGACGCATTTATCGCTAAAGTCCGAGACTCGATGCCGGAACTCCCGGCGCAAAAACGGGCTCGGTTCCACACGGAAATGGGATTAACAGATGAAGATAGTCGCGTGTTGTCCTCCGAGCTTGGGCTGGCAACCTACTTTGAAGCCTGTGTAAACATTTGCAGCGACCCCATTCTGGCTGCGAACTGGGTAAAAGGTGATCTTCTGGGCGGCCTGAATCGGGACAATATTGAAATCTCTGATTCCCCCGTGACGGCCGAGGCAATGGCAAAGATAATCGTTCGAATTCAGGATGGTACGATTTCCGGGAAAATAGCCAAAACCGTTTTCAATGCTGTGTGGGAAGGGAAGACTGATTCGGTCGACGACTACATTCAATCCGAAGGCCTGGTTCAGGTCTCAGATAGCCACGAGCTTGAACCCATTGTCGACCGTATAATCACTGACAATCCCAAGCAAGCTGAGCAATTCCGAAGCGGAAAGACAAAGGTGCTTGGTTTCTTCGTGGGCCAGGTAATGAAGGAAACTGCTGGTAAAGCCAATCCAAAACAGGTTAATGACCTGATTATCTCTAAGCTTAACGATTGATCAACGCTGAGTTCACTGACCAGAACTAAAAGCGGTCGACAAAATCAGTAATCCGGGCAGCGTTCGCACCCACATCACTCTGTCCGACTCGCGACATTGATCGCAGATCAATTCTGGAGCCTTCTCCGTTGCCAACGATCCTGACTACCATATCGTCCTTGAAACCAAACCAGAAGGTCGTCGCGGTCGCCTCCACCAGACCCGCTTCCTTATCTACCGCCACGATCTCAAGACCCATGGCCTGCAGGGCGGCTTCTGTACGGTCAACTGCATCCGCCACGGACAAATCGGATTCGATGGGTTTCAGGCCAGGATAGGCTTCCATGGTAGTGGCGCCAAGTTTCTCAGCAGGCCACGCTTCAGAAACACCGTACTCGTAGCCATTGGGGGCGTTCTCCCGCAAAGGTACAATCGCAACAAACGCAGGTGGATTAGCAGTATCTGTCGTTATGTCATGAATAGGTGGGACATCACTTGCAGCCGCCATTTGTGGTCCAATAATCCCAACAGGTACCAGGCCCAGGATCATCGATACAATGACCAGATTTCGATTTCTTCCAAGGTCAGACCTCATCGCAATGACCAGATAGACCAGTCCAATCAGAAAAACCAGCGCACCGCCTGTAACGGCAATCAGCAGACTGACTAACGAAGGTTGCAACGGCACCATTGAAAATTTGTACCCCAACGGGCCCGTAACAAGAATAATCAACAGAACTACGGCACTAACCAAAAGTGCCCGCGTTGATGTTTTCACCTCTTCCATAATTTCTCTCTCCTGTCCTTACTGATTTACACTATCCCGCTCTTAACATTGTATAAGAGTAAAGAAGTGGCATCTTCGCTGATAAACATTAATGAGGCAACAATTGGGGAACTCCAGCAGCTAGAGGGGATAGGCCCCAAGAGGTCCATCTATATTATTGATTTCAGAAACCGGGTGGACTTGATTCGCAATACGTTTGATCTGGCAACAGCAACCGGGCTAAGCATCAAGGCCGCAGAACGGCTTTCTCCCAGAATCGACTGGAAAACGGATGCTATGCAGCCATTCGGTTTGTGGCCTGCCGGACTTGTAACCCTTGCGAGTCTCTGGTTCGTTGTTTGCGGTTTCCAACAGCTCGCCAGGGAGCAGTTCTTCGCGCCATATAGCTATTACAACCTCTCCCTGGCGTTGATCCTGCTGGGAGGACTTGCGACTACTGGAGATATCGCAGTCACGATGATCCGTGGCCACTCACATAAATCCATCCGGGTCTCCATTCTCTCAGCATGCCTGTTTATTGCAGGCTTCGTTATTCTCATTCTGTTATCGATTTCGACGGTCCTTGTCACCTATCCGACAGATTTCCAGAATACCCTTGGAAGTACGATTCAGTTTATTGGTTATTGTGGACTGATGTTTTGGCTTATCTATGGCCCTGCGTTCTGTCTCAGGCTTTTCATCGAAGATGGCGAGCTGGAGAAGCTTGATTCATCAAAGTTCCTGTACGATATATCTCTTACACTTGCTCCGTTTCTGCCGCTCTACAACCTCCAGGTTCACAACGACCCAAACTGGACGACCGAGATGTTCGCTTTTTGGTGTGCATTTGTCGTCACCCTTGGGGGGCTGGATCTAGTGAGAGGGAGATCCGCATTTATCGGCATCCTGTCTGAAATAGACCAGCGTCGCTTTCGCTTTGCGTATTTCACCCGTGGCCGAAGGGAAGGAACAAACGAGACAGCAAGAGCACTAGGCTGGATTTGCCTGGGAGAAGCAGCGATCCTTCTGGCGATAGCCGCCGCCCGGATTACACTACCTTAATGTGCCAGGGTTCATAGCGAACGCCGAACATATTGCCTCGAGGATAGCGAATATCGACATAACCGAGATCGACCAATTTCCGAAATTCGTCAGTGTCAGCGAAAGCTTGAGTAAAGTTTTTCCGGCCAAAGCCGACCTTACCAACATCAAAATCACCCACACCATGATAAGAATGCCCGGGAGGCGCGAGACTTCGTGATGCTTTCGACAGGTTTCCCTTCGATTGAATCGTCTTCGCAAGAAACAGATGGGTCTGTTTAACGACGCTCCTGATTCCAGAAGTCAGCACGATACTTGTGCCAAGATCCTGCTGGAGCTTTTTATAAAGTCTCTCGGATTCACCCCTGTACAGGAAATGGCCGGTGCGTCCGACTTTCTTTCGATCCTTTGCTGGAATGGGTGCAGTCAATTCATCGATTACTTTCTTGCCCAAAAAACCATATTGCTGTGCATTCGCGGTAAATAACTCTTCCAGGAACGTCTTTTCTGCCAGCGTGAACTCACCAACGCTTCTGTAGCGACGACCGTAGCCAAGCATTTCGTCAAAACTTACAACATTGAAGTTACCGTGACCCACCAGGTTTTGGACACGATCTATACGCTTGAAACTGGAAATAAGAACCGGGTACTGATCCTGCTCAAGATAGGCGTCCGCTGCATGAGACTGCTCAAAGTCGATCATCTTGGCGATGTACTCGCCAAGATCAGGGCTGCTTGTGGTCGCCAGGATTGGTTGATTTATTGCTGCGAGGTGCGGCTGATTCGGAAGAAAAGCATTGAGGTAATTCGCGGAATTTGGCGCCGGTGTCGACATTAACTCGATGGAATTCGCCATTCCCCGGATGCTGGTATCCATATCCTCAAATGGGATGTTTTCAGGCACAAGCACAGCGCGATGAACGATCTGCCCGCTCATCGCTGCGACTGTTCCTATTGAAAAGATCTTTAGGAAATCTCTTCGTTCCACGCCTTCTAAACCTGTCTCTACCAAAGCGTTTCATAGTACCCAACAAGTACAATATTTTCTACTAAAGCAGTAGCTTAGCCCCTAAAATTATCAAACTGATTGGGCCAACCCGATGCGAAATCAGCGCCCACCGTCAATCACGACCGTTTGTCCGGTCATGAAACTACCCGCCTTGGAAGCCAGAAAAACTGCTGCGCCGCCGATTTCCTCGGGCTCACCTATTCTCCTGAGACTGGCATTGGCTGTGGTCGCCTTCAAGGTCTCCGGGTTCTCCCACAATGCCTTCGCGAAATCGGTGCGAATCAATCCCGGCGCAATGGCATTGGCACGAATATTATGCGGCCCAAACTCTGTTGCAATATTCCTTGCAAGCGCCATATCAGCGGCTTTTGAGATACCGTAGGTTCCCAGCACTGCACTTCCATGCAATCCGCCAACACTCGAGACAATCAGAATAACACCATCTTCGCGCTCGACCATTTCCGGCAGTACTAATTGGCAAAGCCAGTGGTTGGACTTCACATTGGAATCAAGAATCTTTTCAAATGCGGTATCAGGAATGTCCATCATGGAACCGTAGTAGGGATTGACAGCCGCATTGCAGACCAGGATATCAATCTTGCCCAGTTGTTCCCGGGTGCTATCTACTAATTGTTGCATCTGTTCCTTGTAACCAATGTGGCATGGGATGGGGATGGCTTTACCGCCCTTCCCGTCCAGCCCAGCATTAATTTCATCTGCAACGCTCTGGCATGCATCCTCTTTACGGCTCGAGATCACAACATCAGCGCCATTAAAGGCCATCTGCTGCGCAATTGCCCGCCCGATACCTTTTGTGGACCCGGTGACCACAGCAACTTTACCGGATAAATCAAACAAGTTTTCCATTAGAAGTCCGTTGCTTTTATCAGCCTGCAAGCTACCTAGATGAGACGGGTGTGTCAATCCACGAATAGCTGACAAGGATAGCTGATGACAGCCGCATAAAATTAGACCAACAGACCACATATCTCACTGACCACAGCGAGAATGGTCAACCTGGTTATGTCATTTTGATCTGGCAGGAGGAAGACTAGCCTGGCTGAATCTCTCGGCCTCGGCTCACAACCATGAAGGGTTTTTCCAGCACTTCAAGGTTTATCAATGGATCCTCTTCATAGAGAACAAAATCCGCAGAGTAGCCAGGCCTGATTAGACCGGTTATTCCGCCAAGCCCAATCGCCTCTGCACAATCCGATGTAGCAGCTCGCAAAACCTGCTCCGCAGATAACCCGGCAAAATGCGCGAAAACCGGTAGCGCCCTTGGAAGGTCATGATGAAAAACATTCGGGATGCCCGCATCGGTTGACGCAATCAGGCGTATCCCCGCTTCCTTCATATTTCTGTAATTCTGCTGCACCATCTCGGTAAAGTCCTTCTGTGTAAATCTCTTCCAGCCGGCATTGATCGTTGGAGACACCCATACGCCATTGTTAGCCATGAGAGAAACAACAGCGGTATCGAAGGTTTTGCCCCAACCGGATTCCCCAACCCATGAACAATGTTCCACTGTTGTAACACCCGCTGAGGCAGCCTGACGAATACCATCTGTGCCGTGACAATGTGCTGCAACGTGAAAGCCGTACTGTTTCGCCAGTGCGACGACACTCGTCACTGTTTGATCCTCGAACTGGCTGTCTACCGGGCGTGAACCTGGCGTAATGTTGCCTCCCGTCACCATCATCTTGATCAGGTCTACGCCTTTTGCTCTCTGGCGTTCTAACACCGCAACGGCCTCATCATCACCGTTCGCTTCCCCACCCCAGAAATGGCAATGACCTCCGACGGATGTAATAGGCTGGCCGGCACAAACCAGTCTTGGTCCAAGGGTCTTACCCGCCGCAATTTCATCACGAACGTCAAGTTCGAGATATTCACCGCCACCCAGGTCTCTTGCTGTCGTAATGCCAGCCCTGACCATCATGGAAGCGCGCTTTCGAATATCTTCCGTGACTTTTCCCTTACCGGGAACAGTCTGTTGTAGCGGATCCTTTAACTCAGGATCCAGGCACATATGCACATGTGCATCAATCAAACCCGGAATCGCAAACAGTCCATTCATATCCCGAACCTGGTCATCGGGGTCGGTCGATTCAGAGACGAACATTCCATCAGATACCACCAGCGCACCTTGTCGTTGGCTGCTCAACTCACCATCCCAGATATTCAGGTTTTCATATCGCACGTTAAAGATTCCTATTGTCGTTTCTCGTTGTAGACAACCAACGACGACATCACAAAGTTGAACACACTAGCTGCGCCAACTCCGGCAATCAAAGCCAATAGTCGATAGTCGTCGAAGTAAGCTGTACGGCTGGTCAGTATGTAATAGACCCCCCAATTAAGCGAGAACCCGACCAGGCTGGTCAAAACGAATTCAAACCACTGTTTGCCGTGAGGTCGCCGTTTGCGCTCCCCAAAGGTGGCAACGCGATTCAGATACCAGTTAGAGCTGACAGCAGGCCAGAAAGAACATGCCCTGGCTAACTGATGGGGCATCCCCAGGAGCTGCAACAAATAATAAAACAGCAGATCTACAACCAAACCACCAGCCCCGACAGCGCCATAACTCAGTATCTCACCAAGCGTACCGAACCTGACGGTATACAGCCTTCGAAGATGTCGCAAAAATTTTATCTGTTGATTCAGGTTAAGTTTGCTTTCTCCTAACTCCCTGTCAGAAAAATTAATCGGCACCTCACGGACACTTGTGAAGTTACCCCTTACCATGAGCTCAAGACCAATCTTGTAGCCAATTGGATTAAGGCCGTCGTAGTCTTCAACCCGATCCCGCCGAAAGGCAAAAAAGCCTGACATCGGATCCTGGCATTGCACCAGAGGCCTTGTGATAAGCGTCGCGATGTGGGAATTAAAAAACCGCCAGAGACTCCATCTTCTATCAAAACTACCGTGCTCGACATAACGGCTTCCAACCACGAACGCTGATTCATCTTCCATCAACGTCCGGTACATAGAAGGAATCAAACCCGGAGGGTGTGACAAATCTGCATCCATCACCAGAATATGATCGCCATGCGCAGCCAGGGTCCCTTCGATTACGCTCATCGAAAGATCCCGCGCCCTGCCCCTGGGCTGCATTAGACGCACGGGGTAGTCAGCGACCAGTTGATCTACAACCTCCTTGATTCCATCAGGCGAATTATCATCAACAATAATCACCTCACAGGAGATACCAGTCTCATTCAGCGAATCAAAAATCCCAGTAATAAGGGGGGGAATGTTTTCTGCTTCCAGGTAGGTCGGTACAACAATGCTCAGCATTTGATCGCAATCCACTCACTATTTAAACTATTCACAGTGTTTACCATCGAACCCATTCACCCCATTGCTAGCGCTAATGAAGGTAGCCAATTCGAAAACTGCTACCGATTAAGGCGGACGATTTCCCGCAGACCTTTGAGAATAAGGTCTGGCACCACTTCGTCGAACAACTTCTCCCG
>DTZW01000437.1 GCA_012961165.1 Gammaproteobacteria bacterium | reverse complement strand
GCCAGAAGGCGTACCGAGTTCGCGAAAGGCGTTTTTCAAGATGGTTGACTCTGTTGAAGCGCCCGACGCCAGCACGGTTGTATTCAATCTGAAGTTCCCGTCAGGTGCGTTCATTCCGGCTGTGGCAACGCCGTTCAATTTTGTCTACAGCAAGAAAGACCTGGACGCCCATGGCTATGATTGGCACAAAAAGAACGTCAACGGCACTGGGCCTTTTATCTTTGTCGAGGACATTCCAGGCCAGCATGTAATGGGTAAGAAAAACCCCAATTATCACTTCGAAGGAAAACCATACCTCGATGGGTTCAAGGCGATTTCTGCACCGAAAATGGCTGTTCGGATCAATGCTATCCGTGGCAATCAGGCATCCATTGAGTTTCGTGGATTTCCGCCCAAGGCAAGGGACGATATGGTCAACGCGCTGGGTGACAAGCTGACAGTCCAAGAAAGCGACTGGAACTGCGTGCTGATGTCGACGGCCAATACCAAGCGGCCCCCGTTCGATGATATTCGTGTACGCCAAGCACTGACCCTCGCGGTCGATCGCTATGCGGGCTCGAAGTATCTGTCGCAGATCGCGATCGTCAAAACGGTTGGTGGTCTGGTCTTTCCAGGACACCCTCTGGCGGCGTCGCAGGAAGAATTGGAGCAACTGATTGGGTATTCCCGTGATATCGAAGCGAGCCGGGCCAAGGCACGAGCTTTATTGAAAGAAGCTGGGGTCCCGGAAGGATTTCAGTTTGTGTTCAATAACCGCGGTGTCGACCAGCCCTACAAGGTGGTGGGTACCTGGCTGGTGGATCAATGGCGCAAGATCGGCCTGGATCCACAGCAGACGGTTAAGCCGTCGCCGCAGTTCTACAACACCTTGCGCAAACAGTTTGATTTCGATGTCTCCATCGATTTTAACTGCCAGTCGGTGATCAACCCGATTGCTGATGTGTCGAAGTTCCTGTGCAGTGCCGGCAACAACTATTCGCAGTGTGAAAGCCAGGAAATCGAAGATCTTTATGGCAGCCTGATGCGGGCGGAAACTCTTGATGAGCAACGCTCTATCATGCGCCAATATGAGAAGGCGGCATTAGACCTCGCTGGTGGTGCCATCACCCTGTGGTGGTACAAGATCAACCCACATCGCGCGTATGTGAAGGGGTGGAAGATCGCTCCGAGCCATTACCTGAACCAGCATCTAGATAATGTCTGGTGTACAGATGGTAAGTGTTCGTAACCAATGTTTTGATTGGATCAGTGATTACAGAAGTAGATCACTGTTAACGTAGTTTGTTGAGTTGAAGCGCCCGCCTGTCGCCTATACGGTGGCAGGCGGTCTTCTTTTCTGGCACGAGCATGCATCGATATATCACCAAGCGCCTGTTACTGATTATCCCGACCTTGCTGGGCGCGGCAATGATAATCTTCTTTATGCTCCGGCTGATTCCCGGTGATGTGTGCGAAGTACGGCTGGCAGGTACCGGCCTATACGTGGATGAGGCTGAGATCGAATTGTGCCGAGAGAAATTGGGCCTCACCAAACCAGTTCTTGTACAGTTCTACAATTTCGTTAGCGGTTACCTCACTTGGGATTTAGGCGAATCGATGTGGACAGGCAAGCCGATTACCCATGAGATTGGTATACGCTTTAAGTTGTCAATCCAGGTTGCGATCATGGCAACGCTGGTGGCCGTGCTCATTGCGATTCCACTTGGTGTTATCTCCGCTGTTAAGCAAGATACTTGGGTCGACTATGTCGTGCGCACGTTCAGCATCGCAGGCATTGCTATGCCGTCATTCTGGCTTGGTATCCTGATTATTCTTGGCCTTTTGATAGGGAGTCAGAAGTTTTTTGGCGAACCATGGATGCCGCCAATTTACTATGTCTCACCGTTTGAGGACTTCTGGCGCAATATGTCCCAGTTAATCTGGCCTGCCGTCGCAACCGGCTATCGGTATTCGGCTGTGGTCACCCGCATGACCCGCTCAGCCTTACTTGAAGTATTGCGGGAAGATTATATTCGTACCGCAAGGGCCAAGGGTATGATCGAGAAGGTCATTATCAACCGGCACGCACTTAAGAATTCCATGTTGCCCGTGTTGACCATTGTTGGGATCGAATTTGCATTTCTGATTGGCGGTCTCGTCGTCACCGAACAAGTGTTTAATCTAAATGGCTTGGGGCGGTTGTTTGTCGAGTCGGTTGGTGCACAGGACTTTAACCTTACCCAGCAACTGGTTATGTTGGTCGTATTGGTGGCTGTGTTTACAAATTTTCTTGTTGATCTTGTCTATGCCTGGCTTGATCCCAGAATTCGTTACGGCTGATCGAGAACGTTTCGTTGGCAATTGCGCAAACAACGACAGAATATATCGTCCCCGAGGAGACCCGGGATCCCTGGTATGCGAAGTTCTGGGGTTTGGTTTGCCGACAGCCTTTAGGCGCTGCAGGCGGTCTGGTTGTTTTGATTATGCTCTTTGCTACTATTTTTGCTGAAGTGATCTCGCCTTATGATCCGGAGATAATTTCATTTGAGAGCATGTTGGTCCCGCCGAGCGTCGATCATTGGATGGGGACCGATGCGTTTGGGCGCGATATTCTGACCCGGATCATCTATGGCGCGCGGACTGCTTTGTTCGTCGGTTTCACAGCGGCTTTTGTTGGCTCCACGCTGGGATTAATTCTCGGTGTTGCGAGCGCTTACTTTGGGGGCTTCTTTGATCTGGTAGTTCAACGTCTGGTCGATATTTTGATGGCGTTTCCGTTGATCGTTTTGGCGCTCGCCGTTGTGGCAACGTTGGGCGCAGGTACTGTCAATGTCGTAATTGCTATTACGATTCCGTTTATTCCGCAGTGTGCCAGAGTCGTTCGCTCGAGTGCGCTCGCTATTCGAGAGATACCGTATGTAGATGCCGCAAGAGCACTGGGTTTTAGCCATTCGCGGATCATTCTTCGGCACATGGTGCCCAACGTGATGGCGCCTTACTTGATTATGGTGACTACTTTTGTGGGCCACGCCATTTTGCTCGAAGCATCGCTGTCATATCTCGGGTTAGGCGTACAGGAGCCTACGGCGGCATGGGGTCTAATGCTGCAAGGCGGTGCCGAAGAGTTCGCAGAAAGCGCCCCGTGGGTCCCGATTTTCCCAGGACTCGCTATCACGCTTGCGGTATTCGGGTTCAATTTATTTGGCGATGCACTGCGCGATCTTCTGGATCCGAGGCTGCGGGCCCGATAACAACAAAGAATCAGCCAAGATTCGACTTCCACGTGTTGTCTTGTCTAGAGTTCCCAAGTCACCGACATTGGTTACATCAACCTAGTAGATTGGTGTAACGCCTGTAAGTCTGGGAGTTTTGTAGCATGAAACTGGCTATCCTTGATGATTATCTAAGCGTTGCTCTGAAAGTGGCGGATTGGTCAGCCATTGAGCAACACGCCAAGATCAGTGTCTTTACTGAGCACCTGGGCGACGAAGATCAGACAGCCCAGGCGCTTGCCGATTTTGACATTGTGATCGTAATGCGCGAGCGCACCAGATTTCCGGCTTCGTTATTGACAAGGTTACCCAAACTCCGTTTGTTAGTCACTACAGGGTTACGCAATCAGGCTATCGCTATGGAAACTGCGCGCGAGTGTGGTATCGACGTTTGCGGGACCAACCTATTGGGGTACCCCGCCTTTGAGCATACTTGGGCGTTGATCCTCGCCCTGGTCAAAAAGATACCCCTTGAGAACAGCTCGATTCATGAAGGCGGGTGGCAAAAGGGCTTTGCGGGGGGATTGCGTGGCAAGACCTTGGGGGTACTAGGTCTTGGCAAGCTTGGGAGTCAGGTTGCCAAAGTCGGCCAGGCATTTGGAATGGAGACCATCTCCTGGAGTCAGAATCTGACCGAAGCCCGAGCCGAAGAGTGCGGCGTCGCAAAAGTAGGAAAAGACGAATTACTCTGCCTTTCAGACATTGTTACGATCCATCTAGTGATGAGCGATCGCACCCGCGGGCTGATCGGTGCGCGAGAGTTAAAATTGATGAAATCCAGTGCTTATCTGGTCAATACGTCGCGCGCACCAATCATCGATGAGACAGCCCTCGTGGATGCACTCCAACGCGAGGTCATTCGTGGGGCCGGTGTAGACGTATTCAGTGTTGAGCCCTTACCGGTTGACCACCCCCTTCGCAGGCTCGACAACGCCGTATTAACAGGTCACACCGGTTATGTAACTGAAGAGAACTTCACCTTGGGATACCGCGAGGCAGTCGAAGATGTTCTCGCGTGGATTTCTGGCAGCACGATCCGGTTACTTAATTAAGTGCTAGCAGAGAGTCGATAAGGGTCTCGAGTCAGGAGCCTGCTGCCCCCCGTGTAGCGCCCAGACCCTGATCCAGTGGGTGAAGCCAAACAGTCGCTCGGTGCTTTGTCATTTGGGTGCAAGCGAGTAAGAGGCCTGGGTCGGGTCGGGTAGGACCTCTGGCGACGCATCTGGATCACCAGCCCACCGCTCCATGGCATTATCGATGATCTCGCAGACCGGCGCGCCAAGTTGCCCAAGCTCACGGGCTCGAAGATAAATTATTGATAACGTCGCCGCTGTCAGCTGAATTTGGTCGCGGCGTCGTCTTGCATCACGATGGCGTTCTTTTAGCCAGATCGGGGATCCAGGGCTGGTTTTCGTCTTGGGTGTAGCGAGCAAAAATGTCGCCAGATACTCGCCGACCATAGTCGCGCAGGCCTTAAGATGTACAGGCAGATAGGCCACCTCGTCTGAACGAATGATGGTTAGCGCATCCTTGTTTAGACGTTTCGCTTTTCTTTCGTTTCCGAACAGATTAAACATGGCCCCAGTCGGTTCTAAGTGATGGTCATCATGACGTTGTCTTCGTAAGCCTGACGAGCGGTAAGTCGGCGGTACCAGTGCTCAAGACTGGGAAGGGCGGCCCGTTGAATATCCAGATTGAACCATCTATAGGCCATTACCCCAACGGGGATATCACCAAAACTGAAGTGTTCTCCCGCCACATACCTGTGCCGAGACAAATGGTCATCCAGAATGCGCAGTGCGGCCTCGGTGTTGTTCCGGCCTGCGGAAATGGCTTCAAGATCCTGGTTCTGCGGGCTGGTTCTAATCAGATTCCAAAAAAGAGGGCGAATCGCTGGAGCAAGAATGGTTTGTTGCCAGTCCATCCACTGCTGCGCCAGGGCGATCGACCAGACATCCTGCGGCAACAGGCCATGTGCCTCACGGCTTTCACATAGGTAGCGCACAATAGCGTTAGATTCCCAAAGGGCTCGCCCGTTGTCGATCAAAGTAGGAACAGTTCCATTGGGATTCATTGCAAGGTATTTGGCGCTGTGGTTACGTCCAAACGACCCGCCGATGTCTTCGCGTTCATAAGATAGGTGAAGTTCATCACAGGCCCACAATACCTTCTGTACGTTTGACGAATTCCTTCGGCCCAGGATGTTCAGCATGAAATGCTCACCTTTAGTTGCTGGTCACTATTATGGGTCGCAGCCTCATGGGGCAGCGAGCGCTCCAGTGCTACGTCGCTGATTGAGCTTAGCATGCTGGCTTTTGGGAAAATCATGTACGGGTGGCCTCGCCTGCAGCTTGTATTGGCAACAAAAGGACCAGCAGATAGGCGATCAGCACCATGGCCGCCAGGAAGTAGAACACGCTGGCCAACCCGTAGGAATCGGCAATCAAGCCTCCGATTGGCATGGCCACCACTGTCATGATCGCCTGGGTACCAAAAAGAATACTAGTGGTCGTTCCAAAATAGGTGGGCGGCGACAAATCCATCATCCAACTGTGTACCACCGGACGCACGGAAAAAAGGAAACATCCTGCGACTGTCACTACTGAAGTCACCACCAGGGGGCTGGGAAAAGGCGTGATCAAGGCCAACAGTACCGCGCTGCCGGCAAGCCCCCACAGCATCACTGGCCGCCTACCAGCCCGGTCTGACCATATGCCGGCGACTGGGCCCGAAACCAAACCACCGATCTGCAACGCCATCATCACCATGCCCATCAAGATCGCGCCGGTTTTAAGTTCGTTAATCAGATAAAGCGGCAGGAATAGATACAAACCGTTCTGAGCAATATTCCGGCAGCCGGATGCGACCGCAAGACCGGTAATGGCGCGGTTGCGCAACAACGCCTTCAAGTCGCTAACAATGTGGACAAAAGATTTTGACTTTCCAGAGTGGGGCTGTGTACGACCTTCTTTTGGTAGCAAAGTGAACCCAATCAGAAGGCCGATAAGCAGCACAGGGACTGTTGCAACAATGGAGGTTTGTTGCCATGAGTAAGAGGCCAATAGGACGCCCGCAGCAATCGGCGCCAGTGTGTCGCCCAGGTTGGCACCCAATGCATGTATTGCAAGGGCGCGCCCCCGATGCCGTGGGTAATGTTCCGAAAGATAGGCAATCGCAGGTGGGTGCCATAAGTTGTTGGACATTCCCAGGAGAATAACCACCCCAAGAAATACCAGAAGGTGGCTGGTCCATCCAAAAGCAAGAAGTGCGAATCCCCCAATCAACAAAGACACAATCTGGAAAAGCATGCGTCGACCGGTAATGTCGACAAGCAGTCCGCTGCCGAAGTTGGCAACCCACGAACTGATGTGAAAAACAGACACCAATAACCCGGTGTCGGTATACGAGAGCCCCAGATCAGGCCCTATAAAGGGTATCAGCAGGTAGAAAAATGCTGCAATCCAGTGTATCGCACTGTGGCCAAGGCCAACAATGAAGGCGGGGCCTTGTTCGGCCCAGCCAATTTGGTTTGTTGACGCGGTTTTACTCACATCCCGGGGAGGTAGCGTTCGCACAATCGACAATGGTGCACCATAATAGTATCCGGCGGCTGAGTTAAACGAAAAAAGAAACCGGGCCGCAGCCGCTGAGGAAACAACAATGGGACGCAATGCTATCAGATGTGGGGCCGACGAGTGGGTTGGGTGTGGGCATGCCGACTGCCTAGGTATCACGACATGACTCAACAAAGAGAATCACTACCCCTTGCCAGATTCACAGTGCTGGATTTGACCCGGGTCCGTTCTGGCCCAACCGCGGTTCGCCAGTTGGCAGATTGGGGGGCAAACGTGATCAAGATTGAATCACCGGAACATATGGATACTGAAAGCGGCATGGGCGGCGCTCGCCACGGGCCTGATTTTCAAAACATTCACCGCAACAAGCGTGGCATGACCTTGAATCTGAAAGATCCTAAAGGGCATGAAATTTTTATGCGCTTGGTCGAATCGGCAGACGTGGTCGTAGAGAACTTCCGCCCTGAAGTGAAAAAACGTCTAGCAGTGGACTATGAAACGCTTGATGCATGTAACCCCCGGATCATTCTTGCCAGCATTTCTGGTTTTGGGCAAAGCGGTCCATATGCCAACCGGCCAGGGTTTGATCAGGTTGCCCAGGGAATGGGCGGGCTGATGTCCATTACCGGTTTGCCGGGCCAAGGACCCGTACGGGTCGGTGTGCCTATTGCAGACCTTGCTGCAGGGATGTATGCAGCGATCGGTATCCTTATTGCGTTATTACAACGCGATGAAACCGGAAAAGGCCAGTGGGTGCACACCTCGTTGTTGCAAGCGCAGATTGCTATGCTTGATTTTCAAGCAGCGCGTTGGCTCATCGACAACGAGGTTCCCTCACAGGCTGGAAATAATCACCCCACGAGCACACCGACCGGCGTGTTCAAGACAGCCGACGGGTTTATTAATGTCGCCTGTTCCGGAGAGCTCATGTGGAAGCGTTTGTGCACGGTGATCAAGGCCGATGTCCTGATAGAGATGCCGGCCTATCGTAATGAAGCGTCGCGACTGCAGAACAGAGAGCAGTTGAACGATACGCTGAATTCCTACCTGGCAAACAGAAGCAGTAATGAATGGATCGAGGAAATGAATCATGCCGGGGTTCCTTGCGGCCCGATTTACACCATCGATGAAGTGTTTTCGGACCCTCAGGTTCAGGATTTGGATATGGCAGCCACCGTGTCCCATCCGCAACTCGGTCAATTGAACCTGGTAAGAAACCCGGTGAGCATGCCCGGAGTACCCAGTGTTGCGTATACCGCGACACCGGAGCGGGGACAGCATACTGAAGCCGTATTGATTGAATCTGGTCTTACCAGCGAGGAGATCGTGGCGCTACGAAAAGATGGTGTGATCTGATTCGTTGACCGCCTGTTAGTCAGCGCCCCTTAAAATGTGGTTTTCGTTTCTCACTAAATGCCTGGCGACCTTCTCGGTAGTCATCACTGTCAAAACACCGAGCCGCCAGCGTCTCTATTTCGGCCAGATCACGCTGCTCTGGATCCTTCATAGCTTCCGCGACCGTTCGGTTCGCTGAATAAATCGTCAGTGGGGCATTAGCCGCAATCCTGGCAGCATATTCAGTGACATAACTTTCAAGCTCAGCGACGGGCACCACCCGGTTAACCAGGCCCATCTGTATTGCTTCTTTTGAATTAAACCGGCTTCCCGTATATAGGAACTCTCGTGTGAAAGAAGGCCCAATCAGTTGCACCAGGGGATATATATCTTCCCATCGGTAAGCTAGCCCGAGTCTGGCAGCGGGAATAGCGAACACCGCGTTGTCAGCGGCGATACGAATATCACAGTGGATAGCGACACTTGCACCACCGCCAATACAATAACCTTGGATCATCGCGATCGAAGGTTTTGTGAGTTGATCCAGCGCTGCTACGGCTGCCTTAACTGTCAAGTTGTATTCGTCGGTTGTACTTTTAGAAGATCGCTTTTTCTCAAACTGAGAAATATCAGCACCCGAAGAAAATGCTTGATCACCTTGGCCTGTGAGAATCACTACGCGAACGTCGTCATCGTCACAAAACTGTTCCGTGATGCGTGGGATCGCCTCCCACATCTCAAAGGAAATTGCGTTCTTTTTTTCGGGCTGATTAAGGGTGATCCAGCCGATGCCGTTGGACTTATTTACTATGATCTTGTCTGTTAACTGGGTCATGTCATTCTCTAAGAAAGTGTAATGAGGCGTACGGGGTTTTTGAACAGAAAACGATCAGAAACATCAGATCTCTGAACGGTCCCAAGGCCGCCAAACATATGATCAGAAAATCTGATTATCATGGATTAAATGGCGCAAAGGCAACGATCTTGTTTAAGCACAAGCCGCCAGCGGATGTGCCGATTTAATTTCCGCTTGCCACGAGGATGACTCCTGGGACAATTAAAAGCAATGCCAACACAATTCGAAGTGTAAGTGTTTCCCGGCGGAAGACGAACAGGCCTAAAAGCAAAGTGAAGACCGGAGATAAAGCAACGATTGGAATAATTTTGACCACTTCTCCCATGTTCAACGCTGTATTTAAAGACCAGATGGAAATGCCGTTAACGATGCCACCGCAAAAGAACCAGAGCAAACCTGGAGTCCAGCGTAGGCGGGCGGGCGTCCGCTTTCTTTGCCCGAGCGCTGAGCCAAGTGCGATCACCAGCGACACAGAATAGGACACCAGGCCCGCAAATAGAGGGTCGGGGATAATATCGAGCCCCAGTTTTGTCAGCGCGTGACCAAGTGCACGAAGCACTGCTGCACCGATGGGAAGTGCCAGGGCCCAAACCGGCCAAGTGCTTTTGGCCTCGCTTTTACGGGCCAGCAACCCGATAGCGAGGACAATAGTGAGTGTGCCCAGAGCTATTGGAATCGTGAGAGTCTCACCGAGAATAACAATTGCAAAAAAGGCAGCGAACACCGGGGCGGTTGACGCCAGGATGCTGGTCAGCGTCGGGCCAAGGTGGCGTATGCCGGCAATTGCGAGATTGGATGTGAGAAACGGCCGGAACAGTCCGACCAGTGCGAAGATCACTACCGCACTAGTACCCCAGTACCATAGTTGCAAAAACCAAGGCGAGAAAAGCCAAAACAATACGGTCGATCCAAGCATCGATATAAGTGCGCCAGTCTGGCTGCGCCCATATTTCAGCCCAAGGTTTTGCAATTGCACGCCGACCGCAAATAAAAACGCCGATGCGAATGCCAGAACGACTGGTGTGGTTAAGTTGATTTGATTAATACCCAACTACGGCCAGCATGCGCCAGCGATAACATAAGAAAAACTTAAAAAGCCCAGCGCTGCCAGCAGAGCACTACCGGTGCCGGTAGTCAAAAGTATCGCATCTCCAACCAGCGCAGTAAACTACCGCACGGTCCAAATTAACCAGGGGACGATATTAATGCGGTCTGTATCGGCGGTAACGCTTAAGGAACAACTCAAAGGGGGTGAGGAGCTCGCCCTTGTAGATGTCAGAGAAGAAGGGGCGTACGCCAGGTCGCATCTGCTGTTGTCGGTTTCGATTCCGCTCGACCGTCTTGAGGTCTTATTTGCCGGATTGGTACCAAGACACAGCACTGCGATCGTTTTGTGTGATGATAACGATGGCTGGACTTTGATCGCAGGCAATCGATTGAAGGAATTTGGATACTCCTCGGTCAGTTATCTTAAGGGAGGCATCCAGAGTTGGAGTGACGCCGGCTACGAGTTGTTTTCAGGCGTCAATGTTCCGAGCAA
>DTZW01000436.1 GCA_012961165.1 Gammaproteobacteria bacterium | reverse complement strand
CGGAAAGGAGTGATAGCTGCTAGGCACAGGTCCTACCCCTCTGAATGTTCATACAAAAAGCCCCAAAGCGGCTATTTACTTTGCTGTGTTAGATATAGACGTAAAAGAGAGTCGATGAAGGATTACAGGCGTAAGCCAAAAAAGTGTGTGACACTTCATCCCCAATAAGCGTGTGCCCCTTTTTTTTCGTGACATCGCCGCCCAGGTTCCTTATTCGCCCTCTCCGATCAATTTTTTAAATGGCCCCTGCTCCGTAATGTAATCAATTTCTTCGTCAACATACCGGCGCTCATCCTGCAGGTAGTTATCTATTGCATCTCTTAAGGACTTGTTGGCAATCCAATGTGCGCTGTAAGTATGGGTTGGAAGATAACCCCGCGCCAGCTTGTGCTGTCCCTGTGCACCGGCTTCAACCCGCTTCAATCCTCTTTCGATGGCAAACTCTATCGCCTGGTAGTAACAAACTTCAAAATGAAGATATGGATGGTGCTCGATGCAACCCCAGTTCCTGCCAAACAAGCATTCCCCGCCAATGAAGTTAATCGCACCTGCAACATATCGTCCATCACGCTTACACATTACCAGCAGCGTATCATCCGGCATCATCTCACCGATAATCGAAAAGAATTGTCGTTTCAGGTACGGCGATCCCCATTTGCGATTGCCAGTATCAACATAAAACCGGTAGAACGCTTCCCAATGCTCTTCTGTGAGATCAGACCCGGTTATCCGCTCAATCTCTATGCCAGATTCCAGCGCCCCTCGACGCTCTCGTTTTATATTTTTTCTTTTCTTGGAAGAAAGTGCAGCAAGAAAATCATCAAAGGTACTGTAGTTATCGTTCTGCCAGTGGAATTGATTATGTGTTCTCTGCAGAAATCCCAGCTCACCCATCTGGTCCCACTGATGTTTGTCCGAAAAGGTAATGTGGACTGACGACACTTCCATTTTCTCGGCAACCTGCATCAGGCCCGACAAAAGATACTTCTCAATTTCAGGGTCTTCGGCATCTGGACGAGTTAGAAGGCGCCTGCCTGTCGCGGGCGTGAACGGAACCGAGACCTGCAACTTGGGGTAGTAGCGACCACCCGCACGTTCAAAGGCATCGGCCCACGAGTAATCAAAAACATACTCACCCTGGGAATGGCTTTTCAGGTACATGGGCACAACACCAACTATACCCTTGGTATCGTGCTCCAATACGAGGTGATATGGCGCCCAGCCAGTCTGCGCTACGGCGGAGTCACTCTCTTCAAGTGCACTTAAAAACGCATAGGACAGAAAGGGGTCGAATGGGATGTCTGTTTCAACCCCTGACCTGCCAGGGTTTGCGCAGGCATCCCATTCCTGCTGGCTTATTTCATGAATGCCAGCACAAGCCTTGAGGGTGTAACTTTGAGTTGAGATACCCGTTCCCTTAAGTATTAGGTCAAACGCCCCTAGAGGAGTTCGCCCGCTACCAGCTCAAGTGCTTCGATCTGGCCTGCACCAAGCAACATGCTGCTAATCTTTCCGGAATCACCTGCTTCCTTCCAGACCTGCAGCCTCTCTTTGATTCGACCTGCGGGACCCACTAAATGGCAGGCATCTACCAGCTCATCAGGAACAGCTGCCATGGCTTCATCTTTCTTGCCCGCAAGGAACAGGTCCTGAATCTTGGCTGCGGCTTCTTCATATCCGAGCGCCTTTGCATAATCGTTGTAGAAATTATTTTCTCGAGCGCCCATGCCTCCGATATATAAAGCCATACTGCCTTTGATTGGCATTCGGCAATGGTCCACATCATCACCAATGACCACGGTAACAAAAGGAGCAATGTCGAAATCCATCAGGGTCTTGCCACCTTTATCCAGGCCTTTTTGGATGGAAGACATTAACACGTCAGATTTTTCAGGACTCATCCATATCGGGAACACGCCATCAGCCACTTCAGCGGAAGTCTCAAGACCCTTTGGTGTAATGGATGCTGTATAAATCTTGATAGAGGGGTCTGCCTGCAGAATACTTTTCAAAGGTTTACCCAGGCCAGTGCCATCATCAGCACTGTAAGGCATGCTGTAATGAAAACCTTCATGTTCCACAGGGGCTTCACGGTTAAAAATCTTCTGCATAATCTCGATGTACTCTTTTGTTCGAGTCATCGGCCTGCCATAAGCTACACCATGCCAGCCTTCAACCACCTGCGGTCCGGATGCACCCAAACCAACAATGAACCTTCCATTAGAGAGCTGGTTCAGTGTCATCGCTGTCATTGCGCTACAAGCCGGTGATCGGCCAGGCATCTGCATGATCGCCGTACCAACCTTGATTTTGTCGGTCTGGGCCAATATCCAGGCTGCCGGCGTTACCGCATCGCTGCCGTATGCCTCTGCAGTCCAGACAGAGTCGTAACCCATGCTCTCTGCCGCCTTGATTCGGTCCATATCTATACCGATCACCTTGCCGCCAATTCCGTTCAGGATTCCAAGTTTCATTATCACTTCCTCATTTTTATCAATTCGTATTCAGTGTGTCGCCCGGTCGATTAAGCCAATCAGGCCGATAGTTTGGTCAGGAGCTCTTTGGCGTGGTCGTCATCCCGTGCAGGTAATGAACCCATGGTCCGATCAACCAGGTCGCCATATCTGTTTTTAAATTTGTCGACCACATCATCTATTTCCGCCACTACAGCGAATTCTTCAAGGATGTCATCGGTAATCAGGCTACCCATCTCGTCCCACTTACCCTGCTTGGACAATCTGTTCAGTTCTGGCTGTAAATCACCCCAGCCGTGCACGCCTAACACGGGTGCATAAGCGGGTGTGGAACCGTAAAAAGCAATTTGCTTACAAACAGCCTGTTTGCTGGCGTTGTATTGCTCCTCGGTCATACCCGTCACGATAAAGCCCGGGTAAGAAATCTCAAAGTCATCACGTGAACGTCCGGCCTTCGCTAGCCCTTTTCCCACCGCGGGCAAGGTGACCTCTCGCAGGTATTTTTCGGTGGTGAATGCATGAATGATCACACCATCTGCGACCTCTCCGGCTACTTCTGTCATGAGCGGCCCTACAGCGGCGAGAAACACCTTCGGTGCGCCGTACTCGGTATCGAGCGGTGTAAACATGGGTGTCATCAGCGAGTGAGTGTAAAAATCTCCTTCGAATGAAAGTCGCGTTCCATTGTGCCAGCAATCCCAAATTGCGTGCATTGCCGAAATGAACTCTCGCATCCGTGCAGCTGGTTTTGACCAGGGCATGCTGAATCGCTTGGTAATGTGCGGCCGGATCTGGGAACCCAGGCCCAGGACGAACCGTCCCTTTGAGAAACTGTTTAAATCGTGGCCAATATTGGCCAGATTCATCGGGGTTCGCGAAAATGCGACTGCAATCGACGTGACCAGCTCAATGTCCTGAGTTTCCTGCGCCGCCAGCAGCAGAGGGAAAAATGGATCGTGACTGGTCTCTGCAGTAACAGCACCATGATACCCAAGACTCTCCAGACGTTTTGCATGGCCGGGCACACCTGACAGGTCACCCATTAATCCACCATCTACTCTCATTTGTGTTGCTCCGTATTAACTCTAATTTATATCATCTCAACCGCTGTCGCAGCAGAGATGATGGAGGAGTAAGCTTCCCGACTCGAATCGAAAAGACCAGGACTGCGCATTTAAAAAGAAAAATGCTTCGCAGTGAACGCATCATAGGTCTGCTGCGCTTCTTTCGGCGAAACACAGGAGATGATGTGTGTGGTAATGCCCATCTCACCATATTCACGAATTCGGTCGTGACATTCTTCCATTGACCCCAGAATTGCTATGTCATCGATCAACTGATCATCCAGTGCGCCTGTAGTCTTTTCTCTGTCCTTGGCAGCCCACCCTTCTTTTATCGTGTTGGCCACATCTTCGTATCCGCACCAGGCAAGAAAGTTGTTATACACCGGTGTCGCGTAGTAAGGCGCAAAACCGCCACGAATCCTGTTTCTTGCTTGCGCCTTGTCATCCGTCACCACCACCTGGTGGCGACATACGACCTCGACGTCTTCCAGTTTCTTACCAGCTCGTTCCGCTCCTATCCTGATGTGTTCTATCATCTTCGGCAGAGCCTGTTTCGGGAAAAGGTTCAGGATTACACCATCGGAAAACTCTGCGGCTGTCTCCAGCATTTTAGGGCGCAGCGCGGCCATATAAACAGGCTGGGCACCCCCTTCTATTCCCAACTGGCGATAGCCGTGGCTTTGAACTGTCTGGCCGTCATAGCTGGTTTTCTCACCGTTCAGCATCTGCTTAACCAGTTCCGTAGTCTCTTTCACCCTGGTCAAAGGCTTCTCGAAGGTCTGGCCATGCCAGTTCTCCATCATGGTCTGGCTGGACGACCCAAGCCCCAGGATAAAACGGCCTTTCGATAGCTCCCACAATACTCTTGCCGTAGATGCGAACACCGCTGGTGTTCTTGTGTAAACAGGAATGATTGCCGTACCTATACGCACCCGCTCCGTGTTTAACGCAACTGCTGCGGCGGTCGTCATTGCATCCACACCACCTGAATCAGCAAACCACAGGTCGTCATACCCCTGCGCCTCTGCCCACTTGGCGAGTTCAATGGTTGCCTCTACCCCGCGCGGGTCAGGTAGTGTCAGTGCGGTTCTTTGCGGCACGGCCATGGGTTTCCCTTTCTGCTTTTTAAAAGATGTTTTACGTTTAAAGCGTTCTGCTTCTAGATAATGTCCTGGCTCGTGAGCTTCTCTGGCTCGAGTTCGTTGCGGACCAGTTCCTGCTTCTTCCTGCTTTGTTTACGTTCGTATTTTTTTGCGGAGGTGTAGGTAGGTTCCACCATCACCACTGCGCCAAACGACTTCTGTCTCTGCAGCTCAGTTACCTCGCCATAGGTCGTTGATCTCTGCCGTGGCGTCCGGCCAATGCTACGGATAATTTCTTCCATCTCTTCTGGCGAAGTTTCCTGGCCGTGGGCCGCTCCGGCCGCGCGCGTGATGGTTTCGTTCATCAGGGTGCCACCCAGATCATTAACCCCTGCCAGCAGGCAAGCCCTGACGCCTTCGTGGCCAAGTTTGGTCCAGGAAGCCTGGATGTTCTTAAAGAGCGGGTGCAGCACCAGTCGAGAGATCGCATGAATCAATATTGCTTCCCGGAAGGTCGGGCCTTTCCTGGCATGGCCTTTCAGGTAGATCGGGGATTCCATATGGATAAACGGCAGAATTACAAACTCAGTGAAGCCGCCGGTTTTCTCCTGCAGGCCACGAATACGCAACAAATGACGGGCGACATGTTTGTACTGCTCCATATGCCCATACATGATAGTTGCAGTAGTGTTAAAGCCTTGCCCATGCGCTGCTTCCATTACCTCGAGCCACTGCGCAGTATTAATCTTGTCGGGGCAAAGCGTCGCCCTGACTTCATCGTCAAGAATTTCAGCTGCTGTACCAGGCAATGTGCCAAGCCCTGCTTCTTTTAACTGGCCAAGAAATTCTGAAATGGGAATCCCCAGCGTCTTCGCTCCCTGCCAGACTTCCAGTGGCGAGAAAGCATGAATATGCATATCAGGATTAACCTGCTTGATGGACCGGCAGATATCTATATAGGTCTGACCTGTGTATTCAGGATGTATCCCACCCTGCAGGCACACCTCACTGGCACCCCTGTCCCAGGCCTCTCTTGTTCTTCGCATGATTTCTTCATGGGAAAGGTCGTAGGGTTTGCCACGAAGGTTCTCGCTCATCTTACCTTTTGAGAAGGCACAGAACTGGCACTTGAAGTAACAGACATTGGTGTAGTTAATGTTGCGGTTTACACAGTAAGTGACCTCATCGCCCGCGACCTGTTTACGCATTTCATCTGCCGCCTGGCAGACAGCCGTGTAATCATTGCCCCTTGCTTTAAACAATCGAACTATATCGTCTTCAGACAAGCCCTCACCGGATTTTGCCTTACCAAGAATATCAGCAAGATCTGCGGAGGGACCTTGCTTCGCAATGGCGGTTACCCGGGCGAGATCAATCTCTGGCGGAGCTTCAACCGCCCCTGCTGCCCAGTTTTCAGTTCGAGCGAAGCCCGACCCGTCTATCGCCTGCAGGACCAGCGGTTCAACAGAGGGATCAACCCACTGAGGCAAGTCATTCGCATATCCCGGGTACAAAGCCAGGCGCTCAATCAAGAGTTTCCCTGCGCCTGCGGTCTTATCGGCAAGGTCCGTCAAATGTGGCCAGGGCGCTTCCGGGTTAACAAAGTCAGGCGTTACAGGAGAAACACCACCCCAATCATTAATGCCAGCAGCAACGATCTGCTCAAAGATGCCAGGACTAAGGTTCGGTGGTGCCTGGATATTCATCCCTGCCCCAAAAATGATTCGTGCCAGCGAAATAGTCCAGAGCAGCTCATTCATGTCTGGCTCTGGCGCATTTACCATCAGTGTTTCGGCCTTGGCCCGAAAATTCTGAATAATGATTTCCTGGATATGACCATGGGGCTGGTTCGCATCACGCAACGCCAGCAGTGATTCAATTCGTTCGTAGCGAGTTTCGCCAATACCAATCAGGAGGCCTGAGGTGAAAGGTACTTTTGCTTCACCCGCCAGCCTCAGTGTTTCAAGACGCCGTGCCGGCACCTTGTCGGGAGACCCGTAATGAGGCATTCCTTTTTCAGTTAGTCGGTCGGACGCACTCTCAAGCATGATACCCATAGAGATGGACACCTTGCGCATCTCTGCCAATTCATCAGCGGCCATCAAGCCGGGATTAAGATGCGGGAAAAGACCGGTTTCATCGAGGACCATTTGCGCCATATCACGAAGATAGGAAAGCGTCGAATCCTGCTTCAGCTCTTTAAGCCCGTCCCTTGCCGCTTTGTAACGCAACTCGGGTTTGTCGCCCAGGGTGAATAACGCTTCTTTACAACCGGCCCTCGCTCCATCCTGCGCAATTTTGAGTACTTCATCAGGTGTCAGGTAAGGTGCTTTTAGTTTTCTTGGCACCTGGGCAAATGTGCAGTAGTGACAAACATCCCGACAAAGGTGCGTCAGTGGAATAAATACCTTGCGGGAATACGACACCGTGTTCTGGTGACCGGCATCGCGGATGGCACCTGCAACCGACATCAGGGAACGTGTGTCATCAAAGCCGGCCAGGCTCAGGACTTCCTCATCATCGAGCCGTCGACTCGATGATTCCACCAGTAGTTTTTCGTTTCCTTGCGTCATCTTCAATCCGTGTTGTTCAAACTAATTTGTTCAACCTATATCGGCAAACTCTTCTTCGAGCCGCTGTTTAATACCAATTTCCTCGAGAAATCGAACGGTACTTCCGCCCCGACCCTGTGTACTGCGCTCAACTTCGGCCATCAGTTCGCTAATATCTGATGGCGTATCTATATCCAGGCCAATGCCTGGTAATTTTGCAACCTGTGGGTCTATGCCACGATCCCTTGCCAGACCCAGATGTTTCCTGAAGCTGTCAATACCGAAGCCGAACGACATGCAGTCCGGCGGACTACAAGCAACGCAGTTCGACCCACCGAGGTCCGATGCAGGGACGATCATAAATTCGGGTTGATCCGACACCCCAAATCCTTCCAATACAACTTCCAACTCTTCTGGCGTTACCAGCGGAACATCACCTGGCAAAAACAACATGCAACCTACGCCTTCGGCGGCGAGTTGTTTACCTGTCTCTGTGACGGCTTCGATCAAACCCGGCGTCTCTGGTTCCGGGCGAATTTCTGCGCCAAAACCTCTTGCCAGTGCCGCGACCGCCTGATCATCAGTGACAACCACAATGTCATCTATGTAAGTACAGGCTTCAACTGCCGTCAGGACATCCCCAACCATTACCTGGAACAATCGCTTTCGTTCATCCGTATTCAACAAACCGGATAAACGCTGTTTCGCATCTTCCAGTTGTTTAATCGGGATAACGGCGCTTGTTGTCATGATCAGGCTTCCAGGGTTGATGCGAACGCCAGGGTCTGTTTTGCGAGTTCAGTTTTATCATACAACGTTAACATGACTGACTTTGTCACGATAGTTGCGAGCCCAAGCGCACTAACCTCTTCCTCCAGCGCTGCGTCGGCAGTATCGAGTACAAACCCTTTCACCAGATCTCCGTATTGTTCGACATAATGCTGGGCCACACCCAGGGCAGTCTGGGGCATACCCAACTCGCTCATCATCTTCGCTGCAGGACCCTTGATCGCTTCGCCACCGACGATGTTGGAAATCACAACCACCGGCACCCTCGCCGCTTGCAGCTGAGCCACCACTCCGGGTATCTCAAGAATCGGCGCCACAGAAACAAATGGATTGGAAGGACAGATGATGACGGCTGAGAGCGGACTTGCCAGAGCAGCAGAAAACCCTGCGCTCGGGCGAGCCTTATCGATACCAGAGAATTCAAACCCGGTTACCTCAGGTTGGCACCTGTCACGCACAAAATAGTGCTGAAATGATAGCGTACGCTGATCCCTGCAATGCACTTGGGTCCGAACCCGCTCATCGGTCATGGGTACAATACGATGAGCAATATTCATTTTCGCACTCAGTCGCTCTATGACCTCAGAAAGAGAAGCGCCAGCACCGAGCAATTGCGTTCTCAGGATATGCGTTGCCATGTCTCGATCACCAAGACTAAACCAGTCCTCACCGCCAAGACGTTTTAACGCTGCCAGGAAATTCCAGCTCTCTTCCGCCTGGCCCCAGCCGAGTTCCTTGTTGTTCCAGTCCGCGAGTGTATAAAGCACCGTGTCTATATCTGGGCAGATATTCAGGCCGAGATGCTCAAAGTCATCTCCCGTATTCGCTACAACTGTCATCTGATCGGGCGCAAGGACCCCCGACAGGCCGAGAACAAGCTTGGCGCCGCCAACACCGCCGGACAGAGCCAGGTAATGATTGGAGTGAGGAATGTCCATTAGGCCCGCCTAGCGGAACATGTCCATTTCTTTTGGCCGTATCAGGGGTTGCACGCCCTTTCGATGCGCCTCTTGCGGCTCCCTGGGTTTGTAACCCCGCACAATGACCACTGGCGTCTTTTCAGTAGTCTGCCCCATCACGAGTGACGCGCCGGCTGCCATTTCGTCTGCAGCGGCCACCTGAGTTACCAGCAATTCACGACCGAAAATGTCATGCCCACCAATATAGTCCTCAAGAGCGGTAAATCCAGCTACGCCTATCGCCAGCCCCAGGGTGCCCATTCGCCAAGCCCGGCCAAGAGAGTCATTGATAATGATGCCTACTTCAAGGTTGTGGCGTTCACGAATGGTGTTGTGAAGCCGCTGTGCACTTGCGTCAGAATCAATGGGTAATAGCAGACAGAGGTCGTCGGGATCGCCATCGCCTAATCGGATATTGGACTGGTCAATGCCGGCATTGGCCTGCACGAACCCACTTCTCTGCTCCACGATGAGTACACCAGGTCGCTGCCTGACTATCTCGTTGGATTCGTCGAGTATCGCCTGAACCTTTCGCGGGTCTTTGTCTACTTCTTCGCCCAGACGTATCGCTTCTTCAGTTGGCGTCACTGTCCGCAGATCAAGGTACCGGTCTTCTGCCTTGGAAATGATTTTTTGGGCGATGACGATGACATCATCCGCAAGGAGTTGTTCACCCGTTGCAGCCAACGCTTCATCAATTAGTGCCACAAGATCATCCCCCGGTTCGACCATGGGAATACCTTCCACACCGATAAAAGTGAGTTTCATTATTTGGTCGGTTCACCGGTAATCACAATGCCGCTACCTTCGACACCGTGATGGCGGTTAATTGTAATCAGGATGGAAGTCAGCGCTTCAGCCGCGACAGCATTTGCCAGAGGTCCTGCTTGCCAGCCCTTCAGGCCAACTGCTTCAACCAGTTTGATGACCGTTTCTCTGGCCACTTTTTTGTTGCCCGACACAAGAACATCGCAGGCGATTGCATGATCTTCCTGTAAATGCATCGCGCCCACATTCTGGAATGCGGAAACGACAAAAATGTCCTCACCCAGGAAGTTCTGCGCCTGCACAGCAGCACAGCCGGACTCAGGCAGTTGCACTGTACCCACTTTCGGTGGCACTAATGGAACCGTGACGTCGATCAAAATTTTCCCCACCAGACCAGGTTTTACTGTCTCGAGTGTACTGAGCTGATGCTCAAATGGCACAGTAAGCACCACCAGGTCCGCTGCTGTGGCAGCTTCCAGGTTCTCATGACCGGTAACGTTCAAGTCAGGAAATTCATCGAGCAGGGCCTTCGCTGCGGCCTCACCCTTCTCAACGGTGCGCGATCCAATCATTATTTTGTATCCAGCTCTTGACCACTGGCGCGCAAGCCCACCACCCAGGTCTCCTGTTCCACCCAGGATTGCTATGGATTCCACCGACTCTGACATATAGATTCTCAAAAATTCAAAAGGGGGTGATTATTCCTTAATCACCAGAGGCAAACAATGGCGTAGCTTCCAGCAAGGGTATCGCAAAATGCAGGGGAATCAGCCGGCCTTATAAGATGTACGGTTGGCAGGTCTCTCGAGGTCATCGCAAGCAGGGCTCAGGGCTGTTTATGGTCGTCCAATTAACAGCCAGGCTCTGCGCTCCGTGTACGAGTCCCTCCAGGTTATCGCAAGCAGGGCTCAGGGCTGTTTATGGTCGTCCAATTAACAGCCAGGCTCTGCGCTCCGTGTACGAGTCCCTCCAGGTTAT
>DTZW01000435.1 GCA_012961165.1 Gammaproteobacteria bacterium | reverse complement strand
AACGGGCAGGATCTGCAAATGAGTTCCCAGCCATCGATGCCGCTACAACAAGCAAAGCAAAGCATACAGTTCTCATAGGGCTCAAACTCAAAAGCTAAAAGGGAGCTCTATTCTGACATACCGTTGAATCGATATGCAGGTGCCTGCAGCCACTGATGGAGCCAGAATTGTTGGTTCAGATGGGGGTAAGGTTCTGCAGGCTATCCCTTTCTGCTTTGTTTAGATTTCTGGTACGCTTCAATCGACTTTCACGAAGTGACAGTAAAATCCTTAGTTAATCGGGTACCGGTATCGGCGACTATAATAACGACTTAATGCACATAGATAATGACCTTTAGTAATGCCGTTGACCACGGCCCCGGGCAGTACTTAATTGAGTAACCTGTCCCCGGACCACCGTGCGCTGCTATTTGGATTAGGCGCTGTACTTTGCTGGTCAACTGTTGCCACTGCCTTCAAGATTGCACTGTCTTTGGTCGATACTTATCAGTTGCTGTTCTTTGCGACGCTGACAGCATCGGTGATCCTGCTCACCCTGGTCTTGTTTAAGTTTGGTGTCACGACACTAGTCGGTAATTTTTGTAGCCACTGGAAGCTCACGTTACTGGCGGGGCTGCTTAATCCCATCGTTTACTACCATCTTTTGTTTCGCGCCTATGATCTGTTGCCGGCACAGGTCGCGCTCTCCATTAACTACAGTTGGGCCATTGTGTTGACATTAATGGCAGTGGTTTTTTTGAAGCAAAAGATTCAACGGATAGATTTCGTCGCCGCCGGTGTTTGTTATGTTGGTGTGGTGATCATCGCAACAGGGGGGAACTTCACGTCACTGCAAGTAGAGAATAGCACCGGCGTGATGCTCGCCCTGTTATCTACCTTTGTATGGGCGGCCTACTGGATACTCAACATCAAAGACAGTCGCGAGCCTATGGTGGGCCTGTGCCTGAATTTTCTTGTCGCGTTGCCGGTCACCACCGTCGGCTGCTATGTATTTTCAGACTTCGAAGTGCCGCTTAGTGGGGTTCTAGCGGCCAGCTACGTGGGCGTGGCGGAAATGGCTGCCGGATTCCTGTTTTGGTCCACAGCGCTGAAGCTAAGCAATAACGCCTCTCGGGTGAGCAACCTGGTTTTTCTCTCGCCGTTTATTTCGCTCGTTTTTATCCATTTCATTCTGAAAGAGCCTGTAACCTTAGCTACCCTGGCCGGTCTCACGCTAATAGTGGCTGGCTTGATCTGCCAGCAATTGGTCCATGAACGTTCAGAGGGCGCGACTTGAAAAGGTGAAATTCATCCCAACATAACGATTCAACTGCCATAGTAATGAGCCAAGCAATGAACCAACCCGAAAACAGTACAGAATTTATTCCGAAAGACAAAGCGTCGCCACCGGCGAGGCCCGAAGACGTTCTGCCTGAAACCCTGCAGCTAATTCCCCTCGCAACCCGACCCTATTTCCCGGTGCTGGTTCAACCGGTTATGGTCGACCAGGTCCCCTGGGGAGAAGGGATCAAGGTTGTCGCCGATAGTGCACACAAACTGGTTGCGCTCAGCTATGCAGTGCCTGGCGAGAATAAAATCCCCGGACCCGAAGATATTGCCTCGATAGGCTGCGTCGCCAGGGTACTCCGGGTTCACCACGCTGAAGACAAGATTCAGTTTATTGCTAAGGGACTTAGAAGGTTTCGCATTACAGAGTGGATCAGAAAAACACCGCCTTATATTGTTCGTGTTGAATACCCCAATGAACCGGCGGATGCCGATGATAGTCAACTTCGTGCCTATGCCATGTCGCTGATTAGTGGCATCAAGGAACTCATGTCTCTGAACCCTTTGTACAACGAAGAGTTAAAAGAGTATCTCAATCATTTCAATCCTAACGAACCTTCGCCTTTGACGGATTTTGCTGCGGCGATTACTTCCGCGAGCGCAGTCGATCTGCAGGAAGTACTGGAAACATTTCCACTATTGGCGCGAATGGAAAAGGCCCTGCTGCTGCTCAACAAGGAACTGGAAGTGAGCAGGTTGCAGGCGAAGATTACCGATCAGGTACAAGAAGAGTTGTCGGGCCAGCAAAGAGAGTTTTTCCTTCGCCAGCAGCTTAGCGTTATCCAGAAAGAACTTGGTATAACCAAGGACGATCGCGAGTCTGATTCAGATACCTTCGCGGAACGGCTGGTTGATAAGCTCGTTCCTGAGCATGTCCAGCACCGGATTGATGACGAGATGGACAAACTCCAGGTCCTTGAGCCTGCATCAGCGGAGTACGGCGTTACCAGAAACTACCTGGATTGGATCACTTCGGTGCCGTGGGGTGTGTCATCGGAAGACCGCTTAGATCTGGCTCATGCACGTCAAATTCTCGATCGTGACCATGAAGGTCTAGATGACGTTAAGCAGAGGATCATTGAGTTTCTGGCTGTTGGCGCATATCGCGGTGAAATCTCCGGCTCTATCCTGTTGCTGGTTGGTCCACCCGGCGTTGGAAAAACGTCAATCGGGAAGTCTGTAGCCGAGGCTCTGGGCCGCAAGTTCTATCGCTTCAGTCTCGGAGGTATGAGAGATGAAGCGGAGATAAAGGGACACAGACGGACCTATGTCGGCGCCATGCCAGGGAAGATCGTTCAATCGCTCAAGGAAGTCGGGGTGCAAAACCCTGTCATCATGCTTGATGAAATCGACAAGATTGGCTCTGCCTACCAGGGAGATCCGGCTTCCGCATTGCTGGAAGTGCTTGACCCGGAACAAAACGCGGAGTTTCTGGACCACTATCTGGACCTGCGAGTTGATCTGTCAAAAATACTATTTGTTTGCACGGCGAACCAACTAGATACCATCCCAGGGCCGCTACTGGACCGAATGGAAGTCATCAGATTGGCCGGTTACCTAACGTCAGAAAAGCTTGGCATTGCTAAAAAGCACTTGTGGAAGCGGCAGCTTAAGCGTGCTCGTGTGCCGTTAAGCAAGTTAAGGATTTCAAGCGCAGCGCTGAAGATGGTGATCGAAGGCTACGCGAGGGAGGCGGGCGTCCGAAATCTTGACAAGCAGCTTAGTCGGATCGTCAGAAGCTCTGTGGTTCATCTTCTGGAAAAAACAAAAGAAAAAATCTTTATTGGTACAAAAGAAGTGGAGGAAATCCTTGGCGCACCTGTATTCCGTAAGCAAAGTCCTAGAAAGGGTGTAGGTGTCGTTAACGGATTGGCCTGGACCTCGATGGGCGGTACCACACTTGCGGTAGAAGCATCGGTCGTTCACGACAGTAACCGAGGCTTCAAACAGACCGGACAGCTGGGTAGCGTTATGCAGGAATCAGCAGAAATCGCCTACAGCTATGTGGCCGGAAACCTGAAACACCTGGGGATCGCGGAAACCTTCTTTGATAAGGCAATGATCCACCTGCATGTGCCGGAGGGCGCAACGCCGAAGGACGGTCCGAGCGCTGGAGTAACGATGGCATCATCACTGACGTCACTGGCCCTGGGTAAGCCTATCACCCGAAATGTAGCGATGACCGGCGAGTTAACCCTGACGGGTAAAGTGCTTCCCGTTGGCGGGGTCAAGGAAAAGGTTATCGCTGCCAAAAGGGCTGGAATAGCAGAAGTAATACTACCGATAGACAACGAACGGGATTATGACGAGATGCCGGATTACCTGAAAGAAAACCTGGAGGTCCATTTCGCTTCGGACTACCAGGATGTCGCAAAACTTTTGTTTAGCTAAGCGTTCAGGTAACAGGTCAGGGAAGGTGCCGGATCTGGATAGCTTCAATGCCCGTGCCTGCCAGCACGTCGGAGATCACAACAACTTTGTCGTTGCTTTGTAATCCGGCGCGCTCTTTAAGCACATCAAAAGAGGTTTGTAGGGTCTTTTCAGGGTCGGAGCTGAATGCCGTTCGGTAAGGTGTCAGGTTCCGGTTAAGAATTAGCCGGCGCCGGGTCTGGGAATCATTGGTAAAGGCAAAGATCCTGGTTTTCTGTGGATGACAATTAGTCACATAATCTGCCATCAAACCACGCCGGGTGATGACGATAATCCCTTTGGCGCCCAGAGTTTCTGCAAGCTGAACGGCGGTCACCGCCAGACTCTGCTTGTCATTCGTTTCTGTCAGCTGCTTGGTAAATCCAAGACCTGTGAATGGCTCAGTTGCTTCAGCAATCTCGTCGAGTTGTTGCACGCACCGAACGGGGTGTTTTCCTACCGTCGTCTCGCCGGACAACATCACGGCGTCGACTTCTTCGTAGATAGCATTGGCGACGTCTGTAACTTCCGCCCTGGTAGGAATCGGGTTGACGATCATTGATTCCAGAAGGTGGGTTGCGACAATGACTCGCTTGCCTGCTTCAGCACACAGCTGAACTATCCGCCGTTGAACATTCGGCAATTCCGCCACATTGATCTCTACACCCAGGTCACCACGTGCGACCATTATTCCGTCTGCAGCTGCAATTATTTCGTCAATATTCTCAACACCTGACTGATCTTCAATCTTGGCGATAATTTTGATCTTGCCTGCCTTCTCACCCATCAGCTCTTTCAATTCAAGAATGTCGTTCGCCTCGCGGACGAAGGAAAGCGCGATGAAGTCGACCTGCTGTTCCATACCGAAAAGGATGTCAGCGCGGTCCTTCTTCGTAATGGCCGGCAGGTTGACCCGTATCCCAGGCAGGTTTACATGTCTTTTACTCTTCAGGATTCCACCATCAATGACTTTGCAGTCCATGGTGGAGTTCTCATTCTTCCTCAGGACTTGCAGGTTGATGATGCCGTTATCGACGGTAATTCGGTCACCAACGTCCACCGTGTTCATCAAATCGTCGTAGTTGATGTGAAAGGATGACTCCTCGACATCAATACTGTCGCGGACACTGATAGTAATAACGGAACCATTCTTCATTTCCAGGTCATTCGCAATATCCCCGGTTCTGATTTCAGGACCTTGTGTATCAAGCATCACTGCGATGGGTGTATTCGCTTTACGGTTCAGGGTTCGAACTGATTTTATGACCTGCGCGGCTGCCTCATGAGTGCCATGGGACATGTTAAGGCGGACTATATCCATACCCGCATGCGAAAGTTTCTCCAGCATGGGGTAGCTGTCTGTCGCAGGCCCGATCGTGCAGATGATCTTTGTTTTGCGCATATGGCATTGGGGTGCTTGCAGAAAAGGCGATAATCATACTGGAAGCACTGGCGAAGTATAGGAATCGGGCTAAAAAAGTGTCATCTGCGACTCTTCGGCTATCACGTCGTCATCACGGAAGGAAACGCCCAGCCCCAGTAATCGGATACCCTGACCATGGCCTCGCTCCCAGGCTAGCGGCAACAAATCTGAGAAAAGACTGATATCCAGACTGCCCGACGAACGTTCGATGGTCGTCTGGGTGAAATCGGCAAACTTGAGTTTTACTTGTTGGTTCTTAATCCGGCGTTCAGCATGTTTTTCCATCCTTCGTTCCAGTTCGATGTAAAGACTGTGCAGTGGCTCTTTGGCCTGTTCACAAAACGGGATATCTTCAGGGAAGGTTCTTTCAACGCTAACGCTTTTACGAACCCACTGGGTTGTTAATTCCCGATTGTCGATCCCAAACGACCTTTTATACAGCAGGGCTCCCAGGCTCCCGAGACGCCTGACACATTCTTCCTCGCCGAGCGCCCGAACATCATTGCAGGTTTTCAGGCCAATTCCTTCCAGCCTTTTCACGGTCACTTTTCCTACGCCCGGAATTTTTCGTAGCGGAAGATCCCGACAGAAATTGTCGACGTCCGCAGGGGTAACAACGAACTGTCCATCGGGTTTGTTTTCATCGCTGCAAATTTTGGCGATGAACTTGTTAGGTGCAACACCCGCGGATGCCGTTAGATTCAGTTCTCGCTTGATTGACCCTCGAATCTCCTCTGCCATTAGCGTTGCGCTCCCATGGCAGAGCGTCGTATCAGTGACATCCAGAAACGCCTCATCAAGGCTAAGTGGCTCGATAAGCCTTGTATATCGTCTGAAAATCGCCCTGATCTGGCGAGACACTTCCTGGTAGTACGACATTCGTCCCGGAACCACCTTAAGGTCTGGGCAGAGTCTCCGGGCATAGGCGGTTGCCATTGCTGAATGCACACCGAACTCTCTAGCCTGGTAATTACAGGTGGCGATCACGCCGCGACGATCGGCAGAGCCACCGACCGCAAGTGGAATGCCTCGCAGTTCCTGCTTGTCTCTCATCTCAACAGCCGCATAGAAACAATCCATATCGACATGAATAATTTTTCGCTGTCCGGGAGTTTCAGATACCGCATCCATGAAGGGTAGTTTAGAATCCAGACGCACAGGTGCAAGTCCCAAAAAAAGTATGCCTATAAAAGAAATGAGAAGCAGATTCACTCCCGCAGTTGAAGAGATCATCAATCGTTGCCGGATTGCTGATGAGTTTGTAGATAAAGAGAAGTTCCAGGTCATGATTGCGACTGTTTGGGGCAATGCCGTACTTGATCCAGATCGATCCGGGATTGATGAGTCGGACCTGCCGGACCTGCATGATTTTCTAAACGAATATATTGGCGAACTGGTGGGAAGTGGTGAAACGCTCACCAACTGTTATGAGTTCATCGTCAGCAAAAAAGGTGACGATTCGTTAACTCGCCAGCAGGTGACGGCAAATCATAAAGAGTTCCTGCACTACTTCGCCAGATTGATTCTGCAGGACGTGCTACCGCGCGACTGAGCGCTTGGCTAACGTTTAAGGTATCGGTCAACGATCAGAGAGCCAATCAGGTCGCCTTCGACATTGACAGATGTGCGGATCGTGTCCAGCGGTCGTTCAATCACGAGCAGTATCGCGATCGCCTCCAAGGGAATACCGATAGCGAGCATGACCATCTGCATGCCAGACATTGACGCAGAAGGCATACCTGGCGCTCCGATTGATGCAACCATCGCCATCAGAAAGACCGTCACTACCATGACACCTGAAAGTTCAATGCCGTAAAGATACGCCAGAAAAATGGCCGCGACTGCCTCAAATAGCGCAGTACCATCCATATTCATCGTTGCACCCAGTGGTAATACGAAACTCGCAACACCAGGGGAAACGTCAAGATTGTCCTCCGCAGCCCTCATTGACACAGGCAGGGTAGCCGCTGACGACGAGGTGCTGAACGCCACAAGGAGCGGGCCGGCAATTTTTTTAAGCAGTTCCAGTGGTGACATCCCGGTTGTTATCCAGGCGATGGCTGGCAGCACAATTAGGCCATGAATCAACGTCATGGTGACGACCAGCAAACCAAACTGAAATAACTGTGTCAGGAAAGTACCACCCAGGCCATCATCGCCCGATAGCCTGACCGTGAAATCAAACAAGATGGCAAAAATGCCAATGGGCAAAAACCGGATCACCCAGCGCAGCACCTGAATAATGATTTTGTTGGCATCTACTACCAGGCGGAAGAGCGGGCTGTTCTCATCCAGGACAAGCACCATTGCGACCCCCATGAATAGCGCGTTGGTAACAATGCCCAGAATGTTAAGGTTTACCAGTGCACTGAAAGGGTTGGTAAAAGCGAGTGATGTCATGGTCTCGAGTACCGCAAGAATCGAATCGCTGCCAGGCTCCAGCAGCCTGGCGCTAGAGGCATCTACCATCGATGCCATAATGGGCGGGTAGGCGGTCCATGGATGCACGAAGACAACGGCAACCAGCGCCAGGGTAATTGCAAGGCCGGTCGTCAGAAGATAGTAACTAACGGTTATTCCCCCCAATTGTCTCAATCGAACGACGTTACCAATCGAAATAATGCCACCTATCAATGAGAAAAATATCATTGGCGCAATCAGCATTTTAAGCAACGCCAGGAAAGCGCCTTTAAGCAGGCTGATACTGTTGTCGACCATTTCAATGCCGTTTGGTTCTATCAGCTGATAACCGAGCGCCAGAACGATGCCAAGTGTGGCCGCTATAAATACCTGAAAAGTTAAATTATTTAGCAAAAGATAGACACGGGTCGTTGAAGGTCCCTGAATTCTAGCAAACTGGATGCATGAGTTGTGCTAATGATTGCTATCATCTAACTTCGAGGGATTACTGACGAGGGAAAACTGAAATTGACACAAAAACAAGGTATCCGTCAGGAGAGTTTTTCCCCGGCATCGCCAGGCGTTGAGCTTACGATTGATATTGTGTCTGGCACTATCACCGGTAGCGAGAGGTTTTTTTCAACTTACGGGATCAACAATATACAGTCCTGGGTGCAGGCAATTTTTGATGAGGACAGGGAAACAGTTCAGCAGGTATTGCTACACCCGGCTATTGAACCGCCACACAGGCTTTATTATCGATTGGTAACGCCGACAGGTGTGATTCACTCAGTTGAACACGTGATATTGGCAACGTTCGAAGGCACTATCCGGACAGAGGTTCGGCTGGTCGATAAGGCTGAAGCCACAAAGGGTTTCCTGCCAACCATTTACCTGCAGACAATCGCCATTCAGCATGGCCTGAAGTTAAAGAAAGACTCCACGATTCAATTTCCACAAGCACAGAGGCTGGCACCCATACTAAAGGAGATCAAGGAGTGCCTGAGGGAGGAGGGGATAGATTCAGATATTGAATTGGCCCGGGCAGCTTTTGAGCCAGTCTGCTCACTTTGTGGCGCAAGTCTGTTTATTCCATCGACCTTTACCCTAACCTTCACAGGCCTGTCCTTGGCCAGGACTGACCTTGATGCGCTGGTCAACGAAGATCATTCCCTGTCCAGGGTTGGTGCGCAATCACCCTGGAAAGCAATGCTGAGTCATCTTCACAGCGCAGGCCTACACGTTGTGATTGGCGTCAATTTCAATCGTTCACTGGTTTTTACTATCGGGACAGACCCGGGTGATTGAGCTGAATGCAGTATTACAAACTGCCCCGGTTGCGCTGGTAGTGCTTGATGATGATGATCTTATTAGACAGGCAAACGAGAAGGCTGTTGCCATGGGCCTTTCGGCCGGCACGACACTAGCCAGTTACATTGCAAACCTTAAGGAAAAATTCGTCGATCACGTCCGCCACCAACCTGAGTCACAGCTATACAGACTGGAATTTCCGCATGGAGAAAAAAGATGTCGTGCGAGTTTTGAGGAAAACAACGGCGACTTCTATGTCTGGCTGATGGATGTTTCGGAACAACTGGTGCTTGCAGACCAGATTCGACGACTGAAACACCCCGATTCGAGGAAAATGAGACAAATTAATCAACTGTCGGTTACCGCCGCCGGTTATTCGGAATTACTGGACGTCATTCTGGCTGACAGCGATACGCTTGGCTCAGATAAGCTAAATACGGTCAGGCAGTATCAACACGAACTGACAAAGAACCTGAGCGCAATGCATCGGGTTGTTACTAATAATAAAATGAAAATGAAGAAGGGCTCTGTGCTTGTCGCTGATCAAAACGATGCACTGACTGAACTCATCTCCGAACTGTTAAGGGATGAAGGATACAAAGTCGTTGGCTTCTCGGACCCTGATACGGCCTTGAAATATTTCCGCGTCAACGAACATAACATTCAAAAGGCAGTCGTAGACGAAGGTCTCATCTGTGAAAATGATGCCAGCCTGGTGGCCACGCTGCAAACAGCTTCGCCAGACCTGGGCCTGATTGTACTGAGCGAGGATTCAGATTCTGGAGATCATGGAAAAGTCAGCAAACCGCTGGATTTCCAGGTCCTGCTTGAAGCAATGGAAGACTGAACGGAAATCTTGCTAGGCAACGGCCCGGGATAGCGTTGTTCCGATCTGCTCATGTAACACCAGGTCGCAGAACGGGTCCAGGTCTGTTTCCTGTTCGTTAATAATGACCAGTCCTGCACCATTTTCTTTGGCCAGCCTTGGAAAGCCTGCCGCGGGATAAACCACTAGCGAAGACCCTATGGCGAGAAACAGATCGCAGCTCAATGAAGCAGCTTCAGCTTTTTGCATCTCGGTAACGGGCATCGACTGGCCGAACGAAATGGTGGCGGTCTTAACGATGCCGCCGCAGTCGGGGCAATAGGGTAATGTGCCGTGCTCAAGAAAAGCTGATTTGACAGGTTCAAGCTCCAATCTTTTGCCACAGGAAAGGCAGGACGCATAACTGGCATTCCCGTGTAACTCTATGACCTGGTCGTCGGGTGTACCTGACTTTTGATGCAAGCCATCAACATTCTGTGTAATGACGTGACTAACCTTACCGGCCTTAACGAGGGAAGTGATAGCAAGGTGGCCTGCATTCGGTGCAGCATCTTCCAGCTTCATTTCACCGGAGAACTTCCTGCTCCACGACTCACGCCTGACTTCTTCCGAGGCAACGAAATCACGAAAATCTATAGGCGTTTGCGTGTTCCAGATGCCCTTCGGGCCGCGAAAATCCGGGATGCCGGATTCTGTTGAAATTCCGGCTCCGGTAAATACAACGATGTTATTGCTGTCGTGGATCAGTTCACGAAGTGCCGCAACAGTATCCGGTACCCGAGTATCAATCATAGCCATCTCCAGTAGGGCAGTTATTGAGCATACTCCCCCTTGATTTCCAAACCAATCTGTCAAAGATCCTTCGTTCTTGGCAAAGTAACCTTTCCCCAGACAGCCCCAGAGGAATCCGGTAATGGGTATCTACGAAAAGTACTTCCTGCCTAAACTACTGAATCTTGCGATGAAAGCGCCAGCGATGAAA
>DTZW01000434.1 GCA_012961165.1 Gammaproteobacteria bacterium | reverse complement strand
CCAGCGACTGAAACACTACGGTCTTGTTTTTGTTCAAGAGGACTCTGTGTTCGGCGTCATTGAGAGAGGCAGAAAATCAACATCTTCTGCCGCAGTAAGCTACTGCGTCTCGGTGATTTGATCCAACCAGCGCAATATCGACCGGAGGCTCCGCGTTTTTTTGTGCGATATGTCATTCCTTATCCCTTATTATCGGGTTTTCGTCGCGCCTTTGGGTCCGCCGTCCAGATTGAGAAAATGCCGGATGAACTCTGCGACCCGATCGCAATAAGCAGGCTCAAGATGAATGTGGTGCGGCCCGGGCATTCGCTCAACCTGAAGGTTCGGGTGGTGTTCCTGCGCAAGGGAAATTTCTCCCTGATACCATTCATCACCCTGCTCCGCCACGATCAACAATGATGGGCTGGTGCTGTCCTTGAGTAGCAGATTGATCTGGTCACGGGTATGACGAAGTGGTGTTGGGTAACGAATGCGGGGGTCAGAGCGCCATGTAATACCACCCTCAACCTGTTTGTGTCCACGAGCGACCAGCACGCTCGAAGCCTCTATTGTCTGGTCAGTTGCCTCAGTCACCCGCTTCGCCATTGTTTGCTGATCGGGGAATACCCTGGCCTGGTGGTGGGGTTTCAGGATCTTTTCAATCGCGACCCTGGTCTGCTCAATTCTCTCTTCTGCTGATACTCCTCCCGTCGCGAGGAAGCCATCAATCTGCACACACGCTCGAATGCGATCTGGAAACAGCGCCGCGAGCTCTGAGGCGATCGATGCACCCATTGAATGACCGATGACGTTGAACTGGTGCCAGTTAAGCTCATTCGCAACCGCCAGGACTTCCTGGATATCGTAAATCGGATGGTAGTGAACACCTTCCGCGCGATGAGTTGATAACCCGTGTCCTGCAAAATCAACTGCGACAAGATTCAATTCGGGAATGAGCGGCGCCAGACGATCAAATGTGTTTGCATTATCTAGCCAGCCATGGAGAGCAATGGTGGGTATACCTTCAGGGTCACCCCATTGTTTGGCGCGCAACCGCAGACCAAGGACATTAAATGTAAGGGCATTGCCCTCAATCAGGCCATCGTTCGACATTGTTAATACCTTTTGGCATGGAGGGAAAAACCAACTCTGCTTCCTCATTTTGGGTCATTCAAATCGGGGCGCAGGTTAACACAACCCATCGCTGGAATTGACCAAAACCAGCGTCTGCTATTCCCACCCGCCGTCAAATCATGTAAAAGTCGGCCATGAAGATCCCTAAAAGAATCCAGCCCCTGATTGATGACGGTATCATTGATGCAGTCATCAGCCGTTTGATGAGTGGTAAAGAAGCCGATGTTTTCGTTGTTCGCTGTGGTTCAGAGATTCGCTGTGCCAAGGTCTATAAAGAAGCCATGAAACGCAGCTTCAAGCAGGCGGTTACCTACCGGGAGGGCCGTAAGGTCCGCAACAGCCGTCGTAATAGAGCAATGGATAAAGGCTCAAAATATGGCCGCAAGCAAACGGAAAAGATTTGGCAGAATGCCGAGGTCGATGCCTTGTACAAGCTGGCCGGCGCAGGCGTGCGCGTTCCAACGCCCTACGGCTGTATTGATGGCGTACTGCTAATGGAATTGATCTGTGATGCCGATGGTGACGTTGCACCGCGTCTTGGCGACGTGACAATGTCTGCTGAACAGGCGATCGAAGACCACCGCCTGGTTATGCTCTATGTTGTACGCATGCTCTGCGCTGGAGTAGTGCACGGTGACCTGTCGGAATTTAATGTGCTGCTTGATGAGCAAGGCCCTGTGATTATCGATCTGCCCCAGGCGGTCAACGCTGCCGCCAACAATCAGGCAGAATCAATGTTAAGCCGCGACGTCAACAACATGACTAACTACTACGGACAGTTCGCACCGGAACTGCTGGACACTCGCTATGCAAAAGAAATTTGGGAACTGTACGAAGCAGGAGAGCTACACCCGGATATCGAACTGACCGGCGAATTCCATGAGGACGAGCAATCCGCCGATGTAGATGCTGTGCTCACAGAAATCAGTGCAGCGATAGAGGAAGAAGAAGCTCGGCTCGAGAGAATGAAACCGGATGAGCTTTAAACCAACCTGGCTACAGGCTAGCCCATCAGCTCGTCTGGGAATTTAGCGTTAGTGTAGACGTTAGTCACATCATCAAGGTCTTCAAGGGCATCGACAAGGCGTAATACTTTCTCACCCATGTCCACATCCAACTCGCTGTAGTTTTGGGGAATCATTGCCACTTCCGAAGCTGCCGGTTCAAGGCCACCTGTAACCAGTGCATCTTTGACTACGAGGTAATCATCTGCAGTTGTAGAGACAGTAATTGAACCATCATCCTCCGTCTCAACATCGTCAGCACCGGATTCTATCGCAATCTCCATGACGTCGTCTTCGCTGGTGCCGGGCTCAAAAAGAATCTGGCCCTTTCGGTCAAACAGGTATGCCACCGAGCCATCGGTACCTAGATTGCCACCTGCCTTTGAAAAAGCATGCCTCACTTCTGCAACGGTTCGGTTTCGGTTATCAGACATGGTTTCAACGAGAACCGCGACGCCCCCAGGACCGTAACCCTCGTAGGTCAGAGGTACAAGCTCTACACCATCATCCCCACCGGCGCCCCGGGCAATTGCTCGTTCCATCGTATCTTTAGGCATCTGCGATGCTTTGGCTTTGTCAACAATGGTACGAAGGCCAGGGTTATCTTCAATATTACCGCCGCCGTCACGGGCAGAAACGGTCAGTTCACGAATGATCTTGGTAAAAACCTTCGCTCGTTTAGCGTCCTGACCGGCTTTTCGGTGCTTAATATTGCTCCACTTACTATGACCTGCCATTTTTCTATTCCTTAGGCTGCTTTCTCACGGCAATACCGAGCTCTTTTAATTGTTCTGCGTCAATCTCACTGGGTGCAGAGGTTAACAAACAGGTCGCTGTCTGGGTCTTCGGAAACGCAATGACATCCCGAATCGCTGTTGAACCGGAGAGCAACATCACGATTCTATCGAGCCCAAAGGCCAACCCACCATGGGGTGGGGCACCATACTTCAAGGCTTCCAAAAGGAAGCCGAACTTATTGTTCGCCTCATTATCGGAGAGTTTCAACACCCGGAAGATCGCTTGTTGCATCTCGGGTTCATGGATACGAATTGATCCTCCACCCAGCTCATAACCATTGACTACCAGGTCATAGGAAACAGAAAGCGTGTCCAGGGGATTAGCCTCCATGTCTGCCACATTACCAGATGGCCTCGTAAAGGGATGATGCATAGCGGTCATACTACCGTCGTCGTTTTCCTCAAACATGGGGAAATCCACCACCCAGCAAGATGCCCAGGGTCGTTCGAACAGGTCCAGATCTTCCGCCAGCTTGCAGCGCAGCGCGCCGAGCGCAGCGCTTACAATTTTTGCTTTGTCGGCACCAAAAAAGATCACATCGTTTACTTCAGCACCCAGGCGATCGAGTATAGCGGTGACCACTTCCTCAGGCAGGAATTTCAGGATCGGAGACTGCAGGCCTTCCATGCCGTTATCCAGACTGTTGACCCGGATATAAGCAAGCCCACGCGCACCAAAGATACTGACGAACCTGGTAAGGTCATCCAGGTTCTTGCGAGTCAGTCGGTCACCGGCTGGAAGACGCAGTGCGGTGACCCTGCACTTGTCGTCATTAGCCGGACCACTGAAAACCTTGAACTCTACCTCTTTTAGCAGGTCTGCCACATCAACGAGTTCCAGGCCAAACCGCAGATCAGGTCGGTCTGAACCAAACCGTTGCATTGCTTCGCTATAGGGCAATACCTGGATCTCACCAAGATCCACATCAATGGCTTTCTGGAACAACCTACGGACCAGACTTTCGCTCACGTCCATCACATCCTGCTGTTCCACAAAACTCATCTCAATATCGATCTGGGTGAATTCTGGTTGTCTGTCTGCTCGAAGGTCTTCGTCGCGGAAACATCGGGCGATCTGGTAGTAACGATCAAAGCCGGACATCATCAGCAGTTGTTTGAATATCTGGGGCGACTGCGGCAGTGCATAAAAGTTGCCGGGGTGAACGCGGCTTGGAACCAGATAATCTCGCGCGCCCTCGGGTGTTGCTTTAGTCAGGATCGGTGTCTCGATATCCACGAATCCCTTGTCGTGCATAAAAGCTCGAACCTCATGCATGACTTCAGATCGAAGACGGAGCTTGTCCTGCATCTCTGGTCGGCGAAGATCGATAGAACGATTCCGCAATCGAACGTCTTCACCGGCACTGGAGTGCTCATCGAGCTGGAAAGGAGGCGTCTCGGATTTATTCAAGATATTCAGCTCCAACCCGAGAACCTCAACCTTCCCCGTGGCCATTTTTAGATTAACGGCCTCGCCATCCCGGGCCCGAACCTTACCGACGACCTGGATAACAAACTCATTTCGAACCTGGTCTGCCAGGGTAAATGCAGCTACCGTATCCGGATCGAAAACGACCTGGATAATACCGGTGTAATCCCGAACATCCAGGAATATAACGCCGCCGTGATCACGACGACGATGAACCCAACCACACAGGGAGACTTCTTCACCAATGTGAGAATCCCTCATCTGGCCACACAAGTGGCTACGCATTTTTTATACCTCTAAACGACGAGAATTAACGAGTTACGGCTGTTAGCTAGCCGCTGCTGGTGTGGAAGGCTTGCTGGTCGATGTACCGGCCGATGTACCGGTCGACGTATCGCTCGATGTACCGCTCGATGACGAACTTTTCGACGAGCTATCTGAACCAGAACCAGAGTCAGAACCAGAGTCAGAACCAGAGTCAGAACCAGACGATCCGGAACTGCCTGTGGGGTCAGGATTATCGCCAGCCACATTTTTCTTCTTACCGGTTTTAAAGTCGGTTTCATACCAACCACTGCCTTTCAGACGAAACCCGGCAGCGGACACTAGCTTATTAAGCATTGCCTCATTGCAAATTGGACAAACCTTTAGCGGTTCATCAGAAAGTTTCTGAAGCTTTTCCATCTTATGGTCACAAGCTTCACACTGGTATTCGTAAATGGGCATGATGGTCCTCATCAGTTATTTGACAGCTGGAGCCTCCTCCAGCGGCTGCGCATTATAGTAACAATTGAGGACAATGGCGACCGCCCATCCTCATTCTTACTTTGCATGAATATGGGGTCATGACCCGATTTTTAAAGGGTTTTCCTTGAACGAGTAATGCCAATCGGATATAAAGCTCACCCAAGAGAAGAAGGCCCAAAAAGCCTTCTTCTCTTTTTTATTGATTTTGGATTTATCACACTAGACATATAAGGATTACTGAATGGCTGCTAAAAAGGCTAATAAAAAGGCTATCAAGGATAAGTACACCAAGAGCGCTATCCTTGCAGAACTTGCCGAGACCACAGAACTGTCCAAGAAACAGGTTAGCTCGGTACTTAACGAACTTTCTACACTCATCGAACGCCATGTTAAAAAAGGCGGCGCTGGTGAATTTACTCTTCCAGGTTTGCTGAAGATCAAAACTGTTAAGAAGCCTTCTCGTCCTGCTCGTAAAGGTGTCCCTAATCCTTTCCGTCCAGGTGAGCTGATGGATGTTGCGGCCAAACCTGCAAGCACCAAGATCAAGGTCCTGCCACTTAAAGGCCTGAAAGAGTTTGTTTAAAGTACAATTTTAATCGAACTGAAAAAGGCCGCAGACTGCGGCCTTTTTTATGGCGCAGAACCAACGGTCTTCCCGGGGACACAGCCCTGGCATCCCGACCGAAGCGGAGGGACCTTTACCCTGAACTACCCGGACCCAGACCTGAACCGCTCGAATCTTGACTAAGATGAGCCAACGCCCCAGCATTCTCTTCCCAATTCTGCCCATCAAAATCCTTAACAACGACTTCAGCAAAAGTGGCGGAATCAACACACCGAAAATTGACGCTATAACCATCGGGATTCGAACGGGGAAGATAGAACGGTTTTACACCACAGGTTTTGCAGAAATAGTGTTCGGCAACACCAGTATTAAACGTATAGGTCGTTAACTCATCCCAACTTGTGATTAAGTTAAAAGCACTCCGGGGAATGATAAGATGCAGGTAACCGACCCTATCGCAGATTGAACAATTACATCGATGCACATGAACATCCGGTTCTGAGTCAAATTCAAACCGGACATTTCCACAATGGCAATCGCCTCGATGTAACATGAGATATACCTTTCCAAATACACAAAGAGCAATAGCAACACCAACAGGCAAAAAATACCATTATGAGAGCATCAAAGTACACTATCGCCACCCTGAAAGAGACGCCTGCAGACGCGGAGATCATCAGCCACCAGCTAATGATCCGTGCCGGTCTGATTCGCAAGCTCGCTTCCGGCATTTATTCGTGGCTGCCGATGGGTTTTCGTGTCCTGCAGAAAATTGAAAATATCATCCGGGAAGAAATGAACGCCTCAGGCGCACAGGAAGTGATGTTACCTGTGGTTCAACCCGCTGAGCTGTGGCGTGAGTCAGGGCGATGGAGCCAGTATGATGAAGGGCTTTTACTACAGTTCCGGGATCGTCACGATCGTGAATTCTGTTTTGGCCCAACTCACGAGGAGGTCATTACAGACCTGGCGCGTGGACAGCTAAAGAGCCACAAACAGCTACCGGTTAACTACTATCAGATCCAGACAAAGTTCAGGGATGAGACACGACCACGGTTTGGTGTTCTTCGCTCACGCGAATTCACCATGAAGGATGCCTATTCATTCCATACGGACCAGGCGTCCCTGAATGAAACCTACGAGGAGATGCACGACGCGTACTCCCGAATTCTGACTCGTATGGACCTGGACTTCAGGCCTGTACTTGCAGATTCCGGCAGCATTGGCGGCAGTGCCTCCGTGGAGTTCCATGTGCTGGCGGAATCTGGCGAAGACAAGATCGCATTTTCCAGCGAGAGTGACTACGCAGCGAACGTCGAAATGGCTGAAGCCCTGGCACCGGCATCAGAGGATGCTGATCTGCTCGACACTGAGGAGCTCGCGACACCGGGCGTTAAAACCATAGAGGATGTCTGCAAAGCGTTAGATGTCACTGCAAACCGGACGGTCAAAACGTTAATCGTCAAAGGTAGCAAATCCAACCTGGTCGCACTGGTGTTACGCGGAGATCACCAGCTGAATGCGATCAAGGCAGAAAAAATTGAAGCTGTTGCCTCACCGCTGACGATGGCAAATGATGCAGAAATAAAGGCAGAGATTGACGCTGGTACGGGATCCATCGGCCCACAGGGACTATCGATGCCTATCATCGCAGATCGAAGCGCTGCAGCACTGCGCAACTTCATTGCCGGCGCCAACAAGAATGACTTCCACACACGCAACCTCAACTGGGAGCGAGATGCCAGGGCAACCGCCATTGAAGACATTCGCGACGTCGTAGAAGGGGACCCAAGCCCTGACGGCAAGGGTGAGATCATGTTCAAGCGCGGCATCGAAGTAGGCCATATCTTCCAGCTCGGCGATAAATACTCCAAATCGATGAACGCAACCGTTCTGGACGCATCCGGCAAGGCCGTTGTGATGCAAATGGGTTGCTACGGCATGGGTGTGACCCGACTGGTCGGCGCCATCATCGAGCAGAACCATGATGAAAACGGCATCATCTGGCCGGAAAGTATTGCTCCGTTCAGCGTGATCGTTATTCCGATTAACGCTCACAAGTCCGAGCAGGTTCGAGCCACTGCCGAATCCCTATATGCGGAATTAACGGCTAAGGGAGTGGAGGTGTTGCTGGATGATCGTGAAGACGTAAGACCCGGCGCAAAGTTTGCCGATGCTGAACTGATGGGCATTCCTCATCGAGTGGTGATAGGCGATCGCGGGCTTGATAAAGGCATCGTGGAGTATGTTAACCGCCGCGAGGGTAACAATAAGGACCTTACCCTGGATCAGGTCCGAGCTCTGTTCCTCTAACATCCATGGCTTCCTTAATACCCATTGCGGACAACAGCGACGCCTCTGTCTGGGGACCAACCAGGACGCCTGCAATCTTGCCCTCAGGATCAATAAGAACTGTGGTTGGTAATACCTCGGGCATCTCGATGCCCAGGCGAACACCCGGATCTTCCTGGTAAACAGGGAACGTTATTCCCATCTTCTCGATCTGCCTTGTTATCTCCTCGCCTTCCGGGGCATCAAAGTTGACACCAAACACGACGACGTTGTCGTTATTTTCATTCAGCCTGATCAGTTCCGGGATTTCCCTAATGCAGGGAGCACACCAGGTAGCCCAATAGTTGATGACCTGCCACTTACCCTGTATATCCGAATATCGGTAACCGTTGCCGTCAGTATCAACAAAATCCAGGGGCTGGCTACAGGCGCAAAGCACAACCAGCGAAACGACAACCAACGCTCTAAACTTCAACTCTCTTCTCCCCTGTACAACTGTTCCAGATCCAGTTCAAACACCATGCGCCGCTCTTCATAGGATTTTGTTAGCTTCTCGTTGACCAGCTTCTCCCAAACTTCACCAGCGACGGTGAACCCTGCTGGTAGCGGCCAGGGCAAATCCCGATACAGCGACCAGAGTGTCACTTCATTTAAATCCTTCGATAAAACAAGTCCACCTTTCTCGACTACACGTATCAGCCCAAGTGTCAGCAGTCGACTTTTGTAGTCGTGCCAGGCCTGCATATCAACCCGGTGACTCAGGCTGGTAATCGTCCTGTCGGTAACCACCTCACCCAACCGATGACAACGGAAGAATTCATGCAGGATGATCAGTATCTGCACCAGTGGCGGTTCTATCTGCGGACTTCGCTGCGACCTGAACAATCCCATATTCTTGTTAAGTTCTGCACCGAAAAGAACAATTGTCCATGACACGTACAACCAGATCAGGAACAATGGAACAGCAGCATAAGTGCCGTAGATCACGGCGAAATCGGTCATGGCCATGACACTCCCGAACAAATGCTTAACCAGCTCAAAACCAACCGCCACCACAGCAGCGGCGATTACCCCATGCCTGAGAGGCACATGACAGTTTGGCACAGCGACGTACATAAGCGTAAAAAACACCGTACTCAGTGCCAGCGGTACAACCCCGAACAACTTTGACGCAGCAACACCGGTAATGATCGGCAACGAGAAGAGATAGGTCGTGCTGGCAAGACCAAGAAACATCAGAACGGGACCAAGCGTCAGGATTGCCCAGTACATCAGAATGCGCTGGAAGCCCTGCCTTGGTTCGCGGATACGCCAGATATCATTAAATGATTTTTCGATCGTGTGCATCATCAGGAAAGCGGTGATGCCGACGACTATCAGGCTGGGCCCTGACAGGCTCATTGCCTGAGACGAAAATTGCTGGATGTATTCCTGTACAACCGATACGGATTCCGGCACGACATTATCGAACACAAAATCCTGCAGCACGTCGCCCACGCCACCGAAAGCTTCAAATGCCTCCAGCACTGTGTAGGTAATTGTGAGCAGGGGCACAACAGCAAACAAGGTCTGGTAGGTCAGGGCGGCGGCGGTCGACTGGCAGCCATCCTCGGAGTAATTTTTTACCAGCAGTTTGAAAAAATCCCAGACCGCCTCAATCATTGGCATTAGCATACGAGTTGTTAACATTCAGTTATGAACTTCACGAGGAACGACTATGACTTTAGTTACCATTTATCACAACCCCAAATGCTCCAAATCCAGACAGACACTTGCTCTGCTGGAAGAACGGGACCTGGAATTGCGCATCGTGCCCTACCTCGAATCGCCGCCATCAAAAAGTGAACTCGCTGACATCGTGAAAATGTTAGGTATTGCGGCTGCTGACATTGTCAGGACTGGTGAAGATGAGTACAAAGAATCCGGGTTAACGGCAGATTCATCCGAGAATGATGTTCTGGACGCAATAGTAATCGCGCCAAAGTTGATGCAGCGCCCGATCGTCATCTGTGGAGATCAGGCACGAGTCGGAAGACCACCTGAGTCGGCCCTGGAGATTCTCTAAGCGATACTAGTGAATGATTTTTTCGCGTTCTTCTTCAATATGAACCGGTTCGGGATCAAAGTCCCCAGCCTCGAACACATCATTGCTGACTTTCACTTCATAGCGACGGCTTACCACCTGCCCATCGAGAACACCAGGCAACAGCTTCAGGAATTCTTCCATATGGTCTGTTTCAAAATGTCCCTGAAGCGCGTCTACAGACTCCCACTCCTGGAAAAGAAGCAATGTGTTGGGGTCAGTCAGACCAACGTAGAACTCGTAGCTGATGCAACCCTCTTCTCCCTGGCTAGCCTTAGCCATCTGGCGCATCAATTCGAGCGCGTCATCTCTGACTTCAACTTTAACGGGAAACGTACCATGAACAATAATCATCGGGAGCAACAAACTTGGATGGAGTGATCTCCAGTATAGCGCCAAACATGAGGTGTTTCACGTTGACCGGATAAACCGCCCCCACGCTGCCTCTTCAGCTATCCCGATGTACCGCAAAGGGCGACCAGACTTGTGCCACGGGCATCACAACATTCTTCTGGCAGCAAGGATCAGCCGATGCCCTTCAGCAGCAAGTTTTCGTGCGTAGGCCTCACCAAACCCGGAAGACGCACCGGTGATCAGGACCGGTGATCAGGACCGGTGACCGGGGGGTGTCTTTGTTGACATCAATGTTGCTGCGCAATGTAACCGATACCATTTTGTTTGAATGCATCAGCAATTTCTTCCAGGATTGCCGGATCATCAATCGTAGCGGGCATTTCGTAGGGCTTTGTATCAACAATCTT
>DTZW01000433.1:8825-10793 GCA_012961165.1 Gammaproteobacteria bacterium | reverse complement strand
TGGTAGTTGCACGACTCGGCGGCAGGCGTAGATGTTACTCATCGCTGCAGAAATACCGGCGATATGGTAGGGCGGCACTGACACTAGCGCTGCTTCGTCTTCAAGCGCGCCCATAAATTCCACTGACCCCAGTATGTAGGACACCAGATGTTCATGGCGTAGTAACGCTGCCTTGGGAATGCCTGTGGTGCCGCTGGTGAAAAGTTGCACCGCGACGGCTGAAGGATCTTCATGCCAGGTGACTTCCACCTCTTCGCCGTTCAGCACGTCGCTAAGAAAATCGCCAGAATCCTGAACGACCCAACCGTCAAAGTCATAGGTTTCATTCCTCGGACCCGAAATAAGGTAGGCCGGACTGATGCGATCAAGCAGAGGGGTGATCTGCTCCTCACTCAAACGATAGTTGAGTGGTACATAAGGTATGCCCGCTATAGCTGCGCCCATGAGGGCGATCGGCGTAGCTGGGCTCGATGTGTCAAGCAAACATACAAACTTGCAGTTGGCGGTAGAAAAATAAAGTGCCGCACGCTTTGCTGCACTGAATAATTGCGCGTAAGTATAGTGCTTGCCATGATGGGTCAGCGCAGGGCGGTCCGGGCAGGCTTCTGCGGCCATCTGCAGGAAAAGGGCGATGTTCATGTGAATGTTGTTCCAGAAATTGGCTAGTCGGAGGAGGGCAGCTTCTTGGTGTCTTTAGTCATCAGTTCTTCATCGTTGCAGTAAAGTGAACCCTCGCCTGTTTTAACACAGAGCACTTCGATAGATTCATTAGCGTTAATGTAACGTTTGCCAATCACACAGCCGTCCATCTTGTCGGATGCCCCCTCGATTCGATCCGATGACTCATCCAGTGCAACACCGCCGCAGGTTAGCTCGTCGCTGTCTCCAGCTTTGATAATCATGAATTCGGCCTCGCATACAGCGCTCTTTAGTCTTGTTCCCGGTTTTAGCATGTTGGTCTCCGTTGATATCAGTAGGGCGAACGCAATAGTAAATTAAAATGGCAGGCTCGGCACTCGCTTTGCATCACCGTCAGCCGGTAAAGTCCTTCGCAAGGCGAAACGTTTCCGGTTTGATGTCTAGGGAACATCTGATTAAAGTCGGAGTGCCGCATCACTTTTTCCGCGATGGCTGCGTTGAACCCGTACTCGAAACCTCGCGAAATTAAGACCATTCGCGATTTTCTGCGTGCGGGTTCGCCTTGCCCTCACAAAAAAAATGCAGTTAATCAGATGTTCCCTAGATGCCCGCGCCAGTAAATCTCTGCTTAAAAAAAGACAAATGATCGAACGACGACATTTTTCCGACACGGTGCATCGGAAGGTGCCGTTGGATCCACGCAAGCACTGTGGAACGACCAACGAGAGACCGAACCGTCGGTAACTGAGTCATAGCACTTTAACATTGAAACTTCGGTAGGGGTTTGTCCAGGCAGCCAATACCATTCATGTTCAGGTCGATAGGTGAAGCGTGTTGTTTCACCGACACGATCATCGTACACACGATAGCCAGTGATATAGGATTGATCCGAGAATGACGGCCAGGCACAAAGTACGAATGGATTCTGACGAACCGTGTGCATTGGCTTGGCAAGATTGATCGACATAAAACGCCGCGACATCTTCGCATCCGCTTCAGCTTCGGAGTAATGTTGCTCGCGACCAAAGTTGCGAAGGTTCCTGGTGAGAAGCTCGCGGCACCTCACGCGACCGCTATTGTCGTTTAAATCATTATGCACAAGGTTGGCATAGTTAGCGTTTACACCCGGGTTCTTCTTATCCTGATCCTCGGTGCGATCCCCTTGGTAATCTTTGTCGAATACATCATGATTAAAAACTAGCGCATCCTTCGCGTCTGGAAAAAACTCAAGCAGGAGCTTTTCCATCTCGGGGTAATACACACGTTCAACTTCTGCTGCATCGTAAAAGTTTTCACACTCCGATTCGAGGTGCGCCAGAGAGACGCCTA
>DTZW01000433.1:2146-8787 GCA_012961165.1 Gammaproteobacteria bacterium | reverse complement strand
GGTGATAAATCAGGGTAGTACTCCTCTATACGCCTCGCATCTCGTAGCACCTGAGGAAAATACAGACTGCGTCTAACACTGTCTTTCTCATCTTTGCGCAGTGCCTTTGCCTGCGCCTCTCGAGCTGGGTCCAGCCACAACCCATTGCTCGAGACGATCGAGTAAGACGGTTGTTCGTCGATGGTGTAACGCAGCGGAATCGCAACACCGCCTTCCGGTGCCTTAATGTTGTTGTCTTTAATATACTCAATGCATTCTGCATATCGACGAAAGCCGAGCCCCCATTTGGTCGCGATGGGACCAGGCGGCGCACTTTCAATCTTGTCGATTACAGCCTGCCCTTCACCGTCTGCAATCTGTTTAAGTGCAGCTTCTATCGCTGCCGCTGTTCCCGCATCTCCGTTACGATCGAAAGACATATAGGACAAGCCACCGTTTGCCGCATTGGGTGGTGGTTGACCCTCCGTGCGCTGGAGCAGTGGGATATAAGGTTCTACCTCGCTCATCGCCGCCTCCTGGATCGCGTCAAAATAATTTGTTCCATGGTATCCATCCGGTGTTAGTGAATTGATCATGTCATACTGCCACGGGCCTTCATAGCACCAGGGTTTTTAAGGGCTTGTGCCATCAAAAACATAGATCGCGCCGACATAGATAGGACCTTTGGCTTACCGCTCGCAAATGGGGGTATGACAAGCCAACCATTATCGCCGATCCGCACCTCAGGAAATGTGGAGATTGATGCCAATCACTCACCCATTCCTTGGGTTCACGCACTATCTTGCTTATTCTATGAACCTTGTAGCGATGCCATCCGGTCACTTCTAACAATAGCCTTCTGGAGTCACGACTTTGAAAAAGCTTATCATCGTCACTACCATTGTTCTCTTTATTGCCTACTTTACCGCGCTAGTTGTCCCGGTTGATCCAGATGAACAACGCGCTGGCACTCGTCTAAGTGGTGACTTCGCTGAAAACCAGGACCCGGACTGGGCGGATTGGCAAGACCGACGAAAGCTATATCTTCAGACCCGAACCCTCTACTTGATACCGCATTCAATTACGGTAGTTGGATGGATCAGAAACGGTGGCCTGTATGTTGGCTGCGGACATTGCGCAACGAAATACTGGCCGAAGAACGTTGAACAGGACAATTCGGTAATCATGCGAATTGACGGCGAACTGTATCACCGTCTTGCGTTGAAACTATCGGACGAAGAACGAAGAGTTGCTCTGGACCTCGATGAAGCTGAACCTCTACCGGATGTGGCAGTTTTCCGAATGCAAACGCTGTAAAAATAGATGTAGAGCCGCGACTAGCTAACCACACCATCACCAAACATCTTCTCAATGCGGTCTTCACCAACCGAGAATGACGCCAATACTTGCCGGGTATGTTGACCGTGATCTGGGCTAGGTGACCCGGGTTCAAGGACTTCACCGCCAAACCTCGGTGGCGATTTCACCACTCGCATTGAACCCATCAACGGGTGGTCAATAACATCAATGGAGCCGTTCGCCTGCAATTGCTCTTGGGCCAGAACCTCGTCCCGATCAAGGAAGCGAGCGCAAGGTACGTCCGCTTCTGTCATTTTCGCGATCACTTCGTCGGTGGTGTGCTTTAAGTACTCGCCCGCTACCAGCGATTTAAAAACATCAATGTTGGCAAACAATTTCTGCATGTCATCAAAACGTTCGTCAGCCAATAGATGTTCCATCCCCATGGCAATAAGTGAGCGCATTTGTTGGTCAGCGGTACCGGCGGAAATAGTGACTGCGCCGTCTTTGGTTACGGTCAGCTCGTACAGAAGATCGATGAGCAAGGGCTGCGGCGCAACATCATCATCCAGCAATGTATGGTTCTGAAAGCCGTCAGGGAAGATAAAAAATAAACCAGCATCTAACATAGATAGATCGATGTGCTGGCCTTCGCCCGTCTTTTCTCGAAGATAGAGCGCGCTGGTGACTGCCTGACAAGCAGTGTAAGCGGTGATCTTGTCGCAAATCAGTGTGCGAAAGAATGCTGGTTCTTCTTTACCCTGGGTTGCGGTAATGCCCGACTGAGCCTGGATGATCGGGTCATAGGCGGGTGAGCCGCTCTTCGGGCCTGTGTTACCGAATCCTGAAATTGCGGTGTAGATTAATCGTGGGTTCAGTGCGCACAGCGCGTCACTACCCAAACCAAGCCTGTCCATGACGCCTGGCCTGAAGTTATGAATAACCACATCTACCTCGGGTACCATTTCGCGAATCAGTGCCTGGCCTGCTTCTGTTTTGATATCGACACGAATGGCTTCCTTGCCGCGATTACAATTAGCGAATAACGAGGAAATACCGCCCTTGGTTGCACCAATGTAACGAAGCGGGTCGCCGGCGTTTAATGGCTCGACCTTAATCACCCGGGCACCTTGCTCACACATTTGCATCGCCGCAAATGAGGCGGTAATCATGGTGGAAAATTCCAGGATGGTAACGCCTTCAAGTGGCTTCATATTCGCTCCTTAATTATTATGGGTTCTTGCATGGAATCTAACCATGTGCGGTCATTTCCCGCCAACTCGTTGATTTGTCTAACTTAACACGATTCCGGTGCCGGGTGACGCCGAAGCGGTTCAATGCCCAAACCAGGGGATTATTGACGCTCTAATCGTCTTGCTGGCGTAACTCGTTCCAGCTAGATTTGCTTCAAATTTTATGGTGAATGAAAGCGATCATCAATAATATCGCACCAGTATCAGGCTTCAGTAACTAAACGAACTTGGGACTGCGTTTATGGGTGGTTTTCAACTCATTTTTGTGCGGAGTCTCTTTTGGAACAGCAATTTGTCTGTATGAAAATCACCATGGCCGGTTGGACGATAATTTATGGGCTTTGGTTGATTGGTTGGGCGGCCGCGGTCGCTGTCGCCACAGGTTCTGAATCAATAAGGTCGTGGATTCCCGCAATGCTGGGAATGCCAATTCTACTGATGGGCCTGCTGTCCCTAATACACCCTGCAGCCAGTGCCTCAAAACTGATGCTACTCGTCACTGGCGGGTGGTTTGCTGTGATCTGTCTTCGCTCATTTATCTGGGCGCGGAAAAACCCGCGAGATTAATTTAACAATAGCTGTTGCATCCTCACCTTAAAGTGTGTCTTGTGGCGTCATGAACGACCCTTCAAACTTTTACACTGGACTTGTAGCAGATCTTTATGAGCCTCTTGCGGGTGGAATATCTGATTCAGCCAGATTCATCAAATTTGTTGAGCAGCATGGTGAACCGGCATTAGAAATTTGCTGTGGCACCGGACTTCCGCTACTAGATCTACTAGAGGCAGGGCTTGACGTTGAAGGCGTTGATGCGTCCCAGGATATGCTGGAGATCTGTGAGGCGAAAGCAAGCAAGAGGGACCTGCGTGTCACGCTCCATCAGGCGAAGATGCAAGATTTCAAGATGCAGCGACGTTTTCGTTCGGTATACATTGCGAACGGCAGTATTACTTTGTTGCCAAGTGATGATGACTTAACGCAAACGCTTAAAGCGATCATTGAATGTTTAGATCCCGGAGGGGTTGTTCTGTTTGATTTAGATGTACCTAAACCAGATGATCTTCGCAGGCACATTGGGAAATTCAAAGAAACCCAATACGAAGGCTGCCGAATCAGGGTGGGTATGACCCAGGTGGATTGGCATGAGAAAGATAGCGAATTGATCATTAAGCTTAGATACGAACGGGTTAGTCCGAAGGGCCAGGTGGAGTCGGTCGATAGAGACTGGTTTAGAAAGGTCTGGAGTGTCGATAGGTTTTGTGAACTACTCGTGGATTCAGGGTTTCACCTCGCAGAAGTAAAGCATTTAGATAGCGGAATTATTCAAATAATCGCGGGAGTGGCCAAGTAGCATGCAGTTGAACTCATTCACTTCTTTAATTTGGACAAGCTACTGCACAGTTTGCCACTTTGCAGGGTGTTAGATTGCTGTGCGATGGCCTGGCTAAGCGTGGTTGAGAGTCACTTATGTCCTGGAAGCAGATTGAAGAAATAGATGTATTTGGAACCTCGCTGTTTCAAAATTTATGTTGCAGGGAAGTAGCCAAGTTTATTCCAGGGGTGATGTTTGAAGAGAAGGGCGCTGAGGAAAAACACTTCGTGGCAGAAATCCCGCTGAACGACATTAAGGTTTATGTTTATCTAGACAGTGCAGAGATTGTATCGCCCAGTCTGAATATTCGTTTTGAGCGAGCTGGCTCTGCGACACCCGAAGACTTAACGATGCAATTGATAAAGGCGTTGTCCAATGCATTCTGACATGGGTTTGATCAGGACGGGTGCACGTTGACCGGGTTTATTTCGATCTGGTCCCCTGAAAAATTTGTCCATCACCTATATGTTGACCCGAAATATCAAGGTAGGGGCGTTGCAACGATACTTTGCCTACTGGCCGAATAACCCTGTTAAAATTCATATTCTCCTATTTGGCATTGAGCACAGAAACGTGGTTTATTCTTACCTTCCGCAAAGCGGAAAGAAACGTCACGTTGTTATGATGATTAACGCGAGCCTGATGGCATCTGTGGCAGACTACCTGCCGAGGCAACTCGGCATTCTTCACAACTAATTTTACTACAATCACCGGAGTCACCATGAAAAATATCTGCTTACTCATATTGACTGCATCTGCCTGGATACTCAGTACCTCACACGCAGAGGTACCTACTTCCAAATACGGCGCCGACGACACATTGGGCGCGATTAACAACCTTAGCCCTGAAAAAGTATTGCAGGCGACACGTCTGGTCAAACACGGCAAGACTTATCGACTTGGGGTGACGACCGGACCAACTTCGCCGGCCTATCCACCCCGCTCCTATTCGATGACGGTTCTACAGCTAGATGACGGTACAGGTACGCCTCTAGGCAGCAACAAAGCCACAGGCAATGATGACCTGATGAACCTTTGGATGGGCATTGGCAGTCAGATTGATGGCTTGGGCCATATGGGTGAAAACCACGTCTACTATAACGCCACCCACGCTCGCGAGTTTGTTACTCCGAAAGGTCTAACCAGGTTTTCGATTCATGACCTGCCACCAATCGTTACTCGCGGTATCCTGCTCGACATGACTAAACTTCTAGGAAAGAATCCACTTCCGGAAGGCACCGCAATTAACCAGCCAGAAATAGAACGTGCAGCAAAGGCCGCTAATGTGCAGATCGAAAGCGGCGACGTCGTGTTGCTCCACACCGGTTGGCTGGACATCATGGATACTGACCCTGATCGCTTTATGGCAGGCCAACCCGGACTTGGTTTAAGCGGCGCCCGGTATCTTGCTCAATTGGGTGTCGTCGCTGTTGGCGCCGACAACTGGGCCTTGGAAGTGATCCCCGCAGAAAAAGACGGTGAAATTTTTCCGGTTCACCCCGAGCTTTTAGCCAAAAACGGCGTCTACATACTCGAGAATATGGACAGTAGAGAGCTGGCTCGTGACAGCGTCACCGAATTTTTATTTGTACTTGGGCAGCCCCGCTTCGAAGGAGCAGTCCAGGCGGTGATCAACCCAGTCGCCATCCACTGACACTACATCTGTAGGAAGACTAGAGAGCGACTACCCCAAAGGTAACAATCATACCCTGCCAGGGTTTGTGACTTCACTCTGACGTTCTGAGGGGTGATTAGCGACGGTTGTTCTGTGACGGCGCAGGGGTAAAACACTCTCTTTGAAATCAATTGTCAGGGGGTGGTATAGAGTTCGTGCTGCGCGCGGCTGTCATGCCTGATCTCGCCCGCGAAATATTGCGAGCACGAACCAGGCGGTCGCGCCGAACCCAATCAGATCTACCACCGCCGAGAGGTGTGACAGATCCGCATTGAGATAATCTCGTGCGCTGCCGATAAAGACAACAAGCGCGAGGGCAGCGCTGAACACCGCAATCCGAACGGGCTGTACCTGTAGGAACAGGCTGAGCGCAAACAGCAGGTGCGCGACGACGATCCTCGGCAGGTTGAGAGTTTGAGTCTCCCAATATGCAATACCAGCGCTGATCAATATTGCTGCTGCCCAGCCTTTGAGAGATAGGTCTAAACGTGAGGCTTTCAAGCTGTTGCGCCGAAACCCGGAGGCCATCCCTGGTGTTGCGGCAGCCCGTCATTGATCTGGCACCAGTCGACTTTTTCGGCAACGAATATATGCGCAAGAATGGTCAGATCCGGCAGCCCGTCCAGGGTCCCGGCCGGGATCGCCAGATTCCTGTCGCCAGTTTGACCCTGAATGAGAATGTGCGTACCACAGCGGGGGCAAAAAGAACGAAAGGCAGAGGGCGAAGACTCGTAATCGATGAGCGTGCCGGTAACGATTTTAAGCTGGTCCGGCCGGCAAACGACGTGCGTTGAGAAACCGGTTCCGTGAGCGCGTCGGCACATGCTGCAATAGCAGTGGACTGCGTTCAGGAATCGTCGTGTCAGACGATAGTGAATCTGACCACACAGGCATCGACCATCGAAGGCCATCAAGGTACGGGGACCCAGCACAGACGTGGTGCCTTCTAAAACCATGATGTATTGATATCCAGGTCAGTCATTGCCTGCTCCTGTTAGATGCAGCAAGAAGTATAAGCCTTAAGCGAATGGTCGCAATACGGCTTCACTCTTTCATGAAGCAA
>DTZW01000433.1:0-2039 GCA_012961165.1 Gammaproteobacteria bacterium | reverse complement strand
CGATTTTGGCCAATTTGTTGACACTGCCATAGCCGGCCCCGTAGTCGCCTACAATCTCTATTTCGCTCGCCCAATTGTGTTGCCGAACGAAACTGATTCGCCATTGATCATTGATTCGAATACTGTGCTGCCCTCGTCGATCGCCCTTTAGTTTCTGCAGATGATTTGATGGTGGGATTTTCAGGTCGTCAATGACCGTGACTGCATCGAGCATCCTTAACTTACGTCGAGCCCGCTGTTGAATTTCCACGGGCAAACCCTTTCCTCGACGGCAGTGAAAAATAGACTCAGCCCGTTTGTCATTGAATGATCGAATCACAATCTGGCTATAACTCATCGCCTTATATGACGTCATACGTCATACCTCCTGCGCAAGCGAGCAGCGCTTACGTTAGGGCCCAACAGCCTAGGGCCTAAACTGCAGTGCGCGAGGACCGCGGCGGCCGTCTTGGGCAAGAATGCGATAAGCAATCTCAACCCAATCACAAACGTACTTGCGTGTCGCTCTCGGGTCGATCATTTCTTCTAGCTGGAATTTGTTGAGCGGTCTAACCGGGCCACGAGCACCTTCAATACGCGCTTCCAGTTCTGCTCTTAAGGCAACCGGATCTTCGGCTTCGGCTAACTGTCGCTTGTAAGCTGCCTCAATGCCGCCTTCAGGTGGAATACCCCCGACATCTGCTGCCGGCCAGGCCACCCGCATGGCGGGGCGGCTGAGAGGTGTTGCGTAGTTGTTACCCGCCACACCAAAACTTCTGCGTAACAAGACTGAAAAAATGGGTACCCGTATTTGTGCAAACGCCACCATCCATTCACCCCCCTTACGAATGGTGCTGGCAATCTCGTGCTCTAAGCCCACCGCAAAGCCGGGGTTATCGATGAGATTAAGAATCGGAATATTGAACACATCACACACATCAATGTGGCGTTTAAGCTTGTCACATCCATCCGCTGTCAAAGCGCCACCGTTGGCGTGCCGGCTGTCTGAGGCAATGACCCCTAAAGGATGGCCATTAAAACGTACGAACCCGGTGACTTGATCTGTACCCCACAAAGGCCCAGTTTCGAAGAACGAATCTTTGTCTGCCATTAGACGTATGGTCTTGCGAATGTCGAAGGTTGTTGTGCGTTTGCGCGGAATGATGGTCAGCAGTTCTTCTTCAGCGCGATCCACTGGATCAAGACAAGCCTGTACCGGAGGAATTTCGTAGACGCTGGATGGTAAGTATGACAAAAATTTTCGAGTCATCGCAAACGCGTCGGTTTCAGTTTCTGCGAGATTGTCTACAGAGCCGTTGGTGCAGTGAATGTGCCAGCCGCCCAGGTCTTCTTTGGTAATGTCGTAGCCCATGGCGTGGGAGACCACAGGAGGTCCCGCCACAAACAGTTGCGCTATGTCGCGCACCATAACCGAGAAATGACCTAACACTGCTTTGGCCGCGCCTATGCCGACCACACTTCCCAGCAACACGTTGACTACGGGTACCGTGTTCAATTGTAGGGTGTACTGCGAGCTACCCAAGTGTCCGGGTAGGAAAGAACCGCCGGTGCCTGCGACGCGGGGGCGGCCTGCTTTGATGGCACCAGAGCTTTCCTTGGCCTCGCTGTCGCCTTCGTTTTTCTGTTGAGGCACCATTGCGGCTACAGAACCGCCACCGGAGGAGCCGTCTAACAACCGCACAGACGGAATGCGCATTTCCACCGAAAGCCGGTCCAGATGCAGGCTCTTCGCTCCAATAGCGCCATCTGCATGACCGCCTCTTGAGGTGAAGTCGTCTGCACAGACAATGGTGGTGCGATTTTCGACCTCACCCCAGCCACCGACATGATTGGCTGGGGTAAATGCGTCAACGTTGCCGTCCCAATCGTAGGAAGCAAAGCCGGCCACACTGCCAATTTCGCGAAAGCTGCTGTCGTCGAGCAATAACTCGATGCGCTCTCGACAAGTCAGCTTGCCACGACTGCGCTGGCGAACTACACCAGGATCTTCAGACCCCGGCGCCAGCCTCTCTGCTGCCAGGCGTTTCAAAGTCTCTACT
>DTZW01000432.1 GCA_012961165.1 Gammaproteobacteria bacterium | reverse complement strand
GCCGGGGCTATGGGTTTATGGTTCCGTTATTGCAAAAGCGTTATTATAAGCCTTAAGAGCGTCAACCGCCGCGTCCAAAACCAGAGACCGTTTATGTCCACTATTATACATTCCAGCCCGCTGCCTGATGTCGATATTCCCGAGGTCACCATCACCGCCCACGTCCTGCGCAGGGCATCGGCGTTAGCCGACCACGTCGCAATCCGGGATATCAGTGGCGCCAGTTCGTATACCTTCGCTGAACTCAGTGACGCGATTCATTCGCTCGCAGGAGGCCTCGCCGAGCGAGGTATATCGCCGGGTAAGGTGGTTGGACTCATGGCGCCTAACCTGCCGGAATATGCGGTCGTGTTTCATGGGGTTGCCGTAGCCGGTGCCGCGGTAAGTACGATCAACCCCACTTATGGCGCACAGGAGGTCAGGCATCAGTTAAACGATGCGGGTGTATCCATTTTGTTCACAGTGCCAATGTTTGTTGAGACTGCTTTAGCGGCAATCGAGGGTACTGAAACGACCGAAGTGGTTGTGATTGGCGAGCCAGTTTCCGGTACTACGGCGATGGCTGAGCTGTTTGCGAAACCCATTGAGCAGGTACCGGTGGACGTTGCGACCCATACTGTCGTCCTGCCTTATTCCTCAGGTACTACCGGACTGCCCAAGGGTGTGATGCTGTCCCACCGAAACCTGGTGGCTAACATTGAGCAGTTCATCCACGCGGTTCACTATCAGGAAAACGAGGTGGCGCTAGCAGCTTTGCCGTTCTTCCACATCTATGGCATGCAAGTGCTGATGAATGGGTTGCTGAGTAACGGCGTCACCGCCATCACCATGCCTCGGTTTGACATGGCAGAAGCGCTCCAAGCGGTGCAGGATTTTAAAATCACTCGTTTCTTCGCCGTGCCGCCAATTATTCTTGGACTTGCGAACGCACCTGTCGTTGACGAGTACGACACTTCTTCAATCCGCCAGGTCTTCTCTGGCGCGGCACCGCTCGGTGCAGAGCTGGCGGCTAAAGCAGCGTCGCGGCTCGGTTGTGAGGTCGTGCAGGGTTTCGGTATGACGGAACTCAGTCCCGTTAGCCATTCCACGGTCGAAGGTGATTATCGCCCGGGAACGAGCGGTGTGACTATTTCAAACACAGAGAGTCGTATCGTCGACCCGGACACAGGCGAAGATCAACCCATAGGCGGCCGCGGCGAGCTCTGGGTGCGCGGACCACAGGTCATGACCGGGTACCTGAACAATCCGACAGCAACGGCTGCAACAATAGATGCCGACGGATGGTTGCATACAGGGGACATTGCGGTCATCGATGAATATGGTCACATGTCCGTTGTCGATCGCATGAAGGAGCTGATTAAATTCAAGGGCTTTCAGGTGGCGCCCGCTGAACTGGAGGCACTATTGATTACCCACCCTAAAATAGCGGATGTCGCGGTGATTGGAATACCCAACGATGAAGCTGGCGAGATCCCCAAAGCGTTCGTAACTGAGGCTCCAGGAGCATCTATAACCCTCGAGGAAATTCAAGCGTTGGTTGGCGATAACCTTGTGAGCTACAAGCAGATTAGGGAGTTTGAGGTAATCGAGGTTATCCCTAAAAGTGCATCCGGAAAAATTCTTCGCAAGGATCTTCGAAACAGATAAGGCAGACGGGGTCGGAGTAATTACCCGGGGTAAAGTACCGGAGTAAACGCGCCAACTTCCCAGTCTGACATTGAACATCCTCTGGCGGAAAACTGCCTTCCCCCAAGATCTATCCTAAGCGTGCCTTATGAAGATACTTTTGTATTCTTGGAAAAACACGCTTTATAACGCCTACTCCCTTCCCACCTTCAATTTG
>DTZW01000431.1 GCA_012961165.1 Gammaproteobacteria bacterium | reverse complement strand
AGCTACGCGACAATGTGCTCAGAGAGCTGATATCAAGGGAAATTCTTTCCCAGGCAACGGACGAGTTTGATCTCTACTATAGTGATGCACTGCTTGATGGCGAAATTATTTCGAGTGACGTTTTCAAAGTGGATGGCGTATTTAACGCGGACCAGTTCCAGAATGTAATCAGAAGTGCCGGGTATACGCCCCTGGTCTATCGTGATGAGATGCGTACTGACAGTTTGTTCAGCCAGATGTTAGCGGGCATTCGCCAGTCGGCATTTGTCACCGAGGCCGAAAGCAAACGTTACAGTTCACTTCTGAGCCAGACCAGGGACCTTGCATATCTGCAGATCCGGGTCGATGGATTAATTGACGAGGTCTCAGTTTCAGATGAAGAAATTGCGGATTACTACGCTGATCGTTCCGTGGACTTTGTCACCGAAGAAACAGTGAATCTTCAGTACGTTGAACTCAAACATGAACAGCTTGCGGCGGAGCTTGAGGTCGACGAGGAAGCGCTGGAGCAGTATTACCGTGAAAACCAGGGTGACTACTCAACCGACGAGTCACGTCGCGTCGCACATATTTTGATCGAAGCTTCTGATGACCTGTCCATGGAAGCAACGCAGGTGAAAGCAAATGAAGTTTATGGGCGAATCAAGCAGGGCGAAGATTTTGCTGCACTCGCAGGAGATGTATCTGATGATGTGGGTTCTCGCGATAACGGAGGAGACCTGGGTTTTAATCCGCAGGGTACATTCTTTCCCGAGTTTGAAGCGGCTGCCTATGGTCTGGCATTGGACCAGGTGTCTGAACCTGTGGAAACCGAAATTGGATATCACATCATTAAGCTATTGGAGATTAATGAAGCAGTTCAACCGACTCTCGCTGACGTTCGTGTTGAAGTCGAGCAACGTTACAGAATGTATGCGACAGAAGATGAGTTTGTGACCAGTTCTTCTCGACTGGCAGAAATGCTCTTCGAGGCAATTGATCTTGAAGCACCAGCGGCTGAGCTCGGTCTGGAAGTGCTATCAACTGGGAATCTCTCTCGTGAATCAGAGAATTTTCTGATGGCAAATAATTCGGTTGCCACTGCGGCTTTTAGCGCTGATGTGCTGATTGATGGAAACAACAGTGACCTTCTGGAGCTGACGGATTCACACCACGTGGGGATTCGCGTCGAGGGGTATTCACCGAGCGTTAGCAGATCCCTTGCGGAGGTTACTGAAGACATTCGTTACATCCTTCGGCGTGGCAAGGCGGAATCGCTAGCGGGGGTGACGGCTGATTCAATTGTTGAAGCAATTAACGGTGGCTCACTTTCCCAGTATGTGGCGAATGAATACGGGCTGGACTGGATTGTGGCACCCTCACTTTCGCGGTTCTCGCGCGATATTAATCCGTTGGTTATGCGTGAAGCATTCAAGCTACCCAGGCCCGCTGATGATAAGGAGTCGCTTGGTATTGCAATTCTTCCTAACGGGGATAGCCTGGTGCTGCGGGTATCTGAGGTGACAAACAGGCCCTCGACAGAATTGGTCGAGGCTGAGGTAGCCAGTTTTCGGGAGAGTCTGGCGTTGCAGCTTGGGTCGATGGACTTTCAGGAATTTGAAGATGCTCTGACGGCAGAAGCGTTGATTGAGCGAGTTAATTAATTAGACGGGTAACGTCAACATAAAGTGTTAGCCGGTCGCCGGGATGAATATACTTTTTCACGTTCAAAGCATCGTTCCAGGACTTGATGCTTTGGACGGAAATATTAAATTTGCTGGCGATCAGGGATAAGGACTCTCCCTTCCGAACCAGGTAGCTGAGCTTACGAACCTGGTTGGCACGCAGCCCAACAGGCTGGGCTT
>DTZW01000430.1 GCA_012961165.1 Gammaproteobacteria bacterium | reverse complement strand
GGCGATCGCTAGCGGCAGGAATGGGTCGTGGTTCAGCTCGGCGATTCTTAGGCCGTCGTATCCCAGGGACTCCAGATGAGCGGCCTGTCTAGGTGTCCTGGTCATGTCGGCAGATATATTTGCGTCGACTTTCATTGCGGATCCTAAGCTACAAAATAACGAGCATACAGGATATCCGGTTTACGGTAGACGCGAGCCCGTCCGGCATCAACTTCCGATAAGCTGACCCGATTGCTTTAGGGTTGTTGGTGTTTGGCGGCAAGATCTGCTGATTTGAGCAGTTCCCTTAACACTTCTCCCCTGATTTTGGTGGCGTGGCTTTCGATATCTTCTATTTCCGTGTCACTGAAACCTAATCCGCTAAGAATGCCTTCGTTAGCCTCGCCGAGTTCCGGAGGGTTACCTTTTTCACTGCCAGGGGTTTCACTTAGCGCAATTAAGTTGCCAACAGTAAGGGTTTCACCTGCCCCTGGAACGTTAATTTTAGCCAGGTAACCGTTCGCAAAATTTTGATCATCTTTAAGTACTTCCTGCCAGTCGCGTACCCGTTCCCAAATAATCTCGGGTTGCGTGTAGAGAAAGTCCACCCATTGCCCCATCGTCTTCCGGGCGAAGGCAGTTACCAGAATGCCTCGCAGTTCTATAGTATCTTCTTCAGTGATGCCTTCCCCCAGGCGCTGACCGGGGGTCTGGAATCTTGGGTCCAGTGAGAGTTCAAGAACACCAGCAAAAATACAAAACGAGTCCCAGCCTTCCTGATCCATCACCTGGGCCAGCATGATTGCGCCGCCATCGCTGGTTCGATACGTGCCGTAGAACCCGCGTATGTTTGGATGATGATTGCCGTCCCGGTTCAGGTTTGCGCCGGTCATGGCTACGTGTGTTAGCTCCCACTGTTGTAGCCAAAGCGCGGCGCCAAGTGCACTTGTCTGGACGCGCTGACCAATGCCATATCGTTCCCGTGAAAGCAGTGCAGTCATGACGCCTAGTGCCAACTGCATTGCCCCGGAGGTATCAATAACAATGGGTCCCACAAGCGAAGGTTCTCTGTCAGGGTAACCAGTATGGTGAACCAAACCACCGCGGGCTGCCGCGACCCCATCCAGCATTGCCTTATCGGCATCTGGCCCCTTAGGGCCAAATCCGTTGACGGAAGCGTAGATCAGCCTGGGGAATTGTTGATGCAACTGGTCATAGCCAAGGTTAAGACTCTGCAGCGCTGCCTCACGATAGTTAGTGAGGAAAACATCAGCGGTCGCCAGCAGAGACTGGATAACCTTTGCTCCAGCATCCGTCTTGAGGTCGATGCATATGGATCGTTTGCCTCGATTAACAGCAGCGTACTGTGGCCCCATTGTGCCATCCGGCGTTTCATTCTGTCTGCCTCTTCCATAGCGACTTGGGTCGCCCAGGGGTGGTTCAACTTTGATGACTTGCGCGCCCATGTCGCGCAGGTACAGAGCGGCAGCGGGCCCCTGTACTGCAATCGTCATTTCAATGACGATCATTCCATCGAGTGGTTCTGGCATGTTGTTAACCTGAAGATCAGTTGGTGTAGGATGCAGAATACTGTTGACTGCCCGCATTCTGCAAACGCTGATCCTGGGAAGTTGGTTGTACTTAAATAAAGTACTTAAATAAAGTACTTAAATAATAAAGTACCTAAATAGCGACTTACATAGACGTAGACGTAAATGATTAACGCAAGTTTTCTAAAGAACCTCATACGGGAACCGAACTGGGCGGATAGCGCCGGTGAGGCATGTCTGTCTGTGGACTTGTCAGAAGCGAATTATTCGAGCGAAGAGGTGCAAGCCATAAGCCAATGGCTACGGCGTCAGCCAGTGCCGGTCATCGG
>DTZW01000429.1:2012-10931 GCA_012961165.1 Gammaproteobacteria bacterium | reverse complement strand
CTTCACAGTGCACCCAGATTTTTCTGTTTGCGAGAACCTTCAGGATACCGATAAATTCTTCCAGATGCTGGGCGGTTGGTTCGTCAAACGGAACGGGAATGTTGATGTACTGCATGCCGAGGGATGCCACAAGGCTACCTTCCTCGGGGATGGCGTTGTTTGAATCATGCATCGCAAGGTTAATCACGACCTCGTAACCTTCATCAGCGATCCAGTGAAACTGGCGGCGATCGGGTTGCCCTGATGTCGCGATTTGTTCTGTGCTTTGGTAAAAATTGAGGGGTTTGTCTGCCATTAGCGTGAGCCGGTCATCAAATAACACCTGTATTTCTTAAGCCTTCTATTTCTTTGGGTTCGTAACCCAGCTCGGCCAGAATGTCGTCAGTATCGGCGCCAAGCATTGGTGGTCCACTGCGCACCTCGGGCCCGTCCACGTTGGTGACATAGCCTGCCTTTGCCACAGTCACCGTTGCATCTGGATCCAAAGGCGAGGGCAGGGTGACCAGGGCGTTTCTATGTGTGATATCCGGGTCGCTGGCAACCTCTGGAAGTTCACGCACTTCGGCGACGGGAATGCCTGCTGGTGCAAGCTGTTTCATCCACGCCGCGGTGGTCTGTCGGTTAAGCGCCTGGGACATCGCGTCAAAAATTGCCTCTGGATGATTAATACGTGAATCAGGGGTAGCGAATTTTTTATCTTCCAGCATTTGCTCGAGGCCGAGTTCGGTAAACAGTTTTTCAACGTGTGGTTGTCGGAGCGCGGTTATCTGTATGTGTCCGTCCATGGTGGGGAACACGTTGGCAGTGGGTTGGCCCGTGGGGGAAGCATTTCCACGAAGCCCAATGAGGGTGTCCTGATTAAGGTAGTTGCTGAACTGGGATGCTTGCATAATGATTGCGGTATCCAGCATGGCGACATCGATGTGCTGGCCTTCGCCCGTCGTAGCCTTGCGGTAAAGGGCCGCTGAAATGGCAAACGCTGAATTAAGTGCAGTGGACATATCTACTGGCATATAGCCTGTTCGGGTTGGGCCTGTTTCCGGGTGTCCGTTCTGGGACATCATGCCGCTGGATGCCTGAATCGCGCCGTCATAAGCGGCTTCTCCGGCTTTTGGCCCAGTCTGGCCGTAGCCGGTGATGGAACAGTAAATGAGGTCGGGTTTCAGTTGCCTGAGAGTCTCATAGTCAAGACCGCGGCGTTGCATGGTGCCTGCTTTAAAGTTCTCAACGATCACGTCAACCGTGGGCAAAAGTTTCTTAATAATTCCAGCCGCATTTTCATCTTTCAAATTCAGGGTAAGGCTTCGCTTGTTAAGATTCATACCCATAAAAGACGGAGACATTTTTAGATCTTCACCTGCGTTCATCAGTCCGCGAGTCTGATCGCCGGTAACAGGTTGTTCTACCTTGATAACATCCGCGCCGAGTAGCGCCAGTTGCATGACCGCGAAAGGGCCAGCAAGTACCTGGGTAAAATCAAGAATCCTGATGCCATCAAATGCTGTGGTCATAAACGACTAACCTTTTGGGGTCTCTGTAAATAGGGGTCTCTAGAAATTTGCGTATCCACCATCGATCAAAAAGGTTTCTGACGTGTGATAACTGCTGGCGCTGCTCATAATGTAAACGGCAATGCCAGCGAAATCCTCGGGTTGTCCCCAGCGGCGCATCGGGACGCGTGGCATAACGTTGCCCACAAATTTTTCTGAGTTGAAGGTCTGCTGCGTCATTTCAGTTTCGATCCACCCGGGAAGGATAGTGTGGGCAGTGACATTATGCCTAGCGTATTCGACAGCGAGTGCCTTGTTCATCGAGATCAGGCCACCTTTGGTTGCCGCATAATGTTCGCCGCGTGCCTGCCCGGATATCGCCGCTAAGCTGGCGGTTGAGATAAGGCGGCCAAAGGGATCGCCTGCTTCAGCGCGCAGGCGCATATGTTCCGCCGCGCATCGAAAGGTATGGAACACACCGTCAAGGTTAACTTCCATGATTCGTGTCCATTCTTGCTTTTCCATCTGGTCGAATTGCGTTGGCCGACCACCGATACCGGCATTTGCAAAACATCCGTCTACCCGGCCGTGAGTTGCAAGTGTCTGCTTGAAGCAGGCGTCTACTGCCTGCTGGTCTGCGACATCGCATCTCAGGGCTGAAACTTTAGGGCCATACTGCTGCAGCGTTTCGAGCGCTTTGGCATTTTTATCAGCGTTGGTGCCCCAGATGCTGACTTCGCAACCCTGAGATGCCAGGCCCTCTGCCATGCCAAGGCCAATGCCGCCATTACCACCGGTGATCAGTGCAACGCGGCCAGAGAGATCGAACAGTTTATTTATCATTTGCTTGTTGTTTCCCAGTACTTGTCTTTGAGGAGTCGTTTGTAGAGTTTACCTGTTGGATGCCGTGGCAGCTCCGCTATAAAATCGATGGACCGGGGACATTTGATGTGCGATATCTTCTCCCTGGCGTAATTCATCAACTCGGCTGCCAGTGCTGGTCCAGCGGATCCAAAATCAGCAGGTTGCACCACGGCTTTCACTTCTTCCCCGAACTCTTCATTAGGGACACCGAAAACTGCAACGTCTATCACTGCAGGGTGGGTAATTAACGCGTTTTCTGCTTCCTGTGGGTAGATGTTGACGCCGCCCGAGATGATCATGAAAGACTTTCGGTCAGTAAGGTACAGGTAACCTTCTTCATCGAGGTGTCCGATATCTCCCAGGGTCGACCAGCCATTGGAGGTTCGACTGGCATTGGTTTTTTCTTCGTCGTGGAGATATTCGAACTGCCCACCACCTTCGAAATACACGCCGCCGGCTTCGCCTGTTGGCAATGCGACGCCTTCGTCATCCATGATGTGCACTTTGCACTCACCGGCGGGTTTGCCGACGGAACCTTTGTGACTCAGCCATTCTTCGGAGGTAATGGTTGTTGAACCGTTACCTTCGGTTCCCGCATAGTACTCGTGAACAATGGGTCCCCACCAATCAATTATTTGTTCCTTGACACTAATAGGGCAAGGTGCGGCTGCGTGAATGGCCACCCGGTGGCTGCTAAGATCGTGCCTGTTTCGATCGCCCTCGGGTAACTTCAGCATACGAACAAACATAGTTGGTACCCATTGGCTGTGAGTGACCTTGAACTGCTCAATAAGCTCAAGCGCGCGTTCTGACTCGTAATGTTCCATCACAACACAGGTGCCACCGTATCGCAGAACATTCATCGTGAACCCTAAAGGCGCGGCATGGTAAAGCGGCGCCGGGGACAAATAGATAGAGTCTTCGTCGAATTCGTATCGAATTCGTCGGGCTTCAAAAACCGGGTCTGGTTCGGCCCAGGGAACATCAACCATGGGTTTTTTTACGCCTTTCGGCATGCCGGTTGTTCCAGAGGAATAAAGCAGACTCTGGCCATAAGACTGATCAGCTATTGGCTCTGTCGGATAGGGATTGATTGCCTCTTCGAATGAACTGGCTCCCTGCGCAGTGCCATCCAGCATGTAACACGCAGGTTTGTTAACCAGCTTGTCTTTAAAACCATTGAATGTGTCTTTGAGGTGGGCGGACGTGATCAAAACTTTCGCGCCGCAGTCGTTGACAATATATTCGACTTCGTCTGCCTGCAGGCGGTAGCTGATCGCCGTAAAGTAGATGCCGGAACGATGCGCTGCCCAACAGATCTGGAAGAAGGTGCGGTGGTTTTCCAGACAGAGCGCGATACTATCGCCGCGTTTCAGACCCAAATCCCTGAACAGATGAGCGATCTGGTTAGAAACAGCTTCCAGTTCGCCGTAGCTGACGGTAAGGCCAGCGTTGGCCATGACATAAGCTGGACGATCGGGGTCAAAGTTTCCTGGGTACATATATAGGGTTGGCCCAATAATGGTCGAAGAAGCCGTGCAGCATAGCGAAATGCACCTACTTTGATAAGACAAACTAGTCTGACTCTGGGTAGTTATCCGCTAAACTTGCGCCCATGGATGAAATGTCTAACTACTACAAAGAGCGTGCGCCGGTTTACGATCTCGTTTATGGCTACCCGGAGCGCCAGGCTGACCTTCGTTTTCTTGAGGCCCATCTACAGGAGATGTTTGATGGCTGTGGGGTGCTGGAAATCGCCGCCGGAACCGGCTACTGGACACAATTTATCAGTCGAACTGCGAAATCAATTCTTGCCACAGACAGGGAAGCGGCCCAGGTGGATGAGCTGTTAAAACGAAACTACGCCTGTCCCGTTGAGACCCGCATTCAGGACGCCTATCACGTGGATCGACTGGTGGACGAGGGGAAAAGCTTTTCAGGCGCTTTCGCTGGTTTGTGGTTGTCACATGTGCCAAAACAGCGGCTAAAGGAGTTTTTTACTTCGCTACACCAGTGCCTCAAACCTGGCGCGCGAGTGATTTTGATAGATAATTCAGCCATTCAGTGTGACAGGTTTCCGATCACCAGTTCAGATGAAAACGGTAACACTTACCAGACCAGAGAGCTGGAATCGGGCACCAGGCATCAGGTATTGAAAAATTTTCCGACCCTGGAAGATTTGAAGCAAACCACTGAACCCTTTGGTGAGTTCCATAGTTATATTGACCTCAAGAATTTTTGGTTGTTTCAATACGTGTTCAAAAAATAGGTGAAATGTCTGTGCCGGAACAAAAACTAGAACCGGATAATAATGCACTGAAATTGCCCTTTGACGATCTGGGTTGGGTGGGAGTCGACCCAATGAGTGAAGAGGTTGTCGAATTAAGGGAGAACTTGTCTGAAAATAATGGCATCCGCGGTCTAGAGGTTGTCTCACCCGATGAAGTCGAGCGGGCAACAGAGATATTCCACAGAGACGGTTTTGTGGTGGTGCGCGATGTTCTGACACCGGAACAGCTGACTTACATTCAGCAAGGTTGCGAGCGCGAAATACGTGAAATTATGTCAATGGATGGGAACCGGCAGGGAAACCGAGGCTCACATCGATACTCCTTTGGCAGCGCGAGTGTGACGGGCCAGCTAATGCACCATCTGGAATGGGCTATGCTGGTTGATCTGCCTTTGGTAACACCGATCATCACGTCAATATTCGGTGCGCCTACCTATATGTGCCGTGGTGCCGCCGGAGACTTTTGTCTTCCTGGAGCTGTCGAGTATCAGCGCTTGCATTCGGACATGGGAGATCGTCGAACTCATGGTGATTATGTAGCGGGGTCCTTTCATGATCACCGTGGCCTTCTTACCTATAGGGATCTTCCGGTGCCCAGCGTGGTTTGCAACTTCCTGATGATAGATTTCACTGCAATTAATGGTCCCACACGCCAGATTCCAGGTACGCAGCACAATCATGATCCGATACCGCGTTTGATGGACGAACCGGAATGGATGAAGTTGTCGACAGTCTGTCCTGCTCCGGCAGGCAGTGTACTCATTCGGGATATCCGGGCGTGGCATGGCGGGACACCGAATTTGTCAAATGATGTGCGGGCGATACCGAATGTTGAGTATTGGGCGCCCTGGTATCGAGAACCTCACCACATCAGTATGCCGAGAGAGGTCTTCGATACGTTGTCGCCACATGGACAGGACCTGTGTCGATATATCGTAATGGACCCAGGCGAGAATCCTGGCCGTGGTTATCGCGACAACCTGGGTAAGACGCCTTACCTGATGCGGCGGGAAAATCAGGCACTAACCTCCTGAGGTTAGCGTCAGGATCAGACGCGATTTCGATATGTCCACCGGATTGTTTGACGAAGCTGAACACGATGCTGAAACGCAGGGCATTAGTATGACCCACGGGTTTGGTAGCGTAACAAGGTTCAGGTTCATTCGGCGTAACGTAATCTAATATCCGCTGGGCAACGATTATTTTTCGGTCTCAACCAAAACAGATTGGCTTTGGTTCAGGACTGCGCGTTTATTGTCGATCAGGGTGATAGGATCAATGGCTGCTCAAGCAGTATTTTGGTGAGCCTGCCCTGGTTATTCTGTTCTTTCGTCAGACCCTAACCACTACGTTATCCTCGCGCTGACGATTTTTTGGTAGTGCCAGGGCGTTGTAGAACGTCTTTGATTAGCCCTTACTGCCCCCGGGCTGCCCGCCGATCATCTTCAGTCTGGTATTGCGGTTCTGTGGTGCGTGGGCTTCGATTGTCCAGCTTCCCTTTTTCCCTTTCGTTCAGCATGTCCCAGCCTGCCTGCCACTCGAAATCCAGCGGTACGATGCCCGGAGAGGTAATGTCCGCAAACCCTTTCAGTGCCTCGCGAACAACGGCAAGCTGATTAGTCTTATCCCTGAATCGGCCTGATTCAAATCCCAGCGGATAATTCACAAACCTGGCTCGCGGCGGTTTCCCCGCGCCCATGATATCAAGTGCACTTCCCAGGATCAGCGTTGGCAATCCGAGTGATTCGAAATGGCGAGCGATCAGACACACGGTCTGGTGACAAACAGGTCACAAAGGAATTAACAGAAGAAGGTCTAACTGTTCTTTAGAGACGGCTTTCTCGAGGTTGGGTAGCAGCTCGTTGATCACCCGATTCTTTGAATAGATTCCGCCCATGCAGGAGAAGTAGTTACCGGCCAGTTCGCCAATAATACCTTCCGATTCGAGCTGGGTGAGAGCCTCCAGGGGAAAGACTGTGCAAGGGTCCTGGCGGGCCTCCACAAGGTAGTTTTCCATGATGTGCGAGAATCGAATGTCTTTGACCGCGGTATTACTGGGAATCGCGCGGACGCTCGTGTCATCTTTGTAGTAGTAGGCAACCTGTCCGTGAACATAGGTGCCCGCGGTAGAGATTAGCCCCAGCTTTGATTCTGATAGTGGTTTTGCCAGCGGCGCAGGTTTAGGTTCATGCTCAGCGTGGAACCATTGATAGGGTTCAAATCCCAGTTTTTCGTAGCTTTCCCGAGTCTGGCGAATATATTCTGTTGGCGTCGGCTTCATGGCATCCCTATTTTTTATAACAACCTATGTAGATGTTACAGGTAAGGTGTAAAGGCCTGGGAACGGTCCCAAGTTTAATTACCCCCCGATGATACCCCGCAGTTGCGTACACGGGAACGAGGGATTTAGATCAGCGGACAGAGCCGGTCGTAGATTCTACGCAAAGAGGGGTTATCAGCTCCTATCTTCAGGTTAGTGACACATATATCGCCAATAGTTGGAGTATGTGCGTCTGCGATTGTCAGGCATCGATGCTTAGTCTTGCGGATCGGGTTCAAACGTAGTCTCGAGGGTTATCAACCCCAGGTCTTGCTTGTCGCGCTGGTAGAGTGTCGACCAGCTGCCCGGCAAACTGATCTCAACGATATGTAGTAAAGCCGTTATACGCCTTCGACGGCGACGATAAACTGAACGTCGAGATGCCCTTCACGAAGTTTCTTTGCTTGCTGATATTCGGGGGAATACCAGAACTTATGTAAGGCCGCTTTGGAATCGAATTTTTCCAAAGTCAGGGCCGGAAAGTGATCCCAGTCACCTTCCATCAACTCTATTTCACCGCTGCCGAGTATTTCTAATCCAGCGGCTTCTGCCAGAGGCACGGCCTGTTGCCGGTATGGCTCGAGCGCTGCTTCGTTTTTAACCTCGGCACTGACAACCAGATAAATGGGCTTTCTGCCTTTCATTATGAAAATGTGAATGACGATGCCAAACGCAATCCCGACGCCAAGCGCTATTACGATAGGTAGGTATGCCATGTAACACTCCTTTGCCAGCTGTTCAGGGACCATAGCTTATTAATGCGCCATACGGTAAGCCCTGAATCGATCTGTGGCCACTAGGCTTGTCGGGGCTACCCCCGACAGTCTCGGCTGGCAGTCACACCGCTTAAACTCGATGAGGCCAGGGCCGGGCGCCAGGATAAATGAACTACGTGATCAGGGACACCGTAAGAATGGTCCCAATGAATCAGTTAACATCTACTTTGTGATTAATGCTAAAAAGAACAAGCAATTAAAACGCTCAATACCACTCAGAAAATAGTACTCATCGGCCTTGCATGCCTAACCCTTTTAGGCTCGCTGCTTCAATACTTACCAAAACCAACACGAGAACTTCCCTCGAGCTACGAAGGCAAGGTGATTAAAGTCGCCGACGGTGACACGATCACAATAAGAACTTCGAAGAACGAGAAGATCAAAGTTCGCTTAACAGGCATAGACGCTCCAGAGTCAGGCCAACTGTTTGGTAAAGCCTCGAAGGAAAAACTCGCGTCTTTTATCGCAAATAAAGACGTGAGGATAGAAACCAATAAGAGTGACCGCAATGGAAGAGTGCTTGGGAAGGTGTGGGTGCAGCCTTCTGACTGCGCTACCTGCGGCAAGACGTTAAACGTGAATCACGCTCAGTTACTTGCAGGCATGGCGTGGTGGTACAGGCAGTATGCTAAGGAACAGCCCGTCGAAGATCGCGGCAGATATGAGTCTGCAGAGGATGAGTCCAGAAAGCGCAAGCGCGGTCTCTGGTCTGACCATAGCCCTGTGGCGCCATGGGACTGGCGGCGAGGGGTTAGAGGAGAGATAGATGAGCAGTGCGGATCAAAGAAATACTGTCGAGACATGACTAACTGTGTCGAAGCTAAATTGTATCTGAATCAATGTGGCTTGCGAGGCTTGGACGGTGACTCAGATGGGATTCCTTGCGAGTCATTGTGCCGTGATTAAGGCGGCGAGACGCCTACTACCGACCAGAAGCTACCGTTTCGTGATAAGACTATCTGTCTTACCGGTCAACCCCTTAGGTCACGTTCCGTTACATTAGTGCACATTGGCATCAACCGCCGTTTACAAGACCCCCTTACAATCTCTTCCCATAAACCAAATATGCAAACGGGTGAACAACATGTACAAGACTATCCTGGCTTTCTTACTCATCGCCCTTACCACGGGTTGTTCTACTTATAACGGCACACAGTCTACTGCTGAAATGGAATTCTG
>DTZW01000429.1:0-1946 GCA_012961165.1 Gammaproteobacteria bacterium | reverse complement strand
ATTTCTAAAATAAAGTGGTTAGAAAAGAACCTGGGCACATTGGCCGGACAAGTTTCACCTGAAAGCACAAGAAACATATAAGGCTCGGGCAAGGCTGGAAGCGCTGTTTTCAAAGAGCAGCCTTAGCCCCGCACTAGCCCCGCACTAGCCCCGCACTAGACCCGCGCTAGACCCCTGTGAATGATCCAATAAACCTGACCCCAACTTCTATGAAGAAGATGCATATTTACCGCCCCTGTACGACAGCCAAGCCTGCTTCGATCCTGTTTACCTAAATGCCGGCCCTTCGAGGAACCGTAAGACTCGCCTGGCGATGGTGTGGGCAATGACATCCAGGTCTTGACTTGTGCCAGGCCTGGTCGAAAACAAATACCGGAGCCAAAGGGTACGCTGAGTACCCATTGCCGTACCGGTTGGACCTGCGATGTGTTTGCTACTTCAGGTGCTAGTTCAGGTGTTGCTTAAGAAGCTAATTGAGATGTCACCTCACAAATCCAGCGGCAGATTGTCGCACCGGAGGTTTCAGGCAGATAGAATTCTCCTTTGCCGATCCAGCACACGCAGTCGTGACTCGAGTTCTTCTCTTTCCATATAGCAACCACGCAACCAACGATGACCGGCGTCAGGTGCAAAGCCGGTTCTACCATGCAGAACCCGGCGGTTATCAACACCGATCAGATCGCCGGGCTTCAGCGGGAATCTAAGCTGGTAGTCCTCATGGTCGGCATAGTGATGAAATAGTCGAAGCGCCGAATATAAGCTATCCAGAGTCGCCAGATCGCCGGTCATCGGCGCGCGAAGCCAATAGGTAAACCGGACTGTAGTGATGTCGCCGTGGTGATCGGTTTCTAAAATAGGGACTTCGTAGCGGTATTCAGAATCCCTGTCGGTATTGACGAAAGGTATGGGTTGCTCTGTCAGAAAAGCGTATTCGTCAGGATGATCGGTACGAATCTTTTCTGCGACAGCAAGTCCGTCTGTAAGAATGGTTTCTCCGCCGGAGACTGAATTTTCCATACAGAAAAAGAACTGCAGACCGGGCTGATATTCGCGGGTCGCAAGGTCGGTGTGTGCCCTCAGAGGCTGGGAGGTATAGGCATTCGAATTTGCTTCGGCCTTTAGTTCGACATCGAAAATCCGGCCGAAGTTAGAAGTCCTGATGGGACCGATTCGATCGACCACTTTTTCGAGTGCTTCTTGTGCAATTGGCAGATCTGTGATCACTGCAACGCCGCTGGAATGTAAAGCGCCCAGCCACTCGCTGAATTCTTTATCGGTGTCGATCAGTGCGCCACTAAATGTTGGTGGGAAGGCCTGACTGGTGGCGGTTCTGGTGGCAGTCCAGGGTGTTCGTTTTGGCAACTCGAAATTTGGTTTTGGGTTCGAGGGGCAGTGGGCTCGAAGCCATCCCGGGTGGTACCGGCTGTCCAGGTTTTCAGGTTGCCAGTTGACGATGACTGAGCCGTCAGCGCCAATCTCCGTGCTCGAGATGTTCAGTTCATCCGGCAGATCTGTCACGGCGATATTTTGTTCCCGCGTGATGTCGTTAAAAGTACCGGCATCCGGGCTGTATTCTCTCAACCAGACAAAGGGGTAATGGCTGATTTTACCGTCATCCCAGGTAATGATGAGCCGCTGATCTGCAACGATGAGTTTCTCTGGCAGATGATCAATCGCGTAAATATCAAAATCCGGGACGTCAGGCAGCATGGTCAAATTCTTGCATCGTCTACCACCGTCACCCGGTGCATCCTGCGGTAATGGGGCAGGTAATCGGCTACCGCATAGTGTTGCGTCACCCTATTGTCCCACAGCACCATGGAGCCGGCTCGCCAGCGATATCGAACCTGGAATTCGGGCTGGTTGATGTGGTCGTAGAGATAGCTGAGCGTTCTGTCACTTTCTGCTTTGATCATGCCGACGATGTGCTGGGTGAACGATCGGTT
>DTZW01000428.1 GCA_012961165.1 Gammaproteobacteria bacterium | reverse complement strand
GCGCTTCCTGGTCGTGTCCGATAGTGTCCGTCGTCATATAATTTGGAACAAACTGCGGCCTGATCTAAAGGAGGATCTGGCTCATCTGGTTCAATATATTAAGCGGCGTATTTGCGGTGTTGCAAGCGCCGGTTCTCCATCGTTTTCAGTTTGATCCTTTCTCTTTGTTTTAAAATAGATTGCGCACGCCCGAAGTAGACGTCGGCGGGGGTGAGATTATTGATGCTCTCGTGATAACGCCGGTGATTGTAATGATCGACGAATGTCTCGATCTGCGCTTTCAAGTCTGCCGGGAAGAAGTAGTTTTCCAGCAGGATGCGGTTCTTCAGGGTCTGGTGCCATCGCTCGATCTTGCCCTGTGTTTGCGGGTGGTATGGCGCACCCCTGACATGTCCCATCTTCTTGTCACCTAGCCATTCAGCCAGCTCGCCAGAGACATAGCTGGAGCCGTTGTCCGATAGCAGTCTCGGCTTGTGCCGAACATGGGCTTGGTCACAGCCTGATGCCTGTAAAGCGAGGCTCAGTGTATCGGTAACATCGCGCGCCTTCATGGTCGTGCATAGCTTCCAGGCGACGATATAGCGCGAATAATCATCGAGGATCGTCGATAAATACATCCAGCCCCAGCCGATGACTTTCAGATAGGTGAAGTCGGTCTGCCACAGTTGATTGATAGCTGTTGTCTGGTCCCTGAACTCATCAGCGGCCTTGATGACGATGAACGCAGGGCTGGTAATCAGATCAAGGGATTTGAGCAGACGATAGACGGAAGCCTCTGAGACAAAGTATTTTTCCGTGTCTGTGAAGCGCACTGCCAGTTCACGCGGAGATAGTTCCGGCACATCCAGGGCCAGGTCAATGACCCGCTGACGAACATCGTCGGGAATACGATTCCAGACCCGGGACGGCCTGGGCGATTGATCTTCCAGAGCCTCCGGGCCACCAATCTGATAACGGTCGTACCAGCGATAAAACGTGGTGCGGGAAATACCCAACTTGCCTAACGTTTGTTTGATTGGCAGGAAGGATTGTTCAACAAGGTGAATGATCTCAAGTTTCTCAGACGCGGGATATCTCATTCGTCGTCTCCCCCATCCGCGATCATGCTTTTTTTAAGGAGCCGCAGTTCCAAGGTTTGCTCGGCGACGACTTCCTTCAATTCACGCGCTTCACGGCGAAGAGCTTGAACCTCACCTGTAGAGGCCGCACGGGCTGTATCGCCGGCAAGCCGACGCTTACCAGCTTCAAGAAACTCCTTCGACCATTTGTAATAAATGCTCTGGGCGATGCCCTCACGACGGCACAGCTCGGCAATGGTTTCTTCACCGCGTAATCCGTCCAGCACAATTCGGATCTTTTCTTCGGCGGAGTATTGTTTGCGCGTCGCTCGGCGAATGTCCTTGATCGCTTGGGACGCACCCGTTTGTCGTGTTTGCGATTTCTGTCTCATCTTCGTTCCCTTCGGTCACTACGATGAGCCAGAAATCCTCCCTTATGCAATCCGGCTAATTTGTTCCATAGGCGCTGACGTCAGACACGCCAGCGTCGACAATTGGCCTAAGGTGCGCGTTCCGGCATAGTGCACGCGCCATGTCAGAAACCGCGCTCGAAATCAGGAATTTATGCAAGCGTTTCGGTACCGTCCAGGCTGTGGATGGGCTGAGCCTTGCAGTGCCCCGCGGTCATATTTCAGCGCTGCTCGGCGGCAATGGCGCCGGAAAAACCACAACCATGGCGATGATGCTCGGCCTGGTGCTGCCGAGCTCAGGGACGATCCGCGTTTTCGGCGAGGATTTCGCCGCCAATCGCTATCGCCTATTGGCGCGCATGAATTTTTCTTCGCCCTATGTCGATCTGCCGCAC
>DTZW01000427.1 GCA_012961165.1 Gammaproteobacteria bacterium | reverse complement strand
GCTTTATACTCACTCGACTTTCGGTCGAAATACCAAACCTGAGCGACTAATGCCGAAAAATGCAGCGCAACAGCCATCACAGCAAGCACTGCTACCGACCGCCAGACCAGTTGAACGTTGGAAACTGCTTCTTCAACTTCGAATTCACCCTGCAGTAAATTGTTCTCTGTGCCAGAAAATTCACAACAGAGTATGTGGAAGCCTGACTCATTTACCAATCGCTGGCTTAAGACTTCACCACTCGCTTCAAGTTCACTCAACTGAATCCGGCAGGCGCCAATATCTAATTCACTACCTGACACATTGATAGGCAAATCAGTAGACCCCGCCGACAGCGCAAGCGTAAGCCCTGATCGAGAGGTCGTCATACCCGTTCCATCAGGCCACCGGACATGAACTCGATCATCGTCGATGAGAACAGAAATTCCGATATCGCAGGAAAGAAGATTTGCTTCAGACGTCATAAAGCTAATTTCAACGTCCAGCGCTTCGAGCCTGTCCAACCAGCCTCTTATTCGCGATAGCTCAACAACTGCAACCTGAATCTGGTCATTAACGTTGCGTAAGCCAAGCGAAAAAAAACAGTCCTCTACGTCCATCGCCAATTGTTCTTCAATGGCATAGGGCACTGCTTGCACGATCTGGCGACGTTGCTTCGATGGAATATTTGCGATGGTAAGCAGGACTTCTTCACCGGGCGCAACAAACACTACGCGCCCGTCAAACCGTTCCTCGAAGCTCTCATTAAACTGACTGGCAGAGCCAAGCCCGTCAGTTTTCTTCCGGCCAGAGGAGTCGAATATCAACCACTCAAATTCATCACCGCTGAACTTTAGAAATAAGGTATCAACCATCCGTGTCCTCCTCAGTGACTTGTTGGGGGCGGAAGTTCTTTGAGAAGTCGCGATAGATAACCCGGATAGTTCCATCCAGGGGATTTCGATGAAGAATACTCGTCAAGTAACTGAACCGTTCCTGGTATCGTGCGATCGTTCGAACTTCGAAAAAAGATGATTGTACACTAAGTCCATTAGTAACTACGCGGACCCCCGCAAGTTCTGGTAATTGAAGAAACGCCTGAACAGTCTCAAAGCCTCCCTCCTGCTCTTCTCTTCTCTGGACCAACACCGCCGCCGCTTCGAACGACAACTCAGATGCAAGCGCTTGCAGAATGTAGGGCGACGCTGTGTTGATATTAACCAGGGTTTGGGCATCCGGTAGCGCGGTAAAAAACGGCATGATCTGCTGTAGTATTTCTGGCTCCAACCCAAGCAATCCCAGCTCGGAAACATCCTGAACCATCGCATTGCCAGTCCTGTACGGCGGCTCGTAAACAAGATAATCAAAGTCTTCCGCACCAGCGGGGCGCGCACTTGTATCTTCGTCAATCCAGTCCTGTATCCGATCGGACAGGAGCGGATCAGCGCCCACCGCGATAAGCAGGTTCACCACCCTTTGTCGCGCAATCTCGACAAGTGTGTTTTCACTGGACAATGAATTGACATTGAACAAGCCCTGCAGATCGGTGATCTGCAAATTTACCACACCCTCTTCAAACTGAAAATGCAATTCAGGGTTCGCCCAGGTTTCAGTCAGGTAATCCCGGTTTTCACCCTCAGCGTGGTCTTCCTGAAGTATCTGGCGGGCAAGCTCCTCACCCCCCAGCGCATATTGACCTGCCTGGCCACGGCTTAGAAAGCCACGCGTGATATGAATGGAACCCTGCTGTTCCTGTACCATCGAGACCGCCATCACCGTCGCGATCGCAACGACTAACAGAACCATCACCAGCGCTACGCCAGACTGTTTAGCGTTCATCTTGCACGTCAGGGTTATCCGGGCTATCCGGGTTATTGTCAGCTAAAATTCGGGATT
>DTZW01000426.1:6703-11046 GCA_012961165.1 Gammaproteobacteria bacterium | reverse complement strand
GAGTCTATTTACCAATAAGGGTAGTGAAATGAAATTACGAATTGCTTTAGCTACAGCTGCAACGATGATGAGCTTAAACGCCATTGCAGACCATCACTACACGATGTCTTGTGAAGATGTTGCGACCAAGCTCAATCGTGAAATAACTGAAGCAGGTGCGGAAAGGTTTGCAGACCTCTCCGGTTCCTGCCTGGGTGTAGTAGATCGGGATGGCGCCCTGTATATGCACACAAAAATGGTTGTGCGAAAGGTTCGCGGCAATAAAGTGACGCTGTATATCCCTGCAAATGATTCAACGATGGTGATATCTCCGGATTCTGACGCGCGAGTACTGATCGGTGGCCAAAAAATACGGCCAAGGGACCTGGCTCGTGGTCAGGAATTGAACCTGTATGTTTCTGTGGACAAGTTCACAGAGCCTGTCATCGACGAGATCTTAATGCCCAGCACATCTGACGAGCTGGTTGCGGCGCCGGCAGAAGAAGTCAGGGCGCTTCCGACGACTGGCTAACTGGGTGTAGTCATCGGCAAAGCGGTTTGCACTGATTGGAACAGCTGCCGATTCTGGATGTTCAAGGTATACACCTCATCGCAGATCTGACTGCTGCCTGCCGGTTGCAAGTCCGTTCTTGTAATTTATTAGAGATCAAAAGGGAAATTCGTGGAAAAAGATCAAAAAATTGACGTCTATCTTGTTTGCAATGCCAAGTATCACGATACCAACTTTGCCCGACTGGAATTGTTGAAATTACTGGGTGAGAACGAGGACATACATACGCGCGTCGCAGATAGCTTCAGTGACGTTGAAGCCATTTCCAACTCTACGCTGCTGATTACCTATACCTGTGATCTCAGACCGACACCCGAGGAACAGGAAGGCCTGGCGAAATTTATAGGAAACGGTGGGCGTTGGTTTGCGCTCCATGCGACCAGCGCATTACTTGATTTTACAGATGATGGCCGGGTGGATACACCTGATGTGGCACCAACGTTTATGGAAGTGTTAGGCAATCGCTTCGTCGCGCATCCCGCCAATCAAAAGATACACGTACGTGTTACCGATGTAGTTCACGCGCTCACAGAAGGCATTGAGGATTTTGATGTCGAGGATGAAGAGCCATACTACTGCGAGCCTCAGGGTGAGCAGACAGTTTTGCTTGAGGCGTCCTACAGCGAACGATCGATGGGTTACGTCCAGTCTGACTATGGTACTGATAGAGATAGCAACCCGCAGATGTATTTGCATCCTTACGGGGATGGAGAAGTCCTGTATCTTTCCCTGGGGCACTGCACAGGAAAGCACGATATGAAACCAATGGCAGACATTGTCCCGGTGGTACGAGGTTCCTGGGATTCACCTGTCTACTACGAACTGCTGCGTCGTGGTATTCGTTGGGGTACTGGCGGGGCGTAAGCCTGGTCCTCAGCGTAACGCGTCACCACTTTTCCCAATGCAGGCTGTTTGCGACGTCTTCTCGTCTTGGCCGTCCCCATTGACCCTTCGGATAGCCAACAGGAATGAGGGCGACGCTGCCAACGTTTTCAGGCAGGCCTAGGATCTCTTTTACGGGTTTGACCGAGTGCGGCAACGTGGGTGAATAATCGGTCGCCAGTGTGAGTAATACGCTGCCGAGGCCCCTTGATCTTGCGGCCAGCATCAGGTTTTGAGCGGCGGGGTATATGGACCCAAACAGGCCGGAGCCGGTGGCGGCGTCGTCAGGACACGGCTGTGTTAAACAGGCGACGATGATCACCGGTGCTTCAGCCAGATGTTCTACCGTGTGCATCGCCTGGGTATAGACCCGGCGGCGCTCATCATCGGTGTCAGGATTCGCCAGCACAGTGTCTTTAATATAGGCGGTTCCTGCCTCACGGTAAGCGTTTCCGATTTCCTGCTTTGTCTGTTCATCGGTGACCACAACAAATGCCCACATTTGGTAGTTGCCCGCAGAAGGGGCCATGGTTGCTGCTTCAATGATGAATTCCAGGTCAGCCTTGGGTATCGGGTCTGGCTTTAGATGTCGCATTGAGCGGGTGGTGAATATCGCTTCTTCCACTGATAGTTCTGTCATGATGATTCCTGCTTGGGACCGTTTATGTTCGTCACCTTGATTCGTTGATTATCCTGATTCCGTCGCCTCGGCTCAGTCTAAAGGTTTAAGTCTGCCTTCTTCATCACGCAGTTCTGGCCCATCCACTCTTGCGCGGCTGTCGCCGAAAGGTGCGTCACGGTCGCGTAGCGCGGCTCGAAGACCCTCTGAGCCAATTTGTTTGAAAACGTTTCTGGCCGCTTGCGTCGTATGCGCGCGCGCATCATTTTCCGCCGCAAGGCGTTGCAGCACGGTTGATCCCATCAGTTCCATACCGACGTTGATAATCCGTTTGTTGGTTGACAACATTTCGGGGTCAATCCAGCTAAGTCGATCGGCGAGACCTTCCACTTCCTGCTCCAGATACTCCTCAGGTACGGATTTAAGTACCAGTCCAATTTTGGCTGCATCTTCGCCACTTAAAGTATCGCCGGTTAACAGCAGGCGCTTGGTCCACTGTGGGCCGCAATGATAGAGCCACATCTGATTAGGTGCTGCGCCCATATTGCGCAGAGCTGAATAGCCAATGCTGGCATTATCTGCACATATCAGCATGTCACAATAAAGCGCCAGATCAGTTCCACCGGCATAACAATGACCGTGGATCTGGGCAATCGAGGGTTTGTGCATCTCGGTTAGGGTTCGAAGTGATCGCTGGAAGCGTTCTATTCGCCAGGTGTCATCATCCATGCCGGAGCCTTTACGTCGTTGCACCCCATCGTCTGCCACTTGCCGATTAGCGGTCAGATCGTAACCGGCACAGAATGAGGGGCCCTCGCCTTTTAGAATCACGCAGTGAACGGATTTGTCGTCGTCTGCTTCCCACAATGCATCGCGCAGTTCTTCCACTAGCTCGATAGATAGAGCATTGCGTTTTTCGGGCCGGTTAAGTGTGATGCGTGCTCGGCCTTTCTCAACTTCGTAGGTGATGTTTTCAAACGTCAGGTTAGTCATAGTGTCTCCTTAATGGGTCGGTTGACCGTGCGAGCATCTCTCGAATGTGTGGTCTGGTCTCGATGTGTGTATCTTGATCAGGTTACCTTATGTAAAAACAGCTCTGGAACACCGGCATAGAAACCAGGGTGCAAAAACAATGTGCACGAATTAATATTTCGATATGCTACCACTAATCGAATTGGAGATTAAACGGAGATGACGATGACCGGGTTAGAGCTCGGCAGTCATCTTAGACAGCAGGTCTTTGGTAAAGTCAAGAACCACCCTGGTTTGCTTGTCACTCAACTGGCCGTTCAGTCTGCCGAATGCCAGGCCTTCCATCTGGTACTGACCGATATCACAGATGAGCTCAAACTTTTCCTTTTTCCCGTTCCACTCGGGAATTAAATTCAGCGCATCCCGCCGCCATGCTTTTACAAACCGCTGATACGCGGGTTCAAGAACCGTGGCCAGTTCAGGATGAGTACGTGCTGCAATGACCAGATCCTGGTAGGCAACATAGTGACCTTCGTTCAAATGGTACCAATACACTTCAATAGCGTGTGCCATTGAATCAACACCAACCGGTATTTCCTCGAGATCTCGCTGGTGGTCGGTAAGCCGTTTTGCCAGCAGGTAGTTGATCGCAGCCTTGATCGCGTCCAGTTTTGCGGGGAAATGGTACTGCATGGAGCCTTGAGAAACCTTGGCCATTTTTGCGATCTTGGCCATCGTGGTACTTTCGTAGCCAAATTCAACAATACATTCGAGTGCGGCGATGACAATTCTATCGCGTGTGAGGGAGCTCTTTTGAGTCTGCCACTTTTCTGATGCTATTGGGTCGTCTTCCGACATTAGGGGCTCTTGAGTAGATGGTTCGATGAATCATAAGTGGTGAAATCATTAGTTACCAGTATTGCGGACGCTCCCTGGATCGGCTAATTCAACTCTGGAGGGAGAACACCTTGAAGACATCGTTAGAGACCAGCTCGTTTTTTGTTGACGAGTGTGTTGACGAGTGTAAAGAACCAGGCGTGCCGTGTACACGCGAAGATGCCCAGGAATTATCAGGTGACACAACGCTTCCTGTACCAGAAAGAACACTGGTGGATGTGCGTGCTGGCATTGAGAACGACAATTGAAGAATCTGGTTGTGGGGACGTAACGTCACCGATGAATACTACTGGGCCCGATACAGGAAGGTTAACGATTCGATTATTAGGCTTCCAGCAATGCCAAGAACCTATGGCATTACTGCGAGCTACATTATGTAAACCCTTCCCCCCGGCTTCGGGTTGCCGAGAGGTGATCCGGGGC
>DTZW01000426.1:1908-6581 GCA_012961165.1 Gammaproteobacteria bacterium | reverse complement strand
GGTACAACCATGCCCCATTTGGGGTACATCTGAGGCTCTATGGAACAATTTGGAAACGACGTTCGTCACTGGCTTGCTGAACACTGCCCTGAAACGATGCGTACAAAAGGAACCGAGGAAGACTGGGTCTGGGGTGGTAGAAACGGAACCTTTTCTCATCCAGACGCGAAGGTGTGGCTGGATAATATGGGTTCAAAGGGCTGGACCTGTCCAACCTGGCCCCGCGAGTATGGCGGCGGCGGATTAACCCGGGAAGAAAACAGAATTCTCCAGGATGAGCTTGCAAGGATCAACGCGAGGTCTCCGTTACTGTCCTTTGGCATCAGTATGCTGGGGCCTGTTTTGCTGGAGTTCGGCAGTGAAGCCCAAAAGCGCGAACATCTACCAAAGATAGTCCGCGGTGAAATTCGCTGGTGCCAGGGATACAGTGAGCCCGGGTCGGGTTCGGACCTCGCGAGCCTGCAGACGCGCGCAGTGCTAGACGGCGATGAATACGTGATCAATGGTTCGAAAACCTGGACTTCGTTTGCGCATCTGTCGGACTGGATATTTTGTCTGGTTCGCACTGACCCGGATGTACCGAAACACGACGGCATCAGCTTTATCCTGTTCGATATGACGTCCAAGGGTGTTGCTGCCAATCCGATCCAGTTAATCAGCGGCTCTTCACAGTTTTGTGAAACATTCTTTGAGGATGTCAGGGCGCGCAGAGATAACCTGGTCGGTGAAGTGAATAAAGGTTGGCCGATCGCCAAGCGTTTACTTCAGCATGAGCGCAATATGGTTGCCGGTATGGGTACACGGGGTGCACCCAGAAACCCGGAACACACGATTGAAAATCAGGCAAAGAAATATACCGGGGAAGTGCAGGGCAAGATTGCCGATGTGAATCTTCGGGACAAAATCACCCGGCACAAAATGAACGCCAGGGCTTTTAGTCTGACCCTGCGGAGATCAGCGCTGGAGGCCAGAACCAGTGCAGCACCATCTCCAGCGTCTTCCATGTTTAAGTACTACGGGACAGAGCAGAACAAAGGGCGCTTTGAAGTTATGATGAACATGCTGGGCTCTCAGGGTCTGGGATGGGACGGAGACGGTTTCCTGGAGAAAGAATTGCTAACGACGCGAGAGTGGCTTCGCTCCAAGGCAAACTCGATTGAAGGTGGTACTTCGGAGATCCAACTCAATATCATTGCCAAGCGGGTGCTGGAATTGCCTGACTAGTCCGAATGCGTTTCCAGAGGGGTCTAGCATGCCGCAGGTTACTGCAAGCTTGAATCGGGTCCAAATAGATACATTTCCAGCGTGTCATGAAAGACACGGATTCGGTTCTCCTGATAGTTAGCCAGACTCACTGCGCCTTTTTTACTGGCCTTTAATCCTTTCTGGATTCGAGGGAAATTTGGTGTGTCCTGGTCGATCACAGGGCCATATCCGCCGAGTTCGGGAACCGATGACCACAGCTGATCTTCGTCTAGCCGCAATTCCGTCATTGGCGTTGGATGGCTGCCATCATCTGCGATCGGAAGTAACATCCAGATCTCGAAGATTGAATGGTTTGGGTCATCACCGTCCGGCCGGAAACGGTAAACCAGCGGCGCGACGATTGTCGGCCAAACCGTAAAATTCGGGAACAATGTATATTGAATCTGGTCGATCATTTCCGCGTCGCTGGCGGTTGAAAGGTCCACATTGTGGGACTTACCCCAAATTTTGCGATTGTGCTCAGCGATAAGGGACCTCGCGGTTTGGCCTTCTGTCAGCGTGACGGTATCGCCTGGTTTGCGTGCAAAGTAAGCATCAACAATCGCCTGTTCACTTTGAAGTTGGTCACTGATGTAGCCACTGGGGATACCGCCCAGCATATTCATTCTGGTGACATGAGGTTTCCAGTAATCGTACTGTATAGAGGTGTCGTAATTTGAAACAGCCGCGCCTGAGACCGCGATTTTTCCTTCAAGTGTTTTTTCGAAATGAGTTTCCGCGACATGATATCCCTCGATGAATGCTTCCTGTGCCACTTTCCAGTTACAGGGAACAACCTTGGAAACGTGTACCGCCTTGTACCTGTTATCGATGTTGAAGTCGTTGAGATGCTCAGGCAGTACACCTAAATATTCATTTAGTGTGGAGCACTCGGGGTCCAGGTTAATGAACACGAATCCCGCCCAGGTATCGACCTGTACGGCTGGGAGTTGTAGTTCGTCAATGTTTAGATGGGAAAAATCCCAGGCCGCAGGAAGTGACGTCAGTTGGCCGTCCAGGTTGTAAGACCATCCATGGTAGGGACAACGGAACTCTTCGACCGAGCCGGCACCATCAACGATTGAAGTGCCGCGGTGCAGGCAAGAGTTTGTGAAGGCTTTGATGTCTCCCGTTGAAGATCGAACGACGATGACACTGTCGTCGACGATGTCGTAGACCACAAAATCACCATCATTCGGAATTTCTTCAATCCTGCAGGCAACCTGCCAGGTTTTTCTCCAGACATGGTCAACTTCCATTTTGTGCCATTCGTGGGACCAGTAGCGTTCAGCCGGGATGTCCGTTGTGGCGAGATTGTCTGATGACTCGTTGAGTAAACCCGATGGTGGTTGTTTGGCATCATTTGGGTACAGGTCTTGTACCCAGGGCTTTGGAACAAAGCTGTCGAACCTGGGTGGCTGGGAAAACGCGGGCTTATCCTTTGGCATGGGCTCTCCGGGTATCTGTCGGGCGAGTGAATCGATTGGTCGATGCAATATAAGCTTGGATTGATCACTGTGTAAACCCGGGTTTTGGAAGACCTTTGTGTACTTAACGTCGAACTAAGTTTCCCGTTATAACAGGGAGCGCGAGTTCGAGGGTGGTGTTCCTCAAGCCCAGATAGAGGTTACTAGCGGTGGCGATAGAGTTGCAGTTCCGTCTAGCCGCGCTGAATCGATGGATACGTGTGTTTTGACAGCGTATCTAACTAGGGTTTTAATCTAGCCTTGTGAGCACTAAAAGTGAGGTGATTCGTGACGAAGATTGAGCCGCATCCGCTGGCCATGGATGGAAAAGACACAACCAATCTACGTGGTGATTCGATACCGCGAGCGCGCTATTACGACCCGGTTTTCATGAAGCAGGAGTGGCAATACCTGTGGACGAAGATTTGGCATATTGCGGGGCGCGAGCAACAACTTCAGGAGGCAGGGGATTACATCGTGCATGATTTTATGCACGAATCTGTGATGATCGTCCGCCAGCGAGACGGATCACTGAAAGGCTTTTACAATGCCTGTGGTCATCGCGCTGCTCGGCTGGTTTGGGGTAACAGCTGCCAGGATAGTTTCTTTTGTCCGTACCATGGCTGGCGGTGGGGCCTTGATGGGGTATTGGAGGCATGCCCTGACCAGGATGACTTCCCACAAGGGGATCCGGTTGGCAAGCTGGCGCTCGTTGAAGTGCGTGTTGATACCTGGGCCGGGCTTGTCTGGTACACCATGGATGATAAAGCACCTGATCTCCTGGCGTACCTGGAGCCAACGCCAGAACTCTACAAAGGACATCAGTTCGAAAAGACGGTCCGAGTTCACTGGATTCGCGTGGAGCTGGATGCTAACTGGAAATTCTGGTCGGACAATTTCAATGAGTCTTATCACACCAGGACCGTTCATCCCCAGGTGCCACCGATTATTGACCAGGACCACTTCACTTCCCGATATGAAATGTTTCCTATGGGCCACAACAGAATTGTTCAGATGGGGCGGCCGTCATTGCGTGATCGTTTGCCTGAAGGTCAGCCTCACCCGTTTGATGAACAATTACGTGCCTGGGATATCGACCCTGACAGCTACCCCGATTTTGAGACCAAGGCAATGCAGGGGTGGCTGGACCTTAAGGCTGCCAAGCGAAAGTTATGGAAGGAGAAGGGTTTTCTTCACTACGAAAACCTGAGTGACGAGGACCTTACCGAAAGTCCGTTTGGCGTTTTGTTTCCAAACGTCGCGATCGCTCCCGGGGCAGACTCTTTTCTGGTGTGGCGATGGGAGCCGCACCCCACAGATCCGGAGAAATGTTTTTTCGATCAGTGGACCATGGCCTATCCGGTTGAAGGCATGGAAGGCTTCGTTAATCGCACGGCCCGTAAGACGATGGAATTGAAGGAAGCAGAGCTGGATTTTCGAGTATACGGTGACGGATCCTCAGTACAGGACCTGTCGGACCAGGTAGTGTTCCAGGACTGGCAACTCACCCAGGGGCAAAGAACCGGTTGGCACTCCCAGGGTTATCAGGAGCCCTACTTTGCCGCTCAGGAAACACGCGTGCAGCGCTTTCATGAAGTGCTTAACGACTATCTGGCAGCTAAGCCTCCGGGGCGGGACCAGCTGATTTAAAACCCAACCTGTTTAGTATACCCACCGTCAACGACAATATTTGCTCCGGTAATCCAACTGGCTCCTGGTGAAGCCAGGAAAGTAACGACGTCGGCGATTTCGTCATCAGTAGCCGTACGTTTGCTGGGGCTACCAGCATCTTGGCAAAAAGGCGTTACAACTTCCTGAACTGCGCCTTGGGAGTTGGGGTGGCTTTGTATTCATCAACTTTGATGAAGATGCTGGACTCCATCCTCTACAACGTGTTCCCAAGAATTTCGGTGTGGGGTGGTACGAAGCCAACCCGTGTTGATCGATGGCGTCCGAATGGCC
>DTZW01000426.1:0-1828 GCA_012961165.1 Gammaproteobacteria bacterium | reverse complement strand
CCTCGCCCGCAGGCCTCGCCATTACGCATGCTGTCTGAAGTCGAGCGTCGGTCGGAGGCGGAAGAGTTGGCCTCATAGCCCGAGTACTGACTTGGCGATGATGTTTTTCTGAACCTCTCTTGCCCCACCGAAAATGGAGGAGGCTCGTGCGTTCAGGTAGTTCGCGGTGATGGTCTGACCCTGTTCCTTGCCGATGGTCTCTTTTCCCTCGAGTAATAGTCGATTGTTATGGGGGATGCTGTAATTGGCTCTCGCTTCCATCAGCAGAGTAGCGATTTGTTGGCCAAGAGAACTTGCCATCATCTTCATCAGTGAAGAGCCTGCGCCTGGGTTTTTGCCTGAAGCAACCTTGGCCTGCATGTCCGTTTCCATTTGAGAGAGCGCGGCAACTTCGATATTGGTTATGGCGGTGCGCTTTTTCAGCTCGTGTTCTTCTGGCAGGTCGCGCAGCATAATGTTTAGTTCAGCCATGTCGACCTGGAGTCGGGTGGCAACCGCGCTGCCGCCACGTTCAAACTCAAGTAGGTACTTGGCGACATTCCAGCCTTCATTCTCGGGTCCAACCAGGTTGTTGACAGGCACTCGAACGTTGTCGAAGAATACTTGATTGACTTCGTGATCACCGGCGAGGGTAATGATGGGTTCGACGATAATGCCTGGGCTGTCCATTTTAATCAGCAGGAAACTGATACCGGCTTGCTTTTTAACATCAGGGTTGGTGCGAACCAGGCAAAAAATATGATCAGCATACTGTGCATGAGTGGTCCAGATTTTTGTCCCATTGACGATGTATTCATCGCCATCCTTTATAGCGCGGGTTTTCAGGCTGGCAAGATCGGAGCCCGACCCGGGTTCGGAATAGCCCTGGCACCAGTAGTGCTCAGCAGAAAGCATTTTTGGCAGATAATGGTTTTGTTGTTCTTTGGTGCCGTAGCGAAAAATGACTGGTGCCAGCATGCGCAAACCCAGTGGAATCAACTTGGGGGCACCGGCTCTTTCACACTCGCTGTTAAAGATGTAGCGTTGATTTGAGGTCCAGCCAGTCCCGCCAAATTCTTTTGGCCAGGCAACCCCGGCCCATCCTCGCTTGTGGAGTATCGCCTGCCACGCCATCGCAGCATTATTGTCCCCGAGCGAGGTTGTGGAGTTTTTGTTACCTGCAATTATTTCCGGCGTCAGCGCTTCTTTGAGCAACGAACGAACTTCTTCCCGAAAGGCCAGTTCTTCCTCTGTAAATGCTAGTTCCACAGTTTTTACTCGCGCGGTCAATTTTTGTTTTAGTTTAACGAGGGCCTGTTTGCTAGTCACGTGGCAATGTATGGCCGTGGACTCCGTACAGGCCTTCGGGTTTTTTCAGTCCTTGAAACCGGGATTACCTCTGGTTCATGTCACAGGACCCTAACCTGCCGAGGGAGACCCTTGATCTGCATATCGATATGGCTGTTCAGTTGGGCTATGACCGGTGACTGATCCAGTTTCCAGGGCGACGAAAGGGTTTTCTGCGCCTCCGCCAAACCTGATATACCTGGGGCGCTAGCCTGCGTTATTTTCCTTCTCTGTTTCGTCTCGGTATTCTAGCTGGATACCGTGAAGAAAATTTCGCAGGATTTGTTCCTGGCACTCTCTGTAATGCTTGTGCCCTTTCTTCCTGAAAAATGCACTGAGTTCATGTTTGCTTATCGTAAAATTGACAAGTGCCATTATTCTTAATATGTCTTCAGCCTTCAGGTTAAGCGCTATCTTGAGTTTTTTGAAGATAATGTTGTTGTTGAGTTTGTCTTCCGGTTCCGGTTGCGTACCTTCTTTCTTGCCGCGCATCTCGTTAATA
>DTZW01000425.1 GCA_012961165.1 Gammaproteobacteria bacterium | reverse complement strand
CAAGCCGCAGGTCATCCTCAGTCCCGAACTGACCTGGGAGGGTGCAGATCTATCTCTCACTACGTCAGTCATGGGTGCGGCCAACTCGCGCCTGTGCGAGTTACGTGACCCGGGGATCCTGGTTGAAGATGGCCGGGCCTATCTTTTTTACAGCGGTGCGGGTGAACGCGCCATCGGCATCGCCCAGCTTGATGGCCTGTAATGTACTGTCGCGCTTTTCCCGTATTAATCAGTCACCGAGAATACCTGCTGCATTATTCTATTTGCATCTTCGAAAAATTTCGCTCTCTGGGACGCTGTCCCGCCATACCAGATACCGCGATTGATACACCCGCCAATCGTATTTTTAAGCTGTTGCCTGTTCTGGGGAAATACCGTCTTCCCGGTAGCCTTGTCCCGGTATCCTGAATTGCCAGATTTATCAAAAAGCCATTCGCACTTGGAATAACCAAAGGCATCAATTTTTCTTGGCAGATAAGCCCAGCCAGACTGATCAATGATAAACCGGTGCGCAGCACCGGGATAAATAATGTGTTCAATATCATAGCCTTTGTCCGCAAAGGTTTTAGTCCGGTCAACACATTCTGATAGTGTGCCACTGTCATCGGCTTCACCGGTAAATACGACCAGTTTTGCACTCGGATCCAGTGGCATCTGACTCCAGTCAAAGCACATATTCGAATTTTCCGAAAGGATGACCCGGAATCTTGGCAAACCAAAATGCTCAGATAAGGCCATAATCATGGTCTCTTCAGCAGAGAGAGCTCCTTTAGAGGCGCCATAGATTGCTGCCTTTCTGGCATCTACCTGAAGGTGTTCAGAAACCTTCTGTAGTGCCAGTAGAGCATCAATGGCCACCGTCACACTGTTGATAGTATTTCCGGTTTCCGCATCATCTCCGCCGACCTTCCGCCCAGCATAGGAATACACCAACGCAGTTGCATAACCCATTTTGCGAAAATCCCGGGCGGTACGCTCTTCATCATTTGGGTCCATGCCCTGGGAACTCGGGACGATAACAATGACAGGATAAAGTTCTGCCCCATCATTCGTTGGGGATAAAGGCAACTGTAGCTTTACTGTCACCTTTGGCCGCTGGTGGTTGCCGTCTACCGGCTGACCGGCAAGCGCATATCTTATGCTCAGAAAATCTTTAGAGCCCGTTATCGTCAATGCCCTCGCATTCCCCAGACTCGGACTTTCCTTTTTCACAGATTCTGCTAACCGTTGGAATGCTCCCTTGCAGTTTGCCTTGCGCCAGTTCCCCCGGATAGCAAATCCTTCTTCAGTTGCGTTTCCGGTAAACCACAACGGATGCCATTCGAATGTATTGCCAGATTGACGTTGACCACGAAAAACCAGCTGATCATCACTCACGTATCCAGAGACTTTCCAGCGATAGTCATTGAACTCCAGTTTGCCTTGAGTTATCTGCCAATTCATATTGTGGCTATTCAGTGAGTCATAACCACCCGAACGCCAATTGCAGCCGATGTCAACTGCGTAGAGGCCATCAAAAGCGGTGTTGATTGAAACAGGCGATACCGTTTCAGTTTTGCATCCCGTGAGCGCCGCTCCGGCGATGCAGAGCACTGCGACACAACCAACGCGATTCATAGATCAAGCTTATGACTTTGATCTGCCAGAACTAAATGGTCGCGCATGAAGCATTATGTAACTTCATCTAATTGAATCTGAGCAATAACCTCCCGCAAAGATTCAACTGTTCTGTCGATATTTAGCAGTTTATCCAAACCAAATAGCCCGATGCGGAATGTCTGAAAGTCCTCCGCTTCATCACACTGCAAAGGAACGCCTGCCGCAATCTGCATACCAAGTGCAGCAAACTTCTTACCTGACTGCATTTCTCCATCATCGGTGTAACTGAC
>DTZW01000424.1 GCA_012961165.1 Gammaproteobacteria bacterium | reverse complement strand
GGTGACATCATCGGTACCGACAAACGGTCGGCAGTCGGATTGGCGCTGGTCTCGGGGCAAACCATCGACATCCCCCCACAAACCCAATGGCTTGTGATTGACATGACCACTAACGGTGTCGACTACAAATCCAGCTCCAGCCTTGCCCAAGGCGCCTTACAGGTAAAAGGCCCCGGCGACACACCGCACGAATTTATTATCCGTACTGCAATTGCAGAACTTCAGACGCTCGCAGAGCACTTCTGGCTGGGGTATCACAAGCAAGGCAATGCGGGTCTGATAGTGGTTGCAATAGATGGTGTGCCTGTGACAGTGCGTAACCGCAACGGCGCAACAACCCTGACTGCGCCAAGGCAAACCACCACTGTTGCACCCGGCGTTGCGCCTCAAAGTACCGTGAACTGGACTGAGCAAAAACTGCGGAACACCATCGAGTACTACAACGAACGATCCTCTCTAACCGACTAAAAAAGCCGTATAGCCTGGCAGAAGCACAAAAACCGAGTAGGGGGAAAGACGACATGGCGTTCTTTGATGGGCATAGAATCACACCTCAGCCTGGAGGAAACACCTAAAAGACTATTAAAATCTTCAACTATCGTCCCACTGGTCGTGGTAAACTATCATTCGGCCTGCTTGTACAATTCAAGCGCCAGGCCATCTATGCCGCTTAATTGCGGAGTTTGGTGCTCTACTAAGTTCAAGTTCTGGTTTTGTAATGGTGATAGCAAAACCAGAATTATTTTTTCACCAAAGGTAAGAGTGATATGAGTAAAGGTACAGTTAAGTGGTTTAATGCAGATAAAGGTTTCGGATTTATTACTCCAGAAGACGGCGGTAAAGATCTGTTTGTCCATCATTCAGAAATCCAATCCGGCGGAGAATATGCAACATTGAATGACGGCCAGACTGTTGAATTCGAAGCAGCGCAGGGTCAGAAAGGTCCCTGCGCAAATAAGGTTGTTGCTGTTTAAACCCGTGCACATAACAAATAGGTTAAGCGGGTGCGCGATGCGCAGTCGCTTGCCTATGCGTTGTTTGTTCAACCTCCAACAGAGATGGGTGTGAACCAAGTAGCTTGCCGCTGCTCCCGCAGACTAGCTTTCACCCCATTTGTTCCAAAACGTCACCTCTTCTGCCGGCTTCCGGTCTGCAGGTTTTAGTCTGGCCCCTAGTGTATAAGCCGCGGGCAACATCACCGTCTGCGTCACTCCTTCAGGGATATTAAGTATTTTGGCGATTTCGTCTTTGCGTGAAGTCAGTAGCGATGTCCAGGTCGTGCCTATTCCCCGGGCGCGCATTGCCAGCATAAGTGACCAGGCCGCGGGTAATATTGAACCGAAGAATCCAACCTGACCCGAGACATCTTCGGTCGGCTCACCGATGGCAAACACAAACACCATGCACGGTATTTCATGCAGGCGTGCCATGAGCGCATTGTGGGTCGGCTTTAAGGTAACACCCCGGGTTTCACCAATCTGTACCAACACATCACAGTAGATCTCTGCGATCTGTTTCTTGGTCTCTGGGTCCGTCACGACAAGAAAGCGCCAGTTCTCCCCGGTGAGTCCCGTGGGTGCCTGCACCGCCACATTGATGCATGCCTCCAGATCTTCTCGACTGACTGGCCTCGTGAAGTCGAGCTTCTTACGCACTGACCTGGCAGTACTAAGCACATGCTCTACGCGTTCAGTTATTTCATTATCCATAGTTCGATAATCCATTGTTCGATAAACCATAGTCCGATAAACCATAGTTCGATATGGTTCAATTCTCTTGGCGCTTTAAGCGTAATGCATCCAAAATGCATTGGCGAGGCAAACCCTCTATCATTACCCCGTTCCTAATATAGACACATCAGCTATGCTGGTAGTAAAAGAAGAAGAGATCAACGTTCTTGGTACCAGGTTGCAAACATGCGGTACTGACCCGGTGACAGGGTTTTTTCGGGATGGCTGTTGCAACACCTGCGATGAAGATGCCGGTTCTCATACGGTTTGCATTGAAGTGACATCAGATTTTCTTGAGTACTCACGGTTCGCCGGTAATGATCTGTCTACCCCGCATCCGGAATTCCAGTTTCCCGGCCTGAAAGAAGGCGATCGGTGGTGTCTTTGTGCCGGAAGATGGCTTGAAGCCTACGAAAAAGGAATGGCTCCAAGAGTATTCCTGAACAACACACACAAGAAGGCCCTGGAGGCTGTGCCGCTTGATCTGTTTCAGCAGCACGCCGTAAGGATTAACTAGCACATTGGCCGTTGAACCCGACATTCAGAAAGTAAAAACCAGCATCCATGTCTGGCACCTGGAGATGACCAGCAGGCCCGAGACATCAGAACCAGACACTCCTCCATACCAGTTATTAAAGGTTGAACATCCCCTGCCGGAATTGAACCGGTTTCTGTATGCCACCGTCGGTGCATCCTGCATGTGGTATATGCGGCTTCCGTGGAAGTGGCAACAGTGGCATGACTACGTTGCCAGAAAAAGTATTGAGACCTGGGTCGCTTACCAGGATGCGACGCCGATCGGTTACTTCGAACTGGAGAAACAGCCCCGCGGCAGCACCGAGATTGCCTATTTTGGATTGATCCCCGAATTTGTCGGCCAGGGTTTAGGCAGGCAGTTGCTGCAAGATGCCGTTAACAAAGCCTGGGACACCGCAGACAATCGCATATGGTTGCATACCTGCACGCTGGATCACGCTAACGCACTGCCTAACTACCTGAATCGCGGGTTTAAGGTGTTTAAGGAAGAAGATCTTGAAGAAATGATCCCAGCCGAACCACTGCAGCCCTGGGAAGGCGCGGCGAAACCGGCCTAAAGACCGGCTTTTAGTTCATCACGAAAATCAGGGTGTGCGATTTCAATCAGCCGTTCTGCTCGCGATGCCAAAGACTCATTCCTGAGCTCTGCAATACCAAACTCAGTCACCACGATATCCACATCAGTTCGCAGCGCAGTGACCAGGGTGACCCGGGGCACTATTCGCGACACAGTTCCACCGCGTGCAGTCGAGGCCATTGCGACAATAGAGCGCCCGCCGCCTGAAGCCTTGGCTGACCTCATGAAATCGACCGAACCCCCGGTACCCGATATCTGCCTGGTGCCAGCTACTTCTGCATTCACCTGGCCCATCAAATCGATTTCGACCGCCGAGTTAACTGAGACAAAATTATCCAATTGCCCGATGACACTCACCTCATGGGTGTAGTTAGCACTTTTGAAAACAACACCTTCTGCCAGAGGATCATGTGCCAGCCAGTCGAGCAGTTCTTCGGAGCCAAGCGCCATGCCAAGAATATGTTTACCTTTATCGATAGCTTTACGGCTTCCGTTCATGTTGCCGTTACGAATCAGCGCGAGCACACCGTCATCCATCAGCCCGCCGTGAAAACCAAGGTCACTACGCTCACCCAAATTCGCGAGGATGGCTGCCGGTACTGCGCCAATACCTGTCTGCAAACAATCGCCGTCTTTGATCAGGGTCGCGATCTGTTCGCCAATTTTATTTGACACATCGTCAATGTCACCGACCGGGAAAACAGGTTTCTCTCTCCCAACATCGAGCAACAGGTCGACCTGGACAGTATCAACAAGCTTTGTGCCGATCGGTGCGACAAAACTGTTGTTTTGTTCGACGATGATATGTTTTGCATTCGCGAGCACCGCATCCAGGAAGTCCACATTGGGCCCGTAACGCAGTGCGCCGTTCCTGTCCCGTGCCGCCTGAAGTAACGCCACATCCAGCTTTGTCGTTCTCAGGTAGTCAAACGCAGTGCGCATATGCATCGGAATGAAGTTAACCCTGCCTTGCTTAAAGCTGTCCTGAATAAAGGGCGTCATAAAGAAAACGCTCATGGTCGCATCCGGGGTTATCCGCGTCAGGTCACGCTGATTCACCGCGCCCAGAGGAAACTGGGTGTAGTGAACCCCGCTACTGCCCTGACAATGCGCCTGGACTGCATCCAGCAGGCCACGGGGTTCGGCACAGCTACCCCCTACGTAAACACTGGCGCCGGGGCATAGCAGACTGTTCAGTTCTTTTAGGTCAGTTTTCATTAGCGCGACACTTTATCAGGGTTTTATATACAATGCCGTGACCAAACGACTATAACGGATACACCGATGAGTGAAGCAACCGCCAATTTCCCGAACATTCCTGACGCCTGGGAAATACCGCTCGAGAAGATAAACGTCCTGGACCCTGTTCTGTTCGAGAACGATGCCCATTGGGATTTTTTTGAACGGCTCCGAAAAGAAGACCCTGTACACCTGAACCAGGACGACGAGTTTGGGCGCTATTGGTCGGTCACCAAGTTCAAAGACATCATGACAGTCGATACCAATCACGATATTTACTCGTCCGACGGCAGCATCACGATTGGTCCACCCGCCAGTCAGGTGGCAAGCGGTCAGACCATGCAGACGCCAATGTTCATCGCCATGGATCCGCCGAAACACGATGTACAGCGGGCGACAGTCTCTCCAGTGGTTCAGCCCTCCAACCTCGCGAAACTGGAAGATACCATTCGAACTCGCGCCGCCGGCATCCTGGACTCACTACCACGGGGTGAAACCTTTGACTGGGTCGACACTGTTTCAATTGAACTGACCACTCAGATGCTCGCAACACTGTTTGATTTCCCATTCGAAGATCGGCGAAAGCTGACGCGCTGGTCCGATGTGGCGACCGCTGTCCCCGGCCAGGGTGTTGTTGATTCACTGGAACAGCGAAAAGAAGAACTGTTTGAGTGCCTCGAATACTTCACCAGACTCTGGAACGAGCGAGTAAATGCAGCGCCCGGAAGCGACCTTATCTCTATGCTCGCTCATGGCGAGAGCACCAAAAACATGCAACCACTCGAGTTCCTGGGCAACCTGATCCTGTTGATTGTAGGTGGCAATGATACGACGCGTAACTCGATTTCCGGCGGCGTACTCGCGCTGAACGAGAACCCGGACCAGTACGAAAAACTCAGGAATGACCTGTCGCTGATTCCAAGCATGGTCCCGGAAATTATTCGTTGGCAGACACCACTCGCTTATATGCGCAGAACCGCATTAAAAGATACAGAGCTGAATGGTAAACAGATCAAGGAAGGTGACAAGGTTCTAATGTGGTATGTCTCTGGCAACAGGGATGATGAAGTCATCGACAACCCTAATGCGTTCATTATTGACAGGGCCAGCGCACGTCATCACGTATCATTTGGTTTTGGCATCCATCGCTGCATGGGCAATCGCCTGGCTGAAATGCAACTGCGAATCGTCTGGGAAGAAATCATGAAACGCTTTCGAAAGGTCGAGATCGTGGGCGATATTGAACGCACCCACTCCTCCTTCGTTAAAGGCTACACCCATATGCCCGTCAGAGTGTACGAGTGGTAACCACTGAGGGGCTCCTCTCACTCAAGCACCAGATGCCTGCGGACCAGCTCTCCGGAGAAGTCGATTATCATCGCCTCTGGATGTCCCGGCTTGACGAGTCCTGGTCCGCTGAGCAAACAGCTTTTGCAGGTGGACTCATCTCTGACAGGCTGGCGTTCCTGTTTATCTCCGGTTACCAGGCTGCTGTACGACGGACGTTCAACCTGGCTAACCGCACATGGACCGTCCTCGCGATATCTGAGGATCGAAACCCTGATCATCCCAGACCCGGACTCACCGAATCAAACGGTCGGGTGAGTGGCTTCAAAACCTGGGTGGCAAGTAGCCGGTTTGCGCAAGACATTATCGTCTCTGTTGATACCACCAGGCTATTTATCGCAAACAGGAACACTCTCGGATTAAGCCTGGCACACAAGGACGCACCAGGGTTTCTTGGAGACATGAGCCAGGGCATTGCTGAATTCAAGGATGTATCGATCAGCGACCTGCAGGCGCTTGGTGAGTTTGACCTGAAACTGTTTGCCAAACGTGAACCCCTGTACCTTTACTTTGCTTTCTGCGGATTCCTGCACCGTGAATTCCGGCACCGCGGGTGCCTACCTGATATCACACCACTACTGGACGACTTACTACAGATCGCTTCCGGTGATTTCACTGACCCGGCGCACAAGGCGCTTTTTGCAAAGACAGACACCAGGATCGGCGAAATTTTTTCTGAACTGGCGCCTGACCTGTTTGCCGGAGACTACGAGAAAGATAAACGCTTGATGTCGCTCTACTCAACAGTCATTCAAAAAAGAGCCGGTCTGGGTTAATTCCCCGTCCAATCGTCTTGAGGTAGCGCGAAATCTCCACAAATTCGGAACAAAGCAATCTACGAGTCTATGTCCCTTGATTCCTATAGGGCCAAGCGGACCGTCAAGGTAAAGGCAAGCACCAACGGCGCCCCGTCGTGGATGGCAATGAGCTAATTGGCCAAATAACCTGACTCCAAATTATTGGCGCTTTCAAAGAAATTAAGGTTCCGGAAAAATAGATGTTAAGAAAAAAGAAAGGGCCATCTTTCGATGACCCCATCACAGGGAAAAGGCGTCGGCCAAGGCCTCATCGAAAGCCTGGCCCGAGGATAGAGATTCAGGTCCTTACAAATTCAGGATAGGCTTCAACACCACACTCGCTGACATCAATACCCGCAAACTCTTCTTCTTCTGTTACCCGGATGCCAAGTACCTGTTTCAGGAGGAACCAGACTACAAAGCTGACGCCAAATACCCACCCAAAGATCGTCAGTGCACCAATAATCTGGCCGGAGAAAGACACATCAGCATTAGTGAGCGGTACAAGCAGGAGCCCAAGCAGACCGCAGGTACCGTGTACAGAAATCGCCCCTACCGGATCATCAATCCTGACCTTGTCCAGGAAGACGATTGAAAACACAACCAACACACCACCGGCCGCGCCAAAGAGCGTTGCTTGAAGCGCAGTAGGTGTAGAAGGTTCAGCAGTAATTGCCACCAGACCCGCCAGCGCGCCGTTCAGCAACATGGTCAAGTCAGCTCGACCGAACATAACACGTGCCGTGATGAGGGCTGCGATCGCGCCTCCGGCAGCGGCTGCATTGGTGTTAAGGAAAACCATGGCAACTGCGTTGGCATTGGAAATATCACCCAGCTTCAACACTGAACCACCGTTAAATCCGAACCATCCCATCCAAAGAATGAAAGTACCGAGGGTTGCGAGCGGCAGGTTAGCACCTGGAAGCGCATACACCTGGCCTTCAGGGCCGTACTTGCCCTTCCGTGAACCGAGTAGAACAACGCCAGCTAAGGCAGCGGAAGCCCCAGCCAGGTGAACAATGCCGGACCCTGCAAAGTCAGAGAAGCCAAGATCGCCAAGGTTATACAGACCAAAGACGTCGTCACCATTCCAGGTCCACGAACCTTCCATTGGATAAATCAGGCCTGTCATCACTACGGCAAACGCGAGGAATGCCCACAGTTTCATCCGCTCAGCAACGGCACCAGAGACAATAGACATTGCCGTGGCAACGAAAACCACCTGGAAGAAGAAGTCTGCCGCATTTGCATAAACCGCACCGCCGCTAAAGCCCTGTTCTCTGGATTCAGACAGGACGGTTTCAGTTAATGCTTCCGCTGTCGCTGCACCATCAAGCTCTATGCCGCTAAGGAAGATTCCCCCACCGTACATAATGGCGTATCCGCAAACGAGATACATGATGCAAGAGATGGCAAAAAGCGCCATATTTTTAGTCAGGATCTCCGCGGTGTTCTTTGAGCGAACAAGACCCGCTTCCAGCATGGCAAAACCAGCCGCCATCCACATGACAAGTGCACCACACACAAGAAAATAAAATGTGTCCAGTGCGTATTGAAGTTCTAGCGATTGATCCACGATGACCCCTCCGGTTTTAAAAGTTGCTACATTCGACATCTCTAAAAGCAAAGTTGATGCCAGAAATGGTGGCAGCGTTAAAATCATTCCGTTTGAATGGTTTCAGGCCTGTTTTGACCTTGTTCGGTGCAAACTTTCGCTATGTCATCCGGATATCGCACCTTAATAACGCACCCAGACCCCGGCCCGCACTATATTGATGCAGCAGTTTGGGGCTGACTTTTCAGAGGCGGCTTTTCAGCGGTGAGTTTTCAGGAAACTTCGTCCAGCAGTTATACTCACGCTTTCTCTTAAGGCTCCAATTCATGCAACCTGACTGGTTCAAGCAATACATTAGCGTGAAACCGGAGCACCACACCTGCCAGGTTGAAGGCGCCACCATCGCTTACCAGCACTGGAAGAACCCCGGTAAACCCGCATTACTATTCGTCCACGGCCACGCCGCCCATGCCCACTGGTGGGACTTTATTGCGCCTGCCTTCGTCCCGGACTACGACGTCGTTGCAATCGATAACAGTGGTTCAGGCGAGAGTGATCACAGGGTGGAATACTCTGCTGCGCTCTTCGCACGGGAACTTGTGGAATGTATAAACACAGCCCACTTGAGCTCACCCATTGTCGTAGGTCACAGCTTTGGTGGGACCATGACTCGTATCGCAGCACACCTTTACCCGGAGCAACTTGATAGCATTGTCATTGTAGATTCTACGCTACCACCGAAAAAGTCCTCACGTGAGCCACTACCGGTACCGAAGGTGAAGTCCCGCTGTTATGAATCGATGGAACAGGGCAAAAGACGCTTCAGGCTGCGCCCGCCGCAACCATGCGACAACAAGTTCATCATGGATTACCTCGCTGGGCATTCGCTTAAAAAAACGCCGGAGGGGTTCAAATTCAAACTGGACGGAGCGCTGTTCGCCAAAATGGCGCTAACTGAAGAATTTCCTGCTGCTGCGGATATGGTGCGCGATATGCAAATACCGGTGGGTTTTATCTATGGCGAGAAAAGCCGATTCTTCCCCCCCGCCATTGCCGAGGGGCTTGCGTTAATCCTTGACTCAACGCTGATTCGAGCTGTTCCGGATGCCTATCATCACGTATTCCTGGATCAACCACTGAGCTTTATCGAAGCATTGAAGGACTTGCTGCCTCAGCTGGGCCGTTAGTTAACTTTTTTAAACGGGCCGCTGTCCATCATCAATAGTGATACGCTGCATCTTTCGGTCGGCAAAGGTCAACACCCTGCCCAACGCCGCCGATGGCACCTGTAAATGGCTTAACCTGAAACAGGTCTTTGATAAGCCTGTCAGGACAGGTCTAGCTTGCAGATTCCAGCAGCGCGACCAGCTTATTGGCTTTGATCTCCAGTTCTTCAATCAAACCTTTCGACACATGAACGGATAAGGCAACAACCCTGTTAGGGCCGAGCCTTTTAAGGCCTTCTGCGATTTCCTGGGCGGTCTCTTTCATTTCATTCTGGCTCATGGGTTCTCCTTTCTTACTGAAAATACTAGGTTCTGACGCGGCGCCATCATACCTTAATTAGCTGGAAATACGCCACGGAGCCTGATTCGATATAATGTGTGACCTGTCTAACCATCTAAAGAGAAAGATTACCCAAATGCCAGCGCTGGAAGTCAAATACAAAAATGCAGCACTGCGAGTAGAGATGGACGGCAACCGGTCAGCAGCGCTTTTTATTAACAATATTCAACGAATGCAAGAGTCGCTAACGACGCTGCCTGGAACACTCAGACTGTCAAGCTCAGTCCAGACCGATTATGAATGGCATGAGTTTATTGAAGTCATCGTTACTTTTGATGAAAAAGACATCACTATTACCTTGCACGCCAGCAACTCAGAAATCGCCTGTGAAACCTATCCCGCCCAAATGGATAACGATAGATGACAATAGATAACAAGGTAGCAATATGAAACTGGCAAAGAACTGCATCGACGTCGGTGTACGAACAAACAATATGCAAGCAATGCTTGAGTTCTGGACTAAGGAAATCGGATTACCGTACAACGAGCTGCTCAAGATCGGCGGAGGGGTTCACCAGCATCGCCTTGCGCTGAAAGGTTCAATATTCAAACTCAACCATACACGGAGCCTCTTGCCGGAAAACACCCCGACAGGTTACCGAGAATTGCTGATCGCTTCCGACGTTTCCGAAACCACACCCCTTACAGACCCTGATGGCAATAAAGTAACACTCGTGCCTGTTGGCTTACACGACATCACCAACATCGGAATGAAGATGGTCGTTCGATCGCTGGACGATGCACGACGGTTTTTCACGAAGAGTGTTCAGGCGGAACCACTATCGAATACCAGCTTCAGATGGGGAACCACCGTATTCCTGCTTGAAGAAGATAAAGGCGCACCGATTGGCGGCGGCATGCAAGGCCCTGGGTATCGCTATATGACCGTCCAGGTATTTAAAGTCGACAATGAGCATGCAGAAGCGTTAGATAGAGGTGCAATGGAAGGCAGCGCACCGGTTACACTAGGCAGTACAGCCCGCATATCTTTCATTACGGATCCTGACAATAACTGGATCGAGATATCGCAGCGTAAATCTCTGACCGGGGACCTGTCCGCAGAATAACAACAGCATTGAGGTGGCACGCCATGAGTCCCGGTCCTGGCAGTATAATCTGGCTGTTGCTCCTGTCACCGCAGGAAGCAAACAGCCAGTTTAAAAACATTTAGCGTCTACGACGTCAACCCGGATACCAATAACTAATGGACCCAATCGCACGCATTAAAGCTGAAAGACAGAACGCCCGTAACTTTGATGATCCCAACGCGGACCTGTGCTTCCTGGCATTGTCTGAATCGGGCAAGCCTTCCGTTCGAACGTTAGTACTGCGAGATATCACAGCTGACGGGTTCACTCTGTTCATTAACAAGACGAGTCCCAAGTGGTCCATTATTCAGGCCAACAACCAGGCTGAAATGCTCATCTGGTATACCAACAGCCAGACCCAGTACCGCATCAACGGGTTGATAGAAGAACTCGCCCCCTCGGTCATCGAGCACAACTGGCATCGACGTCCGGCCGCGAGCAAGTACATGGATTACAGCTACGAGAGTCTTGGTTCACAAAGCAGCCAGATCGACGCCAGGGACGACCTGATCGGGCACATCAAGGGACTCAAAGAAGAACACCCGGAAGAGGAAATGGTGACGCCGGAATCGGCTGTGGGAATCGTGCTGCACCCGGAAGTAATCGAAATGCTGGACCTCAATATGCCCAACCGTATTCACGATCGTCGGCGTTTCGTTCTTACAGATGGCAAGTGGCGATCCAC
>DTZW01000423.1 GCA_012961165.1 Gammaproteobacteria bacterium | reverse complement strand
AGAGCTAGCACTGAAGTTATTTCCTGGCGTCAATTTCACTAACGCCTATGGATTGACTGAAACCAGTTCAACCATCGCCCTTCTGGATCCGGACGACCATCGAGCAGCGATCGATCACCATGATACGGCGGTGCAGGCAAGACTCGGCTCGGTCGGAAAGCCTTTGCCTTCGGTCGAAATAGAGGTTCGAGACGAGGATGGCGAACAACTCGGGCCCTTCGAGCCTGGCGAAATCTATGTTCGCGGCCCTCAGGTATCTGGTGAATACGATGGACGCAGCGTGCTGGACGCTGATGGCTGGTTTCCGACCCGCGACGCGGGTTACCTGGACGATGACGGCTATCTCTTTTTGTCCGGCCGCGCTGACGATGTGATTGTTCGCGGCGGCGAGAATATTTCACCCGGCGAGATTGAAGATCTGCTTCATCAGCACTCAGCCATAGCCGATACGGCTGCAGTTGGCATACCTTCCGAGGAATGGGGCGAAGTTGTCGCTCTCACCGTTGTTGTAGCGACGGGGCAAAGCATCACGGAGGAGGAAATTCGGAGTCACATTAGAGAACATCTTCGTTCGTCCCGTGTGCCAGAGGCGATTCACTTCACCTCAGAACTTCCCTACAACGAAACCGGTAAACTGCTGCGCAGAGTCGTCAGGGAATGGTTCAGGCACGAAGAAGGCTGATCGGCCAGCTGACCCGGCTCAGCTCGGGTTCCCAACCAATCTGCGCGTCGAAATAGATGTGCAGGTCGATGAAGTCGGACACCACTGCACGCTCTTCGGCCTGAATTTCGTCGTAAATTAATCAGAGTTGTCCTCCAGGACGGGAAATAGCTGGGTAATTGACCAATAAGGGCCAAATGAACTGTTTTTACAATAGTGAACCGGAGTCGCATTGATCCACCGAGATTACCCGATGGACTGGTCAACAAGTGCATTTCGCCTAACACCGAGCTCAACAAGAATTTCAGCATGGCGCGCCGGCGTTAATTTGTAACCGGTATAAAACAAAACTGAGATGAATCCTAACCCGGCAATAATGGGCCCATAAAAAATACCCATGTTCAATAACGTTTGCGGGGCTACATCAGAGGCCGTTCTGATTTCCGGGCCTACGGGCCAGTCGATAAACTCTAAAGCCCAGCCGGCAATGACGGCGCCAAAGCCGCTGGTCGCTTTAGCCGAGAACGCCACAGCAGCAAAAAAAGCACCTTCCTGGCGGCGACCGGTCTCATATTCATGCTCATCACAAACATCCGCCATCATCGAGCCATAACCAACATTGGCCTGCGCCGTTGAGAAACCCTGAATCACCTTTAACGCCACCAGAAGTGGCATTAGCAGGGCATCACCATTATCAGGAAACCACTCCAACAGTCTCAACACAACCGGCAGAGTCTGGAAAAATGCCCAGCAAAGTCCACCAAAAATCAGGCAAGCTTTCTTACCAAACCTGGAAAACAACCTGACGGAAGCAAAAGTGCCGAGCGCATTACCGCCAGCGTAAGCGATCAGCACTGGAATGATGATCTTCTCATCGAGCTCCCAGAAGTAAGTGAACATATAAATGTCCAGGGTTCCCGTGACACCAACCATAATGTAGACCACCAGCACGCCGGTAAACAGAAACCGAAAATTCCTACTCTTAGTCACATTCTTAAAGTCACTGAAAAGTCGATAAAAAGCCGTCAATATCGAAGCCCGTGGCTGAGCCTCAACCTTCAGAAGAAAAGGGATAACCCCTCGCGTACCCCAGGCACTCCAAAAAATGGTAGCCGCCATGGCCGCGGCAACACACAAAGCCCACGGAATATAAGCATCGGGTACGAAACGACCCTCAGCGCCGTCGCTTCTAAAGAAAGGAGAAAAAACCAGAAAGAACAACAGCAAGGCAAAAAGAGCACCGATGTTGCCGAAAAACTGCCGATAAGCGACCAGCGCCGTTCTATCTTCAATATTTTCTGTTATCTCGGCACCCAGAGCGATGTGCGGCACGTGATAAAGGGACATCATCGTTCTCGCCAGATTAGTAAAAATAGCCAGCCAGGCAAACAAAGCCCAATCAGAAGTCACCAGTGGAAAGAACAACAAAAAGAAACACGCCGACAATGGCAGAAATGACGCGAACATAAACGGATGTCTTCGGCCCTGCTTGGATTGCCAGTGGTCCGATAGAGAGCCCGCAAAAATATCGGAAAAAGCATCCACAATAACGGCTAAGCCAATGGCTGATGCCGCCAAACCTGGGCTCAATCCAAGTATCTGACTATAGTAAAAGAGCAGGAAGAACCCCAACCCGGTGCCAAACATACCCTCACCAGCCTGACCAATACCATAGGCAAATTTCACGTTAAAAGTCAGCTTCTCTAATACCATAATGGACTCAACTAGCCAGAAGTTAGTAGGGATCAACGATAATCCCCTTATTATTTACAGGAGTCAAAAGTAGTGGTTAGGCCACCAGGGCCAGACTCCGTTTTGGCATTACGCCTCCGTTAACACGATCCGGTCAGTCATTATGATCGCGCCTCGACTCGTTGGCGGCGTGATCTTGCACGTCTTCACCCGACTCAATCCAAGGATGCTTGAGCCAATCTTATATTCCCGTCTGGTTAAAGCGTTCGATATAGGCGTAGTGTTGCGGATTATCCGATTGGATAAAGTCTAATCCAACGTCTTTATCTTCTGCTGCGCCCGCAGCCTTGGGCGAATGACTTAGAGCCATAGCAATGGCAGTCAGTTAACCGCATCATTCTGTCCTTTGATCCTGCGCCCGTGCCGCTCATGCTGATGGCAGCGATAAATCGACCTTAATACCAGGCCACTCACGGTTCTATTCTCAGGCCGCGGCTTTATGGCACCTGATGGGCCAGCCCAGCTTCTGAAGGCTAAACAACCCGACCCGGTTATGCCTGTGCTGGTATAGGCATCCATATTCGTTAAAACATCCTGATCAGGGTTGGACACCGCCGCCAAAGTTTGTTCAGATCTAGCTTTCGACCAAGACTTGGGTTACAAACTTAAGGGAGAGAAGGTGCTAGAGCCGTACACCGTTTTGGATTTCACCGATGAGCGCGGTGAAATTGGTCCAATGATTCTAGGTGACCTGGGCGCAGAGGTCATAAAGATTGAATTACCCGAGGGGGCTTCATCACGACGAGCAGCACCTTTCTACAAGGACGCGCACGAAGCTAGCGATCTTTCGAGTCTTCAGTTTATTGCCTACAACCGAAACAAGCGCAGCATCACTGTCGATCCAAACTCCGATGAAGATCGCTCCGTGTTAGACGAGCTGATCCGGCGTGCCGACATTATTTTCGAGTCAGCACCTAATGGCATACTTGCAGCGTTAGATTTCGACTTTGCCAAGGTCTCGGCACTCAACCCCAATATAGTTCATGTCTGTCTTAGCCCTTTCGGCGCCACGGGTCCACATGCAAACTTCCACGGCAATGACCTTGTAATCGCTGCCATGGGCGGGCCAATCTCGTTGCAGGGTCCAATAGACCGGCCACCCGTTCGCATTAGCGTTCCACAGGTCTGGCGCCATGCTGGTATTGAGGCCGCTTCAGGGGCACTGGTCGCACTAACCAGGACGCGACGGACTGGCGGTTCTCAATTCGTCGATTTGTCAGCCCAAAGCGTGATGACGTGGACGATGTTAAACGCCATGGGTGCACACGCTATCCAAGGCTTCGACTTTGAGCGCGGCGGTTCCACTATCAACAACGGTAAGCTCAAAATGGAGCTCGTCTATGAAACCGCCGACGGCTGGATCGTCGCTTTACCCACCAGTTCCGTCATCGAGGGTTGTCTCGAATGGATGATTGAGGATGGGGTTGTCGATGCAACTTACCGGGACATCGATTGGCAAAACTATGACCTCAATATTCGCGATCTCGACAATGCACCGATCAACCTCTATCAAGCACAAGAAATTCTTGCGTCTTTCTTAACCTTGCACACAAAGCAAGAACTGTTCGAATTTGGTTTGAACAAGGGCATCACCCTGGCGCCAATCAATACGCTGGAGGAGCTTTTATCACTCGAGCACATCCAGACACGTGACTACTGGCGGGATCTAGAGCTCAAAGACAAAACGGTGAACACACCCGGGCTCTGGGCCAAACCTTCTGCGTATAAAATGTCTATCCGCCATCACGCGCCTAAGCTCGGTGAACATAACCAGGAAATACGAGCTGAGCTCGAGAAGCCTGCAAAGCTTAAAGAACCCGTTGGCCAGGAAGACCTATTACCGTTTTCCGGTCTAAAAGTCGCAGACTTTGCATGGGTAGGCGTTGGCCCCATCTCATCGAAATTTTTAGCTGATCACGGCGCTACGGTGGTTCGAGTCGAGAGCCAGCTGCGGCCCGATGTTTTACGCGCCAATGGTCCTTACAAAGACAATATCGAAGGCTGGGATCGCTCGCAGTTCTACGGCGATTTCAATACTTCCAAGCAAAGCCTGGCATTAGATCTCAAGCAGCCTCAGGCAATAGACATAGCGAAACAACTGATTGCCGGATCAGATGTCATGATCGAAAGTTTCGCTCCCGGGGCTATATCGCGAATGGGACTCGGTTACGAAGAAGTCAGAAAGCTCAACCCGAAGCTCATCATGATCAGTACCTGCCTGATGGGACAAACGGGACCAGCCGCTGAAATGGCAGGATTCGGCTATCACGCCGCAGCCATCGCGGGATTTTATGAAATGACTGGTTGGTCTGATCGGGGGCCTATCGGTCCCTGGATTGCCTATACCGACACCATTGCACCACGATTTATCTCAGCGCTGCTTTCGGCTGCTCTAGATCATCGTCGCCGTACAGGCGAAGGTTGTTTTATCGATGTAGCCCAAATTGAAACCGCCCTGCACTTCCTGGCCCCTGAACTACTCGATCTACAAGCCAACGGTCATCTCGCCACCCGCACTGGCAATCGGTCTGTTTATGCTGCCCCACAAAGTTGCTATCCGTGTGCCGGAGAAGACAATTGGTGTGCGATTGCGGTAGATACTGATCAACAGTGGCAAGCCCTTTGCAGCACTCTGAATCGGTCAGATTGGGCAAACGACGCAGCACTCGCTGATAATCCTGGTCGTCTGCGAGCCCACGATCGCCTGGACGACGGCATTAAAGCCTGGACGGCAGATAAGGCCTCAGCTGATGTTATGGCTATCTTGCAAGCCGCGGGTGTGCCCGCTGGCATGGTCCAACGTAGCAGCGATCTTCTGCAAGACCCTCAATATCAACATCGCCAGTTCTATCGCTACCTCAATCACCAGGAGATGGGAACCGTTCCCTATGCGGGACACCAATACCGTATCTCCAGCTACGACAACAGCCCCCAGGGACCAGCCCCCTGTCTCGGCCAACACAGCTTCGAGGTTTTAAGTGAGGTGGTAAAACTCTCCGATGAAGAGATCGCTGAAGCTTACGCCACGGGCATCGTTACTTGAGATTTGTCGACTAGCCAGGGGTTGAATCTTCCCTGGGGTCGCCCTTCTAGACCCGGACGACCATCGATCCGCGCTCGACCAGCTTGATGAGCCAGTGAACGCAAGCCCAGGCTCGGTCGGAAAACCACTGCCATCTGTCGCAACCGAGGTTCGTGATGAAGATGGTGGGTTTCCAACACCTGATGCCAGTTACCTGGATGACCACATCTCTTCCTGTCCGGCCACGCTGACGACATGATTGTTCGCGACGGCTAGAATATTGCACCCGGCGAGATCCACATGCATCGAGACCCAAACGGGTTATTTGGCAGCTAACTCGGCTCTAGCTTCTGCTTCAACTCTCGTTCCATCGAAGAACTTCGAATTTGAGCCAGCGTATAGCTGAACCGAGAAATTAAACGCAAAGTTACGAAAATCTTCCTCAGTAATAAGTTCGTGCTCCAGCTGCTCATATGCCTCAGCCGCCGCGTGCCCCATATCCAACACATCCCAGTGACCAAGGTCAAAACTCATAATGGCTCGTACTTGCTCTCCAAAGGGATTGGCCTTTCGATTGAAAGCTGTGAAGGCCAAAGGATCGTCAGACTCGCAACCGAAATAGAAGTTGGGAATGAACCGGTCCCGAATGTCTTCCGCCTTTGCTATACCCATTGCCTTAAAGTCATCACGGACATCCACTGGGATATCATGACCACCGACACCCAAAGTCATCGATAATTGCTCAAGTTTCGCTAGCGTTGCCTTGTCACCATAATTCTCGAACAGCTCCTTTGCCGTGGCCATGTCTATGTTTGCAGGGTTTAGATTTTCCAGTCCCAGCCGATTACGTTTCTGCCATCGCCCTACAATATCTGCGTAAAGGCGTGCACCGTTTATAGCGCCGCCTTCCAGCAAGGCAACTCTTAGATCAGGGAATCGGTAGGTAACGCCGCCCATTAGCATGCCCTTGGCCAGCACCTCGCCCGCCGCCGCAAAGTGTCCCATATGATTGTGCATGTAATTAGAGATTGAGCTTCGATCATGGAAACCCATGCCGCCGGAATGCGCGGCAACGGGAAATCCAAGTTCGACACATTTTGCCCAGAAAGGATCGTAATCGTGCTCGCTGTCAATGCAGAAGTTATCCAACCAGAACACTTCGTTTGAGAGCTCAGGATATTCCCTGGCCACTCGTGGTACCGGACGTTTTATAAAAGATGGAATCATCGCAACCTTCAATCCGAGCGAATGCGCATGCTCCAGTTCCGCGATACCTTCTTGCGGTGTATGCATGGGAATGACTGCAGCCACCGTCATTCGATCTCCATACTCATCATAGGCTGCAGCGGCGTATTCGTTATACGCGTGACAAGCTAACTGGCGATATTCCTGGTCAGGGATACTGTGAAAGCCAAGGCCTACTGTCGGATACAACACCGCATAATCCAGACCAAAATCGTCCATCCTCTCGTGATAAAGCCTGGGTAACATCGCCGTACAACGATCCAGCGTGTTTTTTGTAGGTAGAGCCCACCAGGGCGCCCTGATCGACCGCGAATCTCGCCGCTCTTCCCAGTTCATCTGGTACCAGCCAGGACCCGTTCGTCCACCGCGCATATTCGAACGAAAATCAGCCACAGCATCGCCGCCGCCAGACTGCTTGATGTAGTCCATGAGAACTGGTGTGTATTCAATAATGTGGGAATCCCCGTCGATTAAGGGATGATCTAAACTGGCGCGAATCTGAGCAGAGGCAGTGGTCATTTTTCGGATCCTTTTAGCATGGCTTCGTAAGTCACTGTACCCAAATGCCGTGGATACGTAAAACTCCTATATAAATAGAGGTTTTAAGCAAAACCATACGTCCAGCTATGGCAATAAGATTAGCCTGTATTTCGACCGATTGAAGAATGCCGTGTATTTTCGCCAATTTTAAAAATAAATTGACAGCTAAATGAACGAGGCTCACTGACGCGCGTTTTTCTAACTGAGCGCCACGCGGACCGCAAGTGACTGAAAAGCGCGCAGACATCGCCTACCTGCCGAGATCAGGCGCTATTGCGCGATCAAAGCCTTTACGCGCGGTGCGACACGCGTAAACAACATTTGTAAACTGTCGGTCATCTGTTCTGCCCGCATCCCGGGCGGGACTGCCATGGTAACAATATCCGTCACGCCAAATTTAGTGATGAAATCGACCAGTTGCTCAACACACTCATCTTCATTGCCAACGATCCAAGTCTGGGGCACCGGCTCGCCGCTGTCGCCAAAGCCTTCACCACTTTCCCTAAAAAATCGCTGGTACAATTGCATTCGATATTTTTCCGCGACCCGAACCAGGGGCCAGTCAGTGTTGCGGTCATCTGTCACCAGGATGCTACGGATAATGCCGACACGATAATCACGGGTTTGCCTCCCACTACCCTCAAGTTCATTTACCCAGGGATCAAAGGAAATGGCCTTTAAACCCTGGGGTAAAAAATGAGTGTTGTAATGAGCAGCGCGCAGCGCGCCCGCCTCAGACATCGCAGCAACCCAAAGAGGTGGACCATCGTCCTGCACGTACCCGGGCGTGATAATGACGTCTTCAAATTGATAACGCTTTCCACTGTAGCTGAATTTTTCACCGGTAAAACAATGCTGCAGCACTTCAATGGCCTCATTCATCAGCGATACCCGACGGCTAACCGGGAATCCAAAGCCCCGGAACTCGTGCGGCGCGTATCCCATACCAAGACCTATTTCGACCCGGCCGCCTGACAGGTTATCGAGCACAGCAAGGTCTTCAGCCAGGCGAAGTGGATGATTGAACGGCGCCAGGCAAATGTCAGTCCCAAACCGAACGTGACTGGTGACCGCAGACATTGCGCCAGCCACCGGTATCCAGCTGGGCAGATAGCCATCATCAACAAAGTGATGTTCCGTAAACCACACCAAATCAGCCCCAATCTGGTCAAGCCACTTTACTTGCTCCAATATTTCGCTATATAGCGATTGATGTGCAACCCCGGAATCCGGTGGATTGCGAAAGTCGTAACAAACGCCAATTCTTAAATCATGCATAACCGATCCTTATTTTTTACCGTGATAGCACAAGTCGATGCATTCCGCCGGTGAAGGACTGGAACGATGAGAATTGGCTTATTTCCATTCTGCACTGATTATTCAATACCAGCCTATGAACTGGCGATCGCAGCCGAAAAGCGCTGGGGTTATTCCGTTTAGTTGTCAGAGCATACACATATTCCAGCCAGTCGCGATACACCATCTTCGGGCACACCATCTTCGGGCGATAGTGATCTGCCAAGAGCGATGGTCAGTCACTACATGGGCGATGATCAGCTCTCTACTGGCCAGTGTGCTGCGCATTGCATCGACAGCTCACGACTTCTCCCGTATAAAGTCCTGGAGATCTAGAACATTAGCGGCCTGTGTGATCAATGTTAAAGCTATATGGTGTGCCCAACTCTCAACCCGTCCGCGCTGTTGCGTGGACTTGCTTGATGAAAAAATTACCGTTCGAATTTGTCATGACGAGCCAAAACAAGGCCGCGAAGCAGCCGGAATACTTAACCGCCGTGAATCCACGCGGAACTATCCCTGCCATCGATGATAACGGCGTCGTACTTTGGGAAAGTCACGCGATCCTGATCTATTTATGCGAGAAATATGGCTGGAACGACCTTTGGCCAGCGGACCTGGTCGCCCGCGCAAAGGTTAATCAGTATCTTCACTTTCACCATCGCAATACGCGAGAGGTGGTCGTTCAATGGAGTCGAGCGCTCTGGCCCGCCGTATTCGAGGTGGAAAACCCTGACGAAACCTGGTTCAGGCGCAACACATTTGCTGGTTTACAGAATAATTCACGAGTCGTAAACGACGCACTCGAAATCATCGACCGCATGTTGGCTAACTCAGCTTTTATTGCCGGTCCAACAGTGACGCTAGCCGATATCAGCGCCTATGAAGAGCTAGGGCAAAATCAGCAAAAGTACGCTAATTGCACTGACTATAAAAAGTACCCGAACATCACGCGCTGGTTTATCGAGATGGAAAAACTACCCTTTCACAGGGAAGCACACGCAGTTTGGCCGTTAATCGGGGATATCAATCAATTGCGTGGCGGCATGGGCACCATTTCCAGTGCCAACAAGCAGGCCGCAACAGTGCTACGGGAAACTGTCACACAATTTCCTCAATCGTGAACCGTTATTATTAGCCAGGCACTGGGCACTGGGCACTGGGCTCTTCGGGACCCTCTTGCCGAGGCTCGCAAAGAACGAATTGAATCACTATGACAATTGAAAATTGTTACGTTAATGTAGCGGCACGAAGGATCAATGCAAAACAATCAACACAAAGTATGGCGCGCAACTATCACCACGAAATCTGACCTGGGAAACAAAAAAAATATATGACTAGGCAAAGAATTCGAACGGCCCTTCTTACCTCAATTCTTTTGGTGCTTATCGGTTGTTCTTCCGAAGAGCCTGGCGAGACCAAAGCGGGTGCTTTCGAACAAAAATACTGGGTCGAAGACTATGTTACCCAGTTGAATTTCCCATGGGAGATGACCTGGCTCCCTGACGGCACACTGTTACTCACCGAGCGGTTCGGAAAGATTAAAGTAGTGCGTAACGGTGCGATTGTCGCAGAACTTGAAGGGGTACCGGAAGTGATGTCAGCCAGTCCTTACGATGGTTTGCTCGACATAAAAATTGATCCGGATTTTGAGACCAGCCCGTACCTGTATCTCACCTATACCCGGGGCACGGCAACGGCCAGGATCGGCGTCGTCTATCGCGCCAGGTTAGAGGGAAACCGGCTGGTTGATGGCGAGGAACTGTTTAGTACGTCTCCGCCCGCGCCAACCGGCGGGCCGAACATCACACGCATTCAATTTCTTAAAGATAAGTCACTGATCGTCGGAATCGGGTCGAGCGGCCAACCCGGTAGCGGCATGGTGCAACGCGTCGATGGACACATCGGCAAAATCATTCGAATTAATCGGGATGGCTCGGTCCCGAATGACAACGCGATTGCGGTCGCCGATTCCAATGCTAAACCAGAACTGTTGGCGACCGGATTTCGATCGCCGGGGGGCTTTGCTTTGGACGAGGATGACCAACTATGGGTTTTGGACATCGGACCCCTGGGAGGCGATGAACTGAACTTGCTGGAAGCAGGCGGAAATTACGGTTGGCCGTTGTTGAGCTGGGGTTTTGACTATTCTGGACGGGCGATGTCGGATCAGCAGACGGCAGCCGGGTACGTTGATCCGGTAGTGGTTTGGAGTCCTTCGATCGCTCCCTCGGGTCTTACTTATTACGACGGCAGTGCATTCCCGGCCTGGCAGGGTGATCTGTTCATCGGCGCACTGTCCGGCCAGGCAATCCGGCGGCTAAGAATTCGCGATGGCAAGCTCCTGCACGAAGAACGTTTATTGGCGGACTTCAATGAACGTATCCGCTCGGTGGAAGCCGGCCCCGATGGTTTCTTGTATGCCCTAACGGACTCATCCAAGGGCAAAATTCTCCGCATCCGGCCGGGGCAACCAACCGGGGAAGAGTTGGCACGCGTGGCGCAACCTTTCAATATGCCTGCGGGTGCAGATCTCGCTGCCACCCTGAAACAGCACGGTGTTATGCAGGAAGAAGAAACCGTTGCCGCGGAAAGTGTCGACTACGACCCGGCGCGCGCTGAAT
>DTZW01000422.1 GCA_012961165.1 Gammaproteobacteria bacterium | reverse complement strand
CTTATGGCAGAGCTTTTTAACGCTTCCCAGGCGTTCGAAGAAGCCGAAGCAATGAAGCAGTTCATCACAGCGAATTACGAATCAGAAATCGGTGTCGCACACAGTCTGACGATGGCATCGAGGTTAAGTGAAGTCGATACCCTGACCGATGCCGCAGATAACAGTAGAGCGGAAGAACTCCTGTCTGTGGTGTGCGGTGTCTATACCCAGTACTACAGTGCGTACCACGCTGAAACGCTGGAGTGTCAGTCTCGGCTTGCGAGACTGAACCGGAATACAGGGAGTCTGGATGAAGCCGAGAAATTACTAATAGCCACTGCCCGGAATTTGGCGGATTCCACAAACGGCATTTCAGAGTTTGCGATTCGGATTCAGGTCGATCTTGCTGATATTTATTGGGAAAGGGGTGAATACCAGGCCTCAAAAGATAAGTTATCTGGCTTGATCCTGACAGCACGCCAGATTGGCGCAACTGATCTTAGTTTTGTCGGTAAGAATTATTTGGCCCGGGTCCTGGCCAGTGAAGGTGAACTGGATAGCGCGCAGTTAGTCTCAGAGGATGTTGTAGGGTACGGCGAATTGGCCTGGCGGGAGAATCCCGTACAATATTACAACGCGTTACTTGAGTTGGGTGCCGTCTATCAGCGTAAAAGCAGGTTTGAAGACGCAGAAAGGATTTTTGAAGAAACCATGCTCGCCATGTTTGAAATAGGGGGTGAATATCATCCCACTACGCTTGTTGCGATGAATAACCTGGGTAATATTTATGAGCAGTTAGGTTTTTACGATGACGCGGAACCTGTGCTCGAACAAGCCCTGGGTGGTATGGAGGTCGCCATGGGGATGTCACACCCGCAGACGGCGCGGACCCGTAACAATCTGGCGTTACTGCATGAGAGCCAGGGAAACTTCAGGGAAGCAGAACCCCTATACGACACCAGTTATGAACATATCTCCGAATCGCTGGGTGAAAATCATCCGGATGCTATGGGTATGCAGAATAACCTGGCTTACCTTTACATGATGATGGAAGAGTATGAAGCCGCTGCGGTGATGTTCGAAGATCTGGTAGAGCGTTGGAGTATTGTCCTTGGCGCAGATCATCAGGATGCATTAAAAAGCCGCAACAACCTGGGGCGGGTTTACCAGAAGCTAGGGCGGCTGGATGAGGCGCAGCAGCAGGTTACGGCTGCACTGGCTACCCGAAGGATATCGTTAGGGGGACGACATATTGATACTATTCGCTCCATGATCGATCTGGGATCAATATACCTTGATCAGGGAAGGCTTAATGACGCCCGCAAAGAACTCACCGAAGCCCTGGAAATTGCAGAACAGGAAATTGGCGAACAGCATCCTTATACGTTTGAAGCGCTGAACAACCTGGCCAGGGTTGAAGAGGCTGCAGGTAAATTTTCCGTGGCGCTTGAGCTCAGGGAAGAGGGGCTTGCCAGGCGCAGTGTGTTCCTGGACCGCATGTTGTGGGTGACAGGAGAAAACGCACGTGAAGGCTATATCCGGCTTCATAGACCTGAACTTGATGATTACCTGAGATTGTTGGCTTCAATTACAGATCCAATTCGCGGCAAAAAGGCGATCGAGGCAAGTCTCCAAAGAAAGGGGCTATTGCTGAAGATTACCTCGGAGATCGAGCAGGTAGCACAGCTGTCAACTGACCCAGGGCTAGCCTCTATTTCAGCTAAACTTGAACTCGCCCGAAGGACACTCGCGTCGTTAACGCTTTCCGGGCCCACAGTGGATACCCAGGGACGCCATGCAGCAGCTCTCTATGATTTGGAACTTAGGGTTAACGACCTGCAGGCTGAGCTAGGTCGCGCCAGCGTGCGTTATCGCTCATCTATTGCCGGTACTAACGCAGACGCGCTTGCGGATTCTCTCGCAGAGGATACCGCCTTGGTTGATATTATGATGTATAGCGAAGGCGATGAACCCCGTGTGCTTGCCGGGGTGATTGTCAATCAGGGTGGAGAGATCAGCTACGACCTTATTGAGTTCTCAGACCGGGGTGCAATGGAGGAATCGGTGATCGAATATCGCTCGATAATCCAGGATGACCTGGCCGATGACGATGAGATCATTGAAGCGGGACAACTTGCATACGAGCTGGTGTGGGCGCCGATTCGGGAAAGCATTGGCGAGCTTGAATATGTCTACCTGATACCTGACGGGGTGTTGAATATCCTGCCTTTCAACGCACTCATGAATGACGATGAGGAATACCTCATCCAGACAACCGACGTTCATATTCTAACTTCTGGCAGAGACCTCTTACCGAATGACGATCAGTTGTCGTTGGGGGCGTATGTGATTCTGGCAGGACCCGACTACAACTCGGACCAGGTGGTGGGTGCAGAAGAACTGCAAGTTGCAGCTGGTCGCCGTTCTGCAGCAATGAAGCTTGGTATCCGGGGTGCTGGTGGCGGGTTGCGTGGCCTGAACTTCGCGCCACTACCTGGCGCAGAAGAAGAAGGAAGAAAGATTACGGACCAGCTTGTAGCCAACGAACATGTAAATGACGTTTTCTTTGGTGAACAGGCTCAGGAGCGGGTGTTGGCAGAGATAACTGAGTCTCCGGAAATATTACACCTTGCTACTCACGGTTTTTTCCTCGAGGCGGATGACACACTTCGGAAAAGGCTTCTAAAGATGCAGCGGTCTTCAGAAATCCAGGTTCCGCCCCCGGGTGACAATCCTCTTTTACGAGCCGGGCTGGCTTTTGCAGGTATCAATACGAACGCGCAGTTCCTCGGTGATATCGATACCGTTAATGACGGCGTGCTAACGGCACTCGAAGTGTTGGGGCTTAACCTTTCGGGTACAAAGCTGGTCGTGCTTTCTGCTTGTGAAACCGGCCTTGGTGAAATTCATGAAGGCGAAGGTGTCTATGGCCTGCGTAGATCGTTCCAGGAAGCCGGTGTCGCTGAGGTCATCAGTTCCTTGTGGGAAGTCAGTGACGGGGGAACCCAGGCTTTGATGACAGACTTTTATGACAGGCTCCTTGATGGCAATCCAGCCCGTGAAGCCTTGCGTGACACGCAGATAGCGATGATTGACTCCCCTGAATGGGGATATCCATACATTTGGTCGGCATTTATGATCGTTGGTAGCTATGAGTCTGCAGGAATTACTATTCAATAGTTCGACTTTTGGCACCCTATGCTTTAGTATTTTTTCCGATAAACAGGTGAATCTATGAAGGTTTCGAGAGTGTCACTTTCTTTAAGAAAAGTTTTTATACATTCGGCGATCGTGCCGTATGTGCTGGTTCTTGGTCTAATTGTTCCATGCGCCTCAGCTCAGACGTTGGACGAGGCGATAAGGGCGACACTGCGAACAAACCCGGATGTACTCGCTAGTCACTACGGTGTGAGGGCGGCAGAAGAGTTGAAGAACCAGGCTCGGGGAGGCTATTTCCCAAGGCTGGATATTGTGCTCGCGGGTGGCAGGGAAAGATCTAATAACACCACAACTCGCGCTCTGGGCGACGGTGACTTATCTCTGACTCGGGCAGAGAGGAGCATTCGCCTTACCCAACTTATCTTTGATGGTTCGTCGACAAGAAATCTGGTTAAGCAACAATCTGCTCTGGTTGATGCTGCTCTCGCTCGATTGGTCAGTACCCGGGAAAATATCAGCTTACGTGCCATTCAGGTTTATCTTGAATCTCTTCGAAGGGCTGTCGTCGTTAGACTCGCAGAGGAAAATCTCGGGTACCACGAAGAAACACTTGGAAAGATCATTGAACGGTTTGAAAGTGGTGTGGGTACCAAGGTTGATGTCGTGCAGACCCGTGGTAGGCGAGCGCAGTCTAAATCTAATGTCCTGCTGTCACAAAGGGACGCGAAAAACGGAATTGCAGAGTTCTATCGCGTAGTCGGTGAGCGCCCGAAGATGCTGAGCTTGCCTCAAGCTGTTGGCGGCGTTCCGGGAACACTGGAACAGGCTCTTGAAATTGCGCTCGCTAATAATCCGCGGCTTAAAGCGGTAGAAGCAGAACTTGAAGCATCGATCGCAGGAAGGAGGCAAGCGAAAGGAGTTTTCTTCCCCCGGTTTGACCTGGAAATTGGCGCAACTCGAAATGATGATACCGATGGTTCTGTAGGTGCGAATGATGATGAATCTGCCGTCATCAGGATGACCTATAACATCTATCGCGGTGGTGCCGATCGTGCGCGGCTAAACGAAGCCGAAGCCCGCGAGTTTGCACTCAGGGAGAGTGTTCGCAGTAGTCAGCGTGCCGTAGAAGAGGATGTAACGGTAATATGGAATGAACTACAGGATATTCTGGTGAGGCTTGAATACCTGGATGCCCATGTGAAATCGACGGAAGAAGTCCTTAGTGTTTACATCGAGCAATTGACACTCGGTAAGCGAACTCTCCTGGATTTGTTGGATGTTCAGAACGAATTGCTCAGAGCGCAGATTTCAAAAGTGTCAGGGGATCATATCGCTCTGCTGGCTCGCTACAGAGTTCTGGCAAGCACTGGTCGATTGCTTGAAACGCTGGAAATTAACCCAGAGACCCCCTAATACTATTTCTGCCAACAGCCCCGCTAAGGGGAATGTCAAAGATTGCCTGTACCCTCTAGAAAACGTCCTCAAAATGTGCCTTAATGGCGGCTTGCGTTAATTCACGTAATTTTAAAAAGTGTTTAAAATCAACAGCATATGATTGGCGTAGGTCTAGATTTCGGTACTTCAAACAGCGCTGCCGCGTGGTACGATGGCGAGCAGGTGCGCATGATACCACTCGAAGAATGCGCTGCGATAATGCCTACCGCGATGCATCTGGATCGTGAACTGATCACCCTGACGGGGGAAGCAGCGGTCGCCCAGTATATCGATGAGAATCGTGACCGGATTGTCGAGTTGACCTCCGAAGTGATCGCGAAAGCCAGTATGGTTACCTCTGAAGCTAATTCAGCCGATCCTCATTCCGAAGCTGAAACTGAAACGTCCAGTGTCTACGGCCAACCCTGGGTTGATCGCGGAATGCCCGGAAGGTTATTCCGGGGGGTGAAACGTTTACTGGGTAATAGTTCGATAAGGCGCCTCCTGGTGTTTGATCATCCGTTCCGAATAGTGGCGTTAATTACCCCAATACTCTTGCGAATTCGTGAGGCGATAGAGGAAAGTCTGGCTGAGCCTCTCGCTGACATTCACTTTGGCCACCCGGTGTTATTTGAAGGCAATGAGAACCTCAGAAACAACCTTGCCTTTGATAGACTTTCAGAAGCATGCGGCCATGCCGGTATCGATAAGATGACGTTTTATCCTGAACCGGTTGCTGCAACCTTGAGTTATCGTCACGACGAGCAGTCTCCTGACAGCGGTTGTGTCCTGACAGTCGATTTTGGTGGAGGCACACTTGATCTAAGTGTAGTGGAGTATTCAGGGACAAGTTTTGATGTGCTCTCAACGTCCGGTATCTCATTGGGTGGCGATCACATCGATCAGCTAATCTTTAGAGAGCTTCTGTTTCCGCACTTTGGCAAGGGGGAAACCTGGTCAAGGGTTAAAGATGGTCGTTTGATTGAAAATGACTTTCCCTTTGAGGAATATGAAGACAAGTTGTTGAACTGGGCCGTCACCTATATTCTTAACCAGAACCAGTACCGGTCAAAAATTATCGATCGCATTGCCCAGGGAGGTCAGGGCAAGGAAAAGTTTGAGCGGTTGCTTGAACTGATTACTCATAACTTCAGTTACCTCGTGTTCCAGTCAATTAAGGATGCAAAGGCAGCCCTGTCGAACGTCGAAGAAACCGTCATCGATGTACCTGAGCTTGATCTGGCAGTTCCTTTTACAAGAGACCAGTTCGAGCAAATTATGACAGATATGCTTGGGCGTATCGAAAATGTCACCGAAGAAGTCTTGCAGCGTTCAGGTAGGGGAAGGGCAGACATCGATATTGTGATTCGAACCGGCGGGTCGTCCCAGATCGCAGCGGTGAAGAGCTTGCTGGAAAAGCAATTCCCGGGCAAGGTGACTGAGCACGACCCATTCACGAGTGTGGCGGCGGGATTAGCCATTGCAAGTTATTATGGATACCAGTTTCAACAATCCTGAAGGCAATTCAAATGGAAAAACCAATCAGTAGATTCCCGGTTCCGAGCCTGGAGCAGATCCCCGAAGATTTGCGAAATCGAATTATAGATATACAGGAGAAGACGGGATTCGTCCCGAATGTATTTCTGACCCTGGCGCATCGGCCCGAGGAACTACGTGCTTTTATGGCCTATCACGACACGCTGATGGAAGGAGACTCTGGCCTGTCAAAAGCGGAACGTGAAATGATCGTGGTCGCTACCTCTGCGGTTAATGATTGCCAGTATTGTGTGATTGCCCATGGAGCGATTCTCCGAATCAGGGCAAAGAACCCACTCATATCAGATCAGGTAGCCATTAACTACCGGAAGGCCGACTTGACGCTGAGGGAAGACGCTATGCTGGAGTTCGCTCTGAAAGTTGCCAGTTCTTCAGGTGAGGTGTCAGACGCAGACATTGCGAAGGTTAGGGCGCAGGGATTCAGCATGGAAGATGTGTGGGACATTGGTGCCATCACTGCATTTTTTGCGCTCAGCAACCGAATGGCTAATCTGACCAGCATGCGGCCAAACGATGAATTCTTCTCTATGGCGAGATAAATGTTAACTTCTCGTTAACAGAATTTCATCTGGCGCCCCCAACCTCCAGCGTAAATATAGTCTCTTGAGAGCCTGGTCGGGGTGAAGCAGGCGACTTTTGGGTCGAAGCCCGCCCGTAAACATTGTAATGTTGTCGGGTTCAATGAAAATAGCCCGTTATGATTTTTTTTGTTTTATTACTGGTCTTCAGCAGCGGGGCCAGTGCATACGAATCCGACCAGTACACCAATCGAACACAAGACATTTCTGACTCTCTCGATTTGTTGGACGGGGCCGTGAATAAGGCTATTCAGGACATTCTTGCGCGAAAGAACGCGCCTCGTACCAAATCGAGTATAGCGAACGCTATCTATTTTGAGATTGGCGGTTTGTATTGGGCTGATAAAATTGAGCGCTGGGCTGCTAAATCTCCTGAAGTTGAAAAATACGACCAGACTCGGCGTGATAGCGTCTACCAAGGAATGCCATTTTGGGCTTCACGCGTGAGCTTTATTTTTGGGGTTGGTCGATCATTTCGAGTCAATGGAGTCATGGTTGGTTCAGATAAATTCGGCCACTTTGTTTCCCAGGGATATAAATACTACAGGCGGGAACTGCGTGGTGAACCGCGGGAAAAGCTGTTGCGAAAAGGTTGGTTCGCCGAACGATGGATTTATGGCGAATTAACAACCGGATTGTTTTCGAACGCTGATCTTGTCGCTAACTACGAGGGCTGGCGTTTTTACCAGAGCTTGTTTGAAGACAATGTTGTCGAGGGTAAGACAGCGATCTTGATGTTAGATGGCGATACTTATGCGCAGCAAAGACCGTTCAGTTTCGCCGACCACATTAACGATTATTGGGATGAAGCATTGAATCCCTCTTATGCGGTACCCTCACTGAACAAAAGGCTCAGAAAGGCGATTAAGGCGTTGTGTCCTGAGTATCATGAGAGTCCTGACTTTTATACGACTTCGGATGATACGCTGTTGTGGGCTAGATATGAGAACCTTGGACTGAAAGACAGCCGTCAGAATCAGTTCGTTGCTATTTGTGATCAGTAGCTATTTGACAGCAGTCCTGGATTCACAAAAGTCCTGGCAACTGGTGGCAGCAATTCAGATGGGGCAGTCCTGCTGCCATTGCTTAGCAGTTTAGGTGCTATGGCCTCGATCCGGTCAATGGACTCCAGTGTTGTCAGATGTTAATGAATAACCGGGCTCGTAATGCCAGCTATTGTGAAGGTAGTTTGGTAGGTTATTACCCTAACCGTATGATATTGTGAAATATTTTATCCTCGGTTAATTCGTCGACAGGCTGTCAGGACGGCCAACCGTACCTGCAATTATATCGGCTTTGATTTCGGTTTTACTGGACTTCTGGCTGGGTGTTTGACGGGTCCTGAAGTTAAACGGGTCAGTATCAATATCTTCAAGTTCTAATTCCCCTGCGAGAACGGCAGATTTCCATTGCTGGTGCTCATCTTCACGGGCGTGAAATTCTGGCATGATCTCGCGGGCAAACAAATCCAGGCTGTCGCAGATGTCCTTGTGGGTGTTCTTGCCTGCCTGGTTGAGCAGAATAACCTGATCAACATTCGCAGCTTCCAGTTCGAGCAATTTCTCGCGAATCGTTTCAGGCGAGCCAATCAGTTCACTGCCTGAACGTTTTTGTCCTGCGGGGGTTTGCTTCCATTCCTGGTATTTGTCCCAAAAATTCACCGTTCCAGGTTCGAATGGTCCTTCCTTGTTGTAGAGCTGCAATGCAAATTGAAAGAAGGTCCAGCCATCTGCTTTTTCCCAGGCCTCTTCGTCGGTCTCGCAACACATGAACCCTCCGACGACAGCAATGTTTGGATTGCTCTGGTAGTCAGTTAGTTTTTCCTGGTTCCGGGTGAAAGTATTGTAATAGGCATTGACCCAGGCGTTTGCTGCGTTGAGGTCTACGAACTTGAATGACAGCGCGCCCATGCCTCGGTGGGCGGCGTATTTTATTGTATCCAATTGCGAACAGGCGACCCATAAAGGTGGGTGAGGTTTTTGCAGGGGCTTTGGAACTACTGCTCGTAAGGGAAATTTGAAATACTCTCCGTCATATTGCCAGGCATGGTTATAGAACATCGGCAGGACACACTTAACAGCATCCTCCCAGATTTCTCTCTTGTCCCTGAAACGCAGATTGAAAGGGTGAAGTTCCGTGACGCTGGAGCCTTCGCCCAGCCCGAGTTCAACTCGGCCGTCCGAGACCAGGTCGAGTGTGGAAACTTTCTCAGCTACCCTCGCTGGATGGTTAGTCGTGAGCTGGATGATGCCGTGGCCAAGCCTGATGTTTTTCGTTCTCTGGCTCGCCGCTGCGAGGAAAACTTCCGGCGCAGAAGAGTGAGAATATTCTTCTAGAAAATGATGTTCAACTTCCCAGGCATAGTCATATCCGAGCTGATCAGCCAGCGCGATCTGATCGAGTGACTGCTTCATAAGCAGATGTTCGCTGCTATCAGTCCAGGGTCGTGGTAGTTGATGCTCGTAGAAAACGCCAAATTTCATATCAATGCTCACATCTAAGAGGATTCCTTAAGCATACCTCGAGACGCTTTGACGAGCCAATAGCTTCAGTAAGACAGCACGGTCCAACAGGAGCAAGCCAGACTATTGTTTTTATTGCAGGTTAATAGGCCGTGCTGCGTTTCGGGTCGTTGTGCACGATCAATGCAGGGTCGGCGTTATCATTGAGTCCCCAGAACCTTAACCAATCATCAAGCATCAGGTAGAGGCTTGGCACCAGGAACAGTGTGATCACGGTGGCGAACAGTACACCGAACGCCAGCGAGATGGCCATGGGGATGAACATAAACGTTTCCGGGTCATTGTCTGTCATCAGTGGAACCAGCCCCACGAAGGTTGTGACCGATGTCAGGATTATTGGCCTGAATCGAACCACACCGGCGGTGGAGACGGCTTCAAATAATGGAACGCCTGCTCGTCTTTGCCTGTTGATATAGTCAACAAGGACGAGCGAGGCATTCACGACAACGCCGGAAAGCGCAATGATGCCCAGCAATGAAAAGAAGATTAGGTCCCAACCCATAATGTAATGGCCAACGATAGCGCCAACTGCACCAAAAGGAATGACGCTCATGATCACCAGTGGCTGCATGTAGCTCCTTAGTGGAACTGCAAGCAGAGCGAATATGATCATCAGGGCAAGTGGTACGGTGGCGATCATGCTACCGAGTGCCTTGTTACGCTCTTGCTGTTCACCGGAGATATTAAATGCGACGCCAGGGAAGTCGGCATTGTAGCATCGGCTTTCCCGGCTGCCGAAGCTGGTGCCTTTGGCGCAGACTGCTTTTTCAACCGCAGCCATGATTTCTTCCGGGGTCACAATGGAGCGATTCACATCGCCCTTGACATCGATGACCCGTTGTTGATTTTCCCTGTTGATTGCGCTGAAGCCATTACCGTAAATGACCTTGGCAACAGTAGAGAAGGGCACCTCTATATTTTCGCTTGTACGAATCCTCATGTTCTCAAGGTTACCCAGGGATTGCCGTTCTTTCTCAGGATAACGAACCATGACCCGAACGTCGTCGGTACCTCTCTGAATCCGCTGCGCTTCCTCACCGTAAAAAGCCTGGCGAACCTGGCGTGCAAGATCGTTGAGGGTTAGGCCAAGCGGTTTGGCTTCCGGCAGGATGTCCAGTTTAACTTCTTGTTTACCTGCGCGGAATGAATCTGTTAGATCCATTACCCCGGGATATCGTCCAAGTTCTGTGCGTAAGTACAGGGCAGCACGCTTCAGCTGTTCGATATCCCGGCCTTTTAGTTGAAGCGCCAGTGCATCACCGCCACTGAATGTTGCAGTGGTGAACTGCAGTTCAACGGCATCTGTCACAGAACCTGTCTTCTCTCGCCACTTGTCTGCGATTTTGTTTGTATTCCAGCCTGGCCTCTCCTTGAATGGAACGAGATCGAGTACTACCTCGGCAAGATGGCTGCCACCGGCCGTCCTCATGGGAGGACCGGTACTGCGAGCCGCTTTGACTCCGATGGATTGGAAAGTATGAAGGATAACTGAACTGTCTCTATCGAATCCCAGGTCAGCGTTAACCTCCTTTGCGGTTTCAAAAGCAGCGAGTTCCAGCTGACGTGCAGCTTCCTCGGTGTACTCAACATTGATTCCTTCCGGCATTGTCAGGGTCGCGAAGATTCTGTCCCCCTCAACAGCAGGGAAAAACTGGAATATTACCCGGCCACTTGCGATCAGTGCTATTGATGTGATTAGGACTGCTGTTGCGACAGCCCATGTTACCCAACGCCATTCCAGTGTTTTCTCAAGAAAGGGCTTGTAGGTGTTTGTCGCAAAGGACTCAAGTGCTCCCGAGAACTTGCCCTGGAATTTTATCCAGCCTTCTACAAGGGGCGTGCCTTCCAGAAAGTAGCCTTCAGTTTTTCTATGGGCTAGGTGTGCTGGCAGGATCAACATACATTCAAGGATGCTGAATACAAGGCAAATGAGCACAACCCAGCCAATGAT
>DTZW01000421.1:3977-11247 GCA_012961165.1 Gammaproteobacteria bacterium | reverse complement strand
ACACATAGTTTCCCCTACACATAATTCCCCCGTACACAGGGCATAGCGTAATATCAAGCCGAGCGCGGCCGGTTGGAAGACTCGCTTGAGGCGCTGAGTCCAAGTCAGTTGTCTTATCTTTGGGCGAAGCGCGATACTGAAAGTTGGCTTGGATCATTCCCATCTGCAGATGAAAAAATTAACCTGGCGAGGATGCAGCGTCACCCCTGGTGTTTCCTGGCATCGTTTTCGATATATTTTCGATTAAAAATGTGCAAATAGGAATATTAAGAGCTTCCTGTTAACTAAAATCGCAAAAATATTGACATAAAATAACTATAACGTGAGACTGACGGTGTTGCCTTATCACCAGATTTAGATTTTTAGTAGATTCAGCTCTGGTATACACAGAGTGGGTTTGGGGCAGGTTTGGGGCAGGATATTCTGGGTGGTCTGACGTTTTACTAATGAAAAATACAATGAGGTAGTTATGGCAACGACAGAAGAATATGGCCTTGGGGTTTTTCAGTATCCCCGTGGCTGGTTCATGATTGCAGTCGCAGACGAAGTTGGGGATACACCGATTGCGTTGCGATATTTTGGCCAGGACTTTGCGCTGTATCGTGGTGAGACTGGCAACCTCATTCTGATGGATGCCTATTGCCCGCATATGGGGACCCATATCGCGAAAAACACGACGTCTTATGTCGTGCTCGATGGTCAAATTGAAGGCGATTCGATTCGTTGTCCTTATCATGGCTGGCGCTTCAATGCCGAAGGCCAGTGCGATGACATCCCATATCATGACGGGCCGATTCCGGCATCCGCGCGTATCAAAACCTGGCCAGTTGTGGAGCGATACGGTTGTGTTTACGTCTGGTATGACCCGGAGGGCGGTAAGCCCGAGTACGACCTGCCTGATCTGCCCGAGTGGGATGAACCGCATTGGGTGCGCTGGAAGATCGACCATCTGGGAGAGTTGCCTTCACACCCACAGGAGATCATGGACAATATTTGCGACTGCGGTCATCTGGGGCCGATTCATGGCTCCACACTCGAGTACTTTGAAAATGAGTTCCGCGATCACGTTGCTATCCAGAGGCAGGGTGGTGGACATAAGACCCTGACTCAGGGCGCCGACATGCTGGAGACCGATACCTGGTACACGGGACCCGGTATCCTGCTCTCAAGAATGTCAGGACTTTATAGTGCCATCATGTACATTACACATACGCCTGTTGAAGACGGAACGCTGAAAGCCTGGCATGGATTATTGGTGAAAGTTGACAATGTTGAGCCAACGGAAGAAGACGTAGCATCTTCAAGAGAATTTCAGGAGTCCAGTCGCCTTGCTTTTGCGCAGGATTTTGAGGTCTGGGCGAGCAAAAAACCGGTTATCCAGATTCTTCAGATCAAGAGTGATGGTGCATTTCACAAGACCCGTGAATGGTACGGTCAATTTTACAACCCACGAAGCGAAGCCCAGGAACGTCAGGAAAAGGTCAATGGCATCTATACGGTTAAGTGGCTGTCGCCTGCGCCGAAAACCGTTTCCGCTGCAGGAAAGTACTGACAGGCGGCCCTCGCTGATTGCTCGATTAAATAACCCGAGCAGGGTGTGGAATTCGAGGTTCGCCGAGTTGATCGCGATAAGACGGTGGTTGTTTCCCTCCGGTATCTGTAATGCCGTATTTGGTTGCGAGTTCTGCGGTTACCAGAGTCTGACCTGACTTTTCCATTAACGCCCCGTCGGTTGCCAGAGCGTGAATGATATGCCCATTGAATTCCGGTGTTTCTGCAACTGCCATAAAGTCATCGTACTGTTCGCCGCGGTGTCGCAAAACGATTTCTGTCCTTTCTGTACGCTGCGGTCCAAGCCAGAGCGAAACTGCAGCGACATTTTCATTTTCGAGATCGATAGCCATGTCAGCGGCCAGCTTATCGTAACCTACCTTTTGAGCGCCGTAAGCTGGGCCGTGCATATAGCAGGCCGAACCAAAGGAAGAAGTGAAGGTGATCAGACCGTATCGATTCGTGATCATCAGCGGTGCCGCGTAATAGCTGGCGACATAAGCAGAACGCAACCCAATATCGAGAATGCGAACAAGCTCGAGTGGCTTTTCCCAGAAACCCCCGGGATCAATCAAGCTGTCGTGAATGTATGCAGCGTTGTTGACCAGAACATCCAGTCTGTCTTGTTCCTGCCCTATTTGTTCAAAAACCTGTCGGGTCTGCTCGTCATCCCCATGATCGCAGGTGATACCAATGCCGATGCCACCGGCTTCATTGATCGCTGCAACAGTTTCATCCAGAGTTCCAGATAGCGTTTCGCCCTTAAGGGTTGCTGTAGCGGTCTGCCCCGAGCGGCCGGTGACGTAAACGGTCATTCCTTTCGCCGCGAGACCGAGGGCAATACCTTTACCTGCACCACGAGTCGCGCCCGTGACCAGTGCAACTTTTGGGATTGGCATGCTGTTACTCCTGACTGTGTACCAGGCCGGTAAGTTAACTAAAATACGTGTATATGACAATATGAATACTTTTAAACTTCCATAAAACGCGAAATAATAGGAAAATAATACGCATAATGTAAATTACAGAAGAGAATGAATCCCCAAGACCCTCACTGGTATTCCGCAGTCGAAGCTCCCGTTAGATCTGCGGGTGGTATCCGGCAATGGGATGAACAGGCAGATGTTGTCGTCGTTGGACTAGGCGGCGCAGGTGTTACGGCGGCGTTAAAAGCCCGACAGAACGGGTTGACTGTCATTGCGCTCGACTCTGCCGAGGGTGGTGGCGCTACCCGCGCCAGTGGTGGGGTTTTCTATGCCGGGGGCGGCACCAGCGTCCAGCATGCCAACGGAGAAGAAGATTCACCGGAGAACATGTTCAACTACTTGAAGCTGGAAACGCAGGGGATCGTTAAAGATGAAACCCTGCAACGATTTTGCGAGCAGAGCGCTGATAATCTGGAATGGTTGATGATGCAGGGAGTTCGGTTTAGTGGGCCGGTTTGGAAAGAGAAGACCTCCTATCCCAATGTCGATTACTTTCTCTATCATTCTGATAATTCCCTACTGCCCGATTACATGAATGACGCAACCCCAGCTGCGCGGGGCCATCGTGGGGTGATAAAGCGCGGGCGTAGTGCGGTCAACCTGGGTGGCTCGATTTACGATCCACTCAGGCAGCGATGTGATGAGACGGGTGTCGAAATTCGTACAAACGCCGAAGCAAGGCAGCTTGTCTGCGATGAAAGCGGCAGAGTCATTGGTGTCAGAGCTTTGCAGCTTCCGCCGGACAGTGATGCTTTTCATGAGCATAGGAAGTACAAGTCACGCGCTAACGCGCTTAAAGCTGTCTACCCCTTCTTTCTTCCGGGTGCGAAAGTCGTTCATGGCTGGGCGGAACGACTACTCGCAAGGGCGGAACAGATAGAAGAGCAAGAGCGCGTCTGGGTTAGTTTCGGCGCGAAAAAAGGTGTTTGCCTGAGTGCCGGTGGTTTCATTTTCAATCGTCAGATGGTCCGTCATCATTGTCCTGAATTCCGGCCGGGGATGCCCCTTGGAACCTCCGATGATAATGGCTCAGGCATACGCCTCGGTGAATCCGTTGGTGGTAAGACCGCGCATATGGACAGGGCGACAGCCTGGCGTTTTATCAACCCGCCTAAAGCCTGGTCTCGCGGTATTGTAGTAGACGGGACTGGAGCGCGATTCGTTAACGAATCAACCTACGGGGCGACCATTGGTGAAGCGATTGTGCGCAAGGCGGGTGGCAGTGCATGGATGATTTTGGATGATGATTTGGTGCGGCAAGCCTGGCGGCAGATCTGGCCAACAAAAGTATTGCCCTTCCAGTGGCAACTTGGTGCTCTGAATATGCTTTTTGCGAAAAAGAAATTTCGATCTATTGAAGCAGTCTGCGGCCACTATGGGTTTGATGAAATAGTCTTGCGTAACACGCTTAGAGCGCAATCTGCAGCTGTCCAAAGCGGTGAGGCTGACCCATTCGGGAAACCTGCAAGTGACCTGCACGAATTAAAACTGCCGTTACACTTAATCGATGTTTCCCTGGGTGCCAGGTTGCTACCCTGTACCGTTCTGACAATGGGCGGTCTGATCGTGAACGAACAAACAGGTCAGGTCAAAGATGACGATGGCAATGATATCGAGGGGCTTTATGCTGCCGGTAGGACAGCGGTAGGCATTCCGTCATGGCTTTATATGAGTGGTCTGTCCATCGCTGACTGTGTGTTTTCAGGGTTAAGAGTCGCAGATCACATGTCGAGAGAGGATTGACAATGTCAACTTACAATTTTTCAGACCTCCTGCAGATTGTTGCTGACACCGTTCCAGACAGAACAGCGCTGGTTCATGGTGAGATTGAACTGACTTATACGGAGTTAAGCCAGTTTGCCGATCGGATTGCCCGTTTGCTGGTGGCCAAAGGTGTGGGGGCGAACGATAACGTTGGCCTGCAACTGACAAATTCACCAGAGTATCTTGCTGCCTTTTTCGGAGCTTGCCGAATTGGCGCTGTGCCTTTCAATGTGAATTATCGATATTCATCGGCTGAGCTAAGCTATCTTTATGAAGATTCACAGGTCAAAGCTTTGCTGTTCGACAGTGAATTTTCAGACGACGTTAAGCAAGCGTGCAAACAAGGGTCCAGTCCAGAGGTTCTGCTGGAGGTCGGCGGCGCTCGCCTTGGTGAAAACCTGACAGGGGTCCTTGAGTCGGTGCTCCCGGACATCGATGCAGTTCGTCACGATCACGATCAGATCATCATCTACACCGGCGGCACAACCGGTTACCCCAAGGGGGTGATGTGGCCTCACAAGCACTTATTTTTCTCGGCGCTGGGTGGAGGGGGATTCTTTCATGCCGATGGCGCTGTTACCAATCCTGAAGAGCTCGTCGGAAGAGTGAACGACGGCATGGCGCTGACGACAATGCCCCTTGCGCCGCTCATGCACGGTGCAGCGCTTTGGACGTCCCTGGTTGCGCTGTTTGCAGGGCACAAGGTGATTCTTTCGAACAGGGTTAATTTTGATGCGAACCACGCCTGGCAATTAATACGGGATCATCAGGTCAACATCGTTTCGATAGTCGGTGATGCCATGGCATTGCCTTTGATTGAAACACTCGAACAAAACCGATCCAGGCCGGTGGCGGATAACTGGGCTCTTGATCATCTCTTTACTATTGGGTCCGGTGGTGCTGTTTTTTCAGAAACGCTGCAGCAGCGGTTTACAGCTCTGCTACCGAATCTTTTCGTCATGAGTTCTCTCGGAGCAACTGAAACGGGTAATGTGGGTGCCAGCGATGTACATACCGACGAAGGAATCATGCGTTATGCTCCGCGAGACGACCTTTCGGTGATCGTTGATGGGCAGCGTCTTGCTGAGCGAGGTGAAGAGGGAATTCTGGCGCGCTCGGGGATGTTGCCCGTGGGCTATTTTGGTGATGAGAAGAAAACCCGTGAATCTTTTTTGACTATTGATGGCGTTCAATATGCACTCGGTGGTGATGCCGCACGTCTTGAGGAAGACAGGTCCATTACAGTACTTGGTCGGGGCTCAATGTGTATCAATAGCGGCGGCGAAAAAATTTTCCCGGAAGAAGTTGAGTCAACGCTTAAAGGGTATGACGCGGTTGACGATGTGCTTGTTGTCGGCATACCCCATGAGAAGTGGGGGCAGCAGGTCGCTGCTGTTTATTGCGCGAATACGGATGAGGTCAGTGAGAACGATCTGCGGAATTTCTGCCGTGCTTCTCTTGCGGGGTACAAGGTTCCGAAGTTGTTCATTCGAGTTGAGAAGGTTCAGCGTACTGTTGTTGGCAAGCCAGACTACAAGTGGGCGAAGTCTGTTGCCGAACAACTACAGTGAGGCTGCCAGTTCTGCTGCTGATTCCATAGCGCCTTCTATATAAGAGATTCCGTCGCAGTCGCCGATAGTATGAGTGGTAAATCCTGCTTCTTTAAATGCCTCTGCCAGCGATGTGTCGCCGGAAGCACCCTTGGCTACGATGACGTGATCGGTTTTAAGACTCCGAACCTGGCCTCGGCTATTAGTGTAGCTGACCTTGTGGTTTTCTATGACGATGTTGTTTGCTTTTCTGATTAGCATAACGCCCAGGAGATTGAGTTCTTCCAGCAGTCTCATGCGACGGACCAGATACAACCCCTTGCCAACATCGCTTGACTCGTCCATCACGGTTACAGTGCGACCGCGTTGCGCCAGGAATTCGGCAAGCTCCAGCCCCACCAGTTCACTGCCGATAATGATGACTGTTTTACCGAGTGGCAGCCACACTTTCGACGCCTGTCTGACCAGTTCAGGGATGGATGTCGCTCCGGTCAGGGCGCCTGCCTTGACCATCAGCCGTGTGAACGCATTGGTCTTTCGCTTCAGTCCGGGGTGTGACTCAGACAGCACGAGAGCCCGCATCTCTTCTCCTGAGAACACAAAGTCCCGATCAGATCCTGGAATCCCTTCAGGCATGCTTCTTTGTGCGCCTGTGGCGATGATGACCTCGTCGAAGTTCATTCGCCGTAGTGTATCCACCGTGGCTTCGGTGTTTATGTGTATCTCTACTGTCGATTGTTCGACCTGGCGGCGCAACCATTTGAGCAGTTTTTCGTTTGGTTCATAGGCGATGCTTGCAAAAGGCAAGGTGCCACCAAGTCTTTTGCCGCTTTCGATCAGGCTCACTTTGAAGCCGCGCAACGATAGTCTTCGGGCAACTTCCATACCGGCAGGTCCGCCGCCAACGACTGCCACATGGCGCGGGCAGTCGCTTGTGATGAGTTCCCGTTCTTTCTCGAAGCCAGCCTCCGGGTTCACCGCGCACTTGATCTGCTTCGATACATAGATCTGACTGACGCAACAGTAGCAATAGATACACGGGCGAATGTCAGCGGCTGTTCCGGCTTGCAGTTTGTTGGGTAAATCAGGGTCTGCGAGTATCTTTCGACCCATGCCAAAAAAATCATACTGGCCTGAAGCGATGTGTTTTTCTGCCGAGTCGGGTTCGATTCGCCCGGATGCTATTACTGGTATCGACAGGGAATGTTTGATTGCGGCCGCGTTGCTGACCATCCGATTGGGTACATGAGGAATGTTTGACTCTGAATGCAGTGCACCTCGATTCGCGTCATGGTATGCAGAGACAGTTATTGCATCGACACCCGCCTTTTCGCCGAGACGTGCTGCCTCGATTGCATCGGCCAACGTGATACCGTCGGTTTTGCCGTACTCAATTGAGTCCAGTTTGCACCACAGTGG
>DTZW01000421.1:0-3861 GCA_012961165.1 Gammaproteobacteria bacterium | reverse complement strand
GGGGAAAGAAAACCGGAAATCATGTAGCCATGCCCGCCATGAATCTCGATGCCATCGAACCCGGCTTCTTTTGCTCGTGCGGCGGCGGTGCCGAATTGGGCGACGATCTGGTCGATATCATCCTGGTTCATCACCTGTAGCTTTGGGGTTGGCATATCCGCGTCCATAAAGGCTGCCATTTCGCTTTTCAACATCCCTTCAGCCAGGTTGCTGACGCCCTGCGAAGGATAGGATGGCACCAGAATGGGCCTGCCGTCCTTCATGTCCTGGGCGGCACTCAGGCCTCCGTGGTGCAGCTGTGCCGCGATCTTTGCGCCGTAGTGATGAACCGCAGTCGTCATTGTTTTCAGACCGGGAATGAACTTGTCTTCTGAGATGCCGACAGAGCGGGGAATGCTGGCGCCGCAAGGCCACGCGATACTGGTGACTCCCATAACGATGAGACCGGCGCCTCCCTTGGCGTGCCGTTCGTGGAAAGCAACAATACGATCACCGCAGGTACCATCTTCGTTGGCAAGATTGATACCCATGGCGGATACAACCATGCGGTTCCTGGTCTCTAACGTGCCTATTCGGCCGGGACTGGTCAGGTGCTGGAATTTTTTGCTCATGCGTTATCTCGCGCCTTGCTACATTGGCGATCCGGGAAGGCCAGGAAAGTAAACGCCGGTTGTCATTCCGCCGTCGATAACGAGTTCAGTGCCATTACAGTAGCTCGCGGCGTCAGAGGCAAGATAGGTTACGCCTCTGGCGATCTCCTCGGGTTGGCAACCTCGTTGCATGGAAACAAAGCCGAATCCCTTGTCGACATCTTTCTGTGGTGCTTTGCCGGGATTGGTCATCGGCGTGTTGACACCCCCGGGATGCACAGTATTGACCCGCACACCGTGAGGTCCAAGTTCCAAAGCGGCCGCTCTGCTGAGTCCCCTGACGGCGAATTTACTGGCAGCGTAAGCGCTGACGAAGTTGCTTGGCATCATGCCTGATGCCGACGACGTATTGATAATGACGCCCTTCCCGGCGGCTTTCATATGAGGGATCACTGCCTGCATACCGAGAAAAGTGCCGGTGACGTTGACATCCATTAGTCTGCGAAAGTCGTTCGGTTTGATATCTTCAATGAGTCCGAAAGATAGAATGCCTGCGTTATTTACCAGGATGTCGATTCCGCCGTGTTCAGATAGAGCCTTTTCCATCAGGACTTGCCAGGCGTTTTCTTCGCAGACATTGAGTTCCACCGTTGAGAGGCCCGGCCCCGAGATACTGGCCAGTTCCTCCTTGAGAATATCCACGCAGATTACGTGCTTCGCACCTGCCTTAATAAAATCGTTAGCGATGGCGAGGCCGATACCTCTGGCAGCGCCGGTAACGATAGCGATTCTGCCTTCCAGAGAGTGGGGATGGTTCATGATGTCGTCCTTCCAATCAAGATTGCGCGGCGTGGTGTGCTGCAAGATAGCCAAAGGTCATAGCAGGACCCAGGGTGGAACCTGCGCCTGGATAGCTGCGTCCCATAACCGAAGCGGATGTATTGCCGATGGCGTACAGACCCTTGATCAAGTTGCCGTTTGTATCGATGGCCTGTCCATTTTCGTTGGTCAGGACGCCGCCTTTTGTGCCGATATCCCCGGGGAATATTTTTACAGCATAAAACGGTGCTTTTACCAGGGGGGCAAGGCAAGGGTTCGGTTCGCTTCTCGGGTCTCCATAGTACCTGTCGTAGCCGTTGACGCCACGGTTAAAATCCGGATCCTCGCCTTTTTCCGCATACTCATTGAAACGGTTGAAGGTTTGTTCGAGAACCGCCGCGTCCACGCCAATTTCATCAGCAAGCTTACTGATGCTCTGGCTTCGGTGCATGATGTCTTTCATGCTGGCTTTTACCAGGCCGTCTGTCTCTGGAGGTCCGGGGAGAAGAGGACCGACCGGATACTCGCTGCGATATCTGGCGTCGAAGATAAACCAGGATGGAATCGTGGAGCAAGTGTCGGAATGTAAACGCATCATCTCTCCGCCCGCAACGTGATACGAGGCAGACTCGTTCATATATCGTTCACCCTGCTGGTTAACGATAAGGCATCCTGGCAGCGCTCGTTCAACGAACATGGGCCGGGCTCTGTCTTCATCGCCGAGTTTCATTGATGGAGCCCACCAGGCACTATCCATGAACTCCAACTCGGCACCAATTCGTTGCGCGGATTGAATAGCATCGCCTGTATTGTTGACCTGAGACCCGCTCCACAGCGGTGATGATTCAGTAACGAAGTTACTGTTGCGCATTTCCTGGTTGCGTTCAAATCCGCCGGCAGCGAGGATGACGCCGCGATTAGCCTTGATGGTGAACTCCTGTCCGCTGTAGTCAACAACCGCGCCGGTGATTCTGTCGTCTTCAAGAATGAGTTCTTTAAGGGAGATACCCAGCCGCAGGGGAACGTCCCGTTTTTTGAGCGCGACTCGAAGCTGGCCAAGCAGTGAGTTCCCTGCGGTCAGCCTTCTGTCTTTGATGGTTCGGTATCGCTGTGGCAGATCCAGGTAATAGCGCGCCATTACTTTGAAAGTGTTCCACATCCAGCCAGGTCGTTTGGTAATCATTGGGCGGGCTTCGCCGATGGTCCAATTGACTCTGCCAAATGCCTGGGCGGCCTGATGCATTGGTTGCAGAGTACTGTACAGACGCCCAAGTTTTCTTGCTGTAATAGGTAGGGGCTCGTGAGACCGGTTTTCTTTGGCGCCCGGCAGGTCCATGTGATAATCCGCGTATTGGACGCAGCGGAACCTCGCGCCACACTTGTCTTCCAGAAAGTGCAGCATCTTACTGGCGTTTTCGATGTAGGCTCGTAATTTAGTTTCAGGCACTTCATCGCCAATCAGATCTTTTAGGTAAGCGAATGCGTCTTCGGGGGAATCGGGTACGCCGGCTTCCGCCATGTGTCGGCTGCAGGGGATCCAGAGTGTACCGCCGGATGTAGCAGAAGTGCCGCCCCATAGATGACCTTTCTCGATCACCATCGCCTGTAGACCAAGTTCCGCCGCGGTGACCGCGGCAGTGAGTGCACCCGCGCCGGAGCCGACGATAAGAAGGTCTGTGGTCCAGGTGGCGTCGTTGTGATCGGTCTGCGCGCTCATTAGCACCTCTTATTGCGATTTATAGAAAAAATAGAAGAAAAATATATCACTATTCGTTAAAATATTCACAAAAAATACGCATATGGTTTATTGGTGTCGCCTGGCGCGATCTGCTGGCTGAACGACAGAGGAATTATTGTGCAATTTGAGTTTACAGAAGAACAGAGGATGATCGCATCAATGGCGGAGGAGTTTTCGCGTGCAGAAGGTACCAGTGAAAAAGTGCGCAACGCGATGGAATCTGAAGCAGGTTATCTGCCTGAAGTCTGGCGGTCCCTTTCGACAGAACTGGGCCTGTGCGGGCTACTGGTACCGGAATCCGCAGGTGGCCAGGGTCTGACCATAGTAGAAATGGCACTGGTATTTGAACAGCTCGGAAAGACACTGCTACCCTCACCGCTACTGACGACTGGCGTCTTGAGCGTGGCGATTCTTGATAAACTTGGGCAGACGTCTGTGCTGCAGAAAATTGCCCGTGGAGAATCCAGGTGCACTGCCGCTTACCTTGTAGAAGGTACCGCCCAATTCGTACTGGATGCTGCAGATGCGGACCATCTGATTCTGGCAGACATGAATACTTCCTCTGTTTACATCGTAGATAAACCTGGTTCGACAACCGGTCTCATTGCCGAGCCCATCGACATGATGGATCAGACCAGACGTATGGCGAGTGTTTCCGTTACCGACTTTGGTGCCATTGAAGAATACAAAGTGGCAACCGGCACTGAAGCTCTG
>DTZW01000420.1 GCA_012961165.1 Gammaproteobacteria bacterium | reverse complement strand
TAATGTATTGGTCGAGGGATTCGATGTCGTCGTTAACAAATCCAAGGTTGCTGCTTATCGGGCACCCGGGGCGCCCCAGGCAGAATATGCGGCAGAAATGGTGGTCAATGAATTAGCTGAGAAGCTGGGCATGGATCCGATTGATCTCAGGTTGAAAAATGCCGCCAAAGAAGGGACTCAAACCATCTATGGGCCGAAGCTCAAGAGGGTTGGATTGGTAGAGTGTCTTGAAGCAGCGAAAAACTCCCCGCATTACCAGTCCGCGTTACCAGAAGGGCAAGGTCGCGGTCTTGCTTCAGGTTTCTGGTTTAACATTGGTGGTCAGTCCAGTGTGTCAGTCAATATGAACCCTGACGGGACGGGAACTATTGTTGAAGGTTCTCCCGATATTGGTGGTTCACGGGCGTCTATGCAGATGATGGCGGCAGAGGTTTTACAGATAGAACCTAAAAACCTGAAGCCCATCATCGCTGACACAGAAAACCTGCCATATAGCCAGGGAACAGGTGGTAGTCGTACAACCTTCGCAACGGGTATGGCAGTGATCGAAGCCTCTGAAAAAGTTGTTGCACAGGTAAAAGAACGAGCAGCGGCTGTCTGGAATGTCACCGCTGAGCAGGTGGAATACGCCGACGGTGTAGCTCGAAATACTGCGGGCGAGGATTCTATGACACTGGCAGAAGTATGTAAGAGTGCAGAGAAAACAGGTGGTCAAATCTCTGGTAACGCAAACATCAATGCCCGGGGAGCCGGTCCAAGTTTCGCGGTTCATATCTGTGATGTGGCGGTCGACAAGGAAACCGGCAAGGTTGATGTTACCCGGTACACCGCAATCCAGGATGCTGGCAAGGCCATTCATCCCGGCTATGTGGAAGGCCAGTTACAAGGTGGTGCTGTTCAGGGTATTGGCTGGGCACTGAACGAAGAATACATCTTCAACGCAGACGGTGTAATGGAAAACCCTGGTTTTCTGGACTACAGGATTCCGCTGGCGTCTGATCTTCCGATGATAGAGACCATCACTGTAGAAGTGCCAAATGCCTTCCATCCCTATGGTGTCAGAGGGGTTGGTGAAACCGGAATCATTCCGCCGCTTGGTGCTGTTGGATACGCCGTTGGCAATGCGATTGACCGGAAGGTGGAAGAGTTACCCTGCTCCCCCCCTCGGGTTCTAGCATTGATCCAGAATGGCTGACCAATGGCGATAGTGATCTTCTCCAGTGAACTGCAAAAGCTCACTGGAGAACAACAAACCCGCGTTGACGCCGAGGTGTTCAAGGATATTGTTACTGAGATTTCCAATCAGTATTCTGCCCTTGAGCACGATGAGCTGATGAAGATGGCGGTGGCCATTGATGGTGAAATCATTCACACGCCTTTCCTGGAAAAAGTCGCAGCCACTAGCGAAGTCCACTTCCTTTACAGAATTTCCGGCGGATGACGAAATGCCTGGCGGTCATGGCAGTCGCGATTCTGTTGGTACTGCTATCACCCTTTATCGCGATCGCGGCCTTCGGGTTTTATCACGGCCTTGATGTTCCGAGTGGCGTCGCGACGTTTACCCGTGGATTATTGGGTAATGGCCTCGTCGAATCAGGTACTAACCGTGTTAAAGCCGACGAGCTAAGGGTCCTGTCCAAACCTGTTCTGTGGATGGGCAAGCTGGAAAGTGAAGACTTGCCCGAAACCAGCGGCCTTGCTGCATTCAGCACGGAGCCAAAGCTGCTATTTGCCGTCAATGACAGCGGTAATCCGCCAGGTATCTATGCGCTAACACTCAATGGCAAGGAAGCAGGGCACTGGCCGATTGATTATCCCTATACACATGACTTTGAAGATCTGGCTGCTTTCGCCTTGGATGGAAAGTCCTACCTGTTGGTCGCGGATACCGGGGATAACCTACATTGGCGGCGACGATTA
>DTZW01000419.1 GCA_012961165.1 Gammaproteobacteria bacterium | reverse complement strand
CGGTATCCCTGGTGAATGTGTTGAAACATATTGCCATTGATTTCGTCCCCGAAACCCGGGCAGCTGCTTCCTGCATTAATAACTGGATCAGCCAACAGGACAACCTGGAACCGGGAACAGAATGCGCACGAGGTGTTGGAATGGCCAACTTCCAACTAAGAGGCGTTACCATCAATGCGCTGGCACAGCCCTTCAGGTTCTATCTGTTAAAGCGTGTTCAGGATGAATTTGAATCGCTGGATAAACAGCAACAGGACGAAGTCACATCACTACTCGATGCCTGTCAAATGACTGACATCCTGAAGATGAAACTGTCCCGGGAAATCGGAAGACAGAACAATCTTGAGGTCTGGCTTTAGATCATCAGGTACCCGATGAAGAACGGCCACCCGAAACAGAACTAATCGGGTATACGATCAAGGATCGTTTCAAACTGCACGTGCTTGACCTTATCGAATATCTTGTCGAGCCAGGCCTGCATCATCTGGGGTCCTCGATCGGAACCCAGATCAAGCTGCGCCGTGTGAGCAGCAGGTATAATCCTCTGTAGCGTTGCCAGCATACCCATCTCATACTGCCACCGGAGCCTGGCTGCCGAAATCTCTACGCCCGGGATCTTTAACGCCTCATGATAGATGTTGATCAGCTCGTTTATCTTTTCCTCACCGGTTCCAACCGGTAATGCAGCACTCAAAAAGTAAGCCATATCCAGCCCGCCGGGCCCGCTCGACATTGTCTGCCAATCGAACAATATTATTTCGCCTTTCGCATCATCAAAACAGATATTGTCCAGCCGAAAGTCGCCGTGCAGCAACGTCGGCGATTCCTCTCCCAGTTTTTCTGTCAGCGCCTCTCCATTATCCTTAAACCATTGCGTCAACTGAAGCTGACGTTCCGATAATGTGTCTTTATTTGCCGAGATGAACTTCCCGACATTTTGCAAATACATCATTTGAATAATTTTGCTGGTTGCCGCCACAGGCGCGATCCAGGTCATGCCCGGAAGTTCTTTGCTGTCCCAGAACTGACCGTGGAGTTTTGCCATGGCGGTAAGGACATGTTTTGTATCTTCTTCAGAGCAACCGTCCGCCTGGTCTCCCAATCGGTAGCCGCTCAGGTCTTCAATCAGTAACGCATAGCGCCTGGGCGTAAAGCTGATGACCCAGCTGGCAATGATGGCCAGAATGGCGATCAACCACATGGGCAGTTTGTTGAGACCGACCAACCTCTCCAGGACAACATCCGGATCATCCGCAACATCGAGTGCACTGTAGTAGTGGCGAGGAGTTCGGATATTGACCGAAGATTCGAGATCCCTATAGAACCTGATTTCTTTCTCATACAGACCCATGGTTTGACCAAGCGTACGGTTTTTCAACGCCGTTGGGATTTTAAGAACCATCGAGTTTGGCGCACTACTTCTTTGGTCAGAATATTCCAGCTTGAATATGGCAACCTCGCCGTTAAACCCGGCTTCTTCGCCGACAACCTTATGCGTAAGACTTACTATCTTTTCATCGTCAATAATGCCGCTTTCACGTAACGCCATCGTAAACCAATCCACTGTTATGTCTTTGAGGCTAAAGGGTACTTCTGGTTGTGTAATCATATTAAGTCCAGCAATTGAGCCCGTTAGTGTAGGCTTATGGCATACCCATCGACAACTTTCTGCCAACTCCATGCAATAAAAAGGCTGCCGGATTCAACAGATGAACTTCCTTGAGACAAAATTCTGGCAGACACAGGAAGTGACCTCCCTGAACCGCCTGCCATCTCATAGCCCGCTGCACAGTTGGCGAGATGAGCAATCGGCACTGGAAAACAGGGAAAGTACCAGCGAGCAGACCCTGGATGGTACCTGGCGTTTCAAATTGTTCGATAGCCCCCAGGTGATCCCGGACTCCTGGCCAGCTCAGTTTGATGGCGCTAAAGA
>DTZW01000418.1 GCA_012961165.1 Gammaproteobacteria bacterium | reverse complement strand
CGCGATTAATTGTTTGCGGTGAGCAGATTGGTTAGAAGGCATAGTCATGGGATTCTAGCGTGGCCAGATAATCATCTGGGTGCAACGAAAATAGGCCAGTATCTGTTGATTTTCCTCGCTGGTGACCTCTACATCCCACAACTGCGTCTTTTTGCCAAGGTGAAGCGGACGTGCAACAGCGCGTACCGCACCGCTATCGACTGTGGCCACGAAATTGGTTTTGGCCTCTACGGTGGCAAAGCCACTAGCCCCCTCGGGGAGGGACTTGATACAGCCATGCCCGGCGCACGAGTCTGCCAGGGCAAACAGGGTGCCGGCATGGATGCGGCCCTTCCAGGCAAAGTGATGTCTTTCAAGGTCCAGCCGGGCAGTGACCTCCCCAGAATCGGCAAAAGAAAAGCTCATTCCCAGGTGATCAAAAAGATAGCCTGTGCCTTGGGCTTTGAAGTCATCTTTTGTTGGATCGTGTGATGTTGTCATAGCGTAGGGGTTTGTCGGGATAATCGAGTGTCGCCGCGGTCACTCTTTGTCTGCAATCTTGTTATTGGCAGATGGCCTGTGGTCATTGGCACGCCAGCCCCGAAGTGTTGCAAATTTCCAGTACATCTTGCCGCGACTAACTGGTGATTGCTCTTTGTCGACAGGCGATCTGGGCAGACTCGAACTGTCCTGATCGGTTTTGGTGTCGGAAGACTCCGATGGTTTCTTTTTTTTCATTTTCAAAGCGGTCTTACAGTGAGACAGATTATGAGGTGCTATCGGTGTTTGACTCAAGGCGGGCCAGCACATCGTCTAACCCAGCCTTTAACGTATCGCGAGAGCCGCTATCTGTGCACGTGGTCAGGAATTGCTCGTTTAGCCCTCCTGGGGTCAGACACTCAGCACTCATCGATTGCAGATCCTCAGGCGCTTGCCCGAGAGTCAGCGAAGCGAGTGCATGGTAAAGCGAAGTGGTGTAGCGCGCTGCGGTGTCTGGCTCCATAGCGTGCGACTCCATCCACGATGACACGGTTGCAACCTGATCGAAATAATCGGCCATAACAGCACTGGCGGCACCGAACAGGTTGAACTGTTCTTCATCCGATACACTGACTGCTGTGCCAATCCGCCCGAATAGCGCTTCGATAGATGGGTCTTGCGGGCAGAGCGCTACTGGCCCCATGCCAAATTCGATAGGCGGCATTGGAATGGCCCGACTCACATTCGTACATGGGAATACCCATTCAGACAGTCGAGCGAGAGGAATGCCAGCGGCTAGACTGATTACTTTCTGGTCAGATCTAAAAGTAAGTTTGGCAAGAGTCGCCTCTACCTGGCCTGGCAGTACGGCGACAATCACCCAGTCGCTTTTTTCTACCAGCGAGGCATTTTCGGCGACCACCTCAACGTGATCGTAATCGTGCGCAAGTTTTGCAGAGCGCCCAGGACTACGTTTGGAGATCAGAATACGGTCGGAGTAGTTAGCCTTATCACAAAGACCGCGGATTATTGCCTCGCTGATAGCGCCGGTGCCTAAGAATCCAACGATCATGGTTTTCTCCACAGAAAATCAAGAACGGCCTTATTGAAAAGCTCCGGTTCTTCAATATCAGTCAAATGGCCGGGCCGGGGGATTCCGTGAGAAATCAGCGACCTGGACGCATTGACAGGTTTACGCGGTAGTGTCTGGCTGTCATTTACGGGGGATTCGGTGGTTGTGATGATCAGTTGGTGCTCCAGGACAAAAGAGCCGCACAGACGTGCTGGTGGGTATTCCGTTACAGCGTACATGACGGTTTAGTACCCCAGACGGGTATTGACCTGATTTTGCAAAGCTTCACCGTTGATGAGCCGTCGCATATTGTTAAAGAAAAGTTCCAGCGTAAGTGAGACATAGGCATTGCCATCGTCCGCAGATATATGGGGAGTCACGATGAGGTTAGGCACTTTCCAGAACCTGGA
>DTZW01000417.1 GCA_012961165.1 Gammaproteobacteria bacterium | reverse complement strand
CAGTCCTCTATGAATGAAATCGGTTTGCCATCACCCTTCATAGACATCATGATGTTCAGGCCTGCTTTGCGAACCTCCCACAAGGCCCGTTGCTGGGTGGGATCTACGATAGCGGTCATGCGGCTGCGAAAGCCGTAATCCGCCATTAACTCTTCCAGGTGTTTTAAATCCAGCAACAGGCGCTGGTGATCTTCGCCGGCGAACTCCACCAACAACAATGCGTCCGGCGTGCCACGGACAAATTGATCAATAGTCTTTCTGAACATAGGAATATCACGAGAGAGTTCAATCATGGTTTTATCAACCAACTCCACCGCCGTAGGGTTAAGTGTCACTATGTGACGTGTGCTATCCATCGCCTCGTAAAACGAGTCAAAATGGCACACTGCGAGCACTCGGTGGGAAGGTATCCGATGAAGCCCTAGAGTGATCTGGGTTGATATCGCAAGGGTGCCCTCGGAGCCAACCAAAAGACGAGCCATATTTGCCGGCGCTGTCTCTGGACTCCTCCGTGGCAGCAATTCGTCAATGTTGTAGCCCCCGACACGGCGTCGCAGGGCAGGAAACTTACTTTGAATCTCTCCGGATTCTTGTTCGGCCAAAAGCGTTAGGTCGGCGACCAGTTTCCGGTATCGGTCAGGTGACCTATTCGAGGTTTCATTTACCTGTACCGGCCCAAAGTTTATTTTTGTACCATCAGCCAGATAGGCGTCGATCGCAAGCACATTGTCGCGCATTATTCCGTAATGAATTGACCGGGCACCACAACTGTTGTTACCAGACATGCCGCCGATAGTCGCTCGACTGGCAGTCGATACATCTACCGGAAAAAACAGATTGTGGGGCCGTAGTAATTCGTTCAGTTGGTCAAGCACAATACCGGGTTGCACCTGAACCTGCTGCCGTTCCAGATCCAGGTCCAACATTTGGTTCAGGTATTTGGATACGTCCATTACCAGAGCGAGACCAACTGTTTGTCCACATTGCGATGTCCCAGCCCCTCGCATCAGTAGTGGCACCTGCTCCTCTGCTGCGATGCTAATCACAGATTCAATATCTTCTTCGTCCCGAGGTACCACCACTCCAACTGGTTCAATCTGGTAAATGGATGCATCGGTGCTGTATCGGCCTCGACTGTAGCGGTCGAAAAGTACCTCACCGCGAAGGTTTCGCTTAAGGCGCGCTGCCAGGTCGGGGTCGCCAACGCGTTCGCGCAGCAGCGATTGAGATACAGCACTCATGATAGGTGGCTGATGCGAAAGTTCGATTTCAATTCATTTGATCCAGATAATTGGATTCGGGAAAATCTATCTGTATCCAGCGGCAGTACAGGTCGCAACAGACGTTCTGGTATTTGCCAGATACAATGTGTATTGTATGCGCGATTTAAAAATTAACTCGGCCATTCAGTAAATTCGGATCTAGAGTGAGAACAGAGGTTATGCAAGATGAGCATTAGAAGCGGGCGCCATTTTTTACAGATTCCGGGGCCCACTAATGTCCCTGATCGGGTATTGCGCGCCATTGATTCACCGACAATTGACCATCGAGGGCCAGCGTTTCAACAACTTGGCCATGATGTGCTTGAAGGCATGCGCAATGTTTTCAAGACAGCGAGTCCGGTAATTATTTTCCCCGCTTCTGGCACTGGAGCCTGGGAGGCCGCGCTCGTCAACACCCTGAGCCCTGGCGACAAGGTGTTGATGTATGAGACCGGGCAGTTTGCGACCTTGTGGCAAAAACTTGCATCAAAACTTGGCCTGGTCGTCGATTTTGTGGCAGGCGACTGGCGACACGGGGTCGATGCAGCAGTGCTTGCAGAGCATCTAGGCGCTGATACCGACAAGCAGATCAAAGCGGTCTGCGTGGTGCACAATGAAACATCTACCGGAATCACATCAAATATCCCAGCAGTCCGAGCCGTACTCGATGAGATCGGTC
>DTZW01000416.1 GCA_012961165.1 Gammaproteobacteria bacterium | reverse complement strand
CCAGGTGGGACGGCAAGTCGGTAGCTGTTAAACAGTTCGTCCCGGCTATACTGGATACCATTTGCAGCCAGGACCCGGAGGTAGGTATCGAGGAGTGTTTCCTCCCAGGTGCGCCGGTTCCGGGTTGTCAGACTGGTGATCAGGAAATAGGCCAGGTCAAACCCAGGTGCGGCGAGGCTGCATTCGCCCCAGTCGAAAAGCATGAGGTCGTCGCCGTTGATTCGCATGTTATCAAGGCGAAAGTCCATGTGTGAGAAAACCTGTTTTTGGGCCGAAAAAAGCGGCAGGTAATTGATTGATTGGCTGGCGTATTGCTGCATAAATTGAACGGGTCCGCTTTGTGGAAGTTCTCCCAGGCGATCAATTACGAAAGAGGACATGTCCAGGGCCGCTGCCTCGAAACCGGCAGAAAAGTGCGCAACAGCTTCGGGCGAGCATGCCCAGTGGCTGGCGTGCAGTCTGGCAAGATGGGTAACCGCTGTGATGGCCTGGGCAAAGCTTGCGCCTGACGCCACATCGATGACAGGCCATAGTCCAGCATCCTCAAGCAACAGCAGAAATTTATGATCTGCGTTGAAATAGCACCTGGGGGTGCGAATGGCTGAGTGCTCCGAGAGCTCCCTGTAGAAATATTGTTCCCTGCCATAGGAATTGAATCGGGTCGCAAGCTCCAGTTTTTCTGGATCTCCAGATGGTCGTTTTAAAATAACAGAAGCGGGCAGTGCACGACCCTGCAAGGTGATTCGATACAAATCCGACATGTAGCCTTCGCCTGACCCGATTGACTCAACCTGGAACGACTCGACAAGGCCGCCTAACGCCTGGCTGAGATAATCGGCGTCAATTTGTGGGATGGAACGCATCAAACCATTGTAAACCTAAATGTGGATAAACCTCTTGAATCGCGCTCGCCTGAAGACAGTGAGCAGGTTAACCTCCGGATTATGTTTGATGCACTTATCTATGATTCTGACGAAGAAGCCTGGTTGCGGTTTACAGGTGCCTCATCCGTCCATATTGCGAAAACCAGTGACGATGTCGCCGTGGTGCTGGATACCATTGACACAGCCTGTTCAGAAGGAAGGTATGCGGTCGGTTATGTCAGCTTTGAAGCAGCCAGTGCTTTTGATTCCGCGTTGGTTCATCACCCCGCCGGGTCGCTGCCACTTGCGGCATTTGCGATCTTCGATCAGGCCGAAGAGGCATGCCCCGGGGGTATGGAACCGCGCTCGGAGCCACGCTCGGAGCCACGCTCAGAGCCACGCTCAGAGCCACTGGATCTGGCTCCTGTGATTGGCGAATCGAATTTTGGTGATTCGATACAACAGATAAAATCCTATCTCCGGAGTGGGGATAGCTACCAGGTGAATTTTACCCATCAGCTAAAGGGCAAAACTACAGCATCACCAGATTCGATTTTCTCATTCCTTTGTCGCGCGCAACCGTCTCCCTATTCGGCGTTCATTGAAACCGACGATTACGCTATTTGCAGTGTTTCGCCGGAACTTTTTTTTGAAGTCAACGGCGCCTCGATACGGACCGAGCCGATGAAGGGTACGCGTCCAAGAGGTCGATTTCCGGAAGAGGATGCGGGATTCAGGTCAGATCTAGCAGGGTCGGAGAAAGACCGGGCAGAGAACCTGATGATTGTCGACATGGTGCGAAACGACCTGGGCAAAATCGCGGTAGCAGGTAGTGTTTGCGTAGGAGAGCTATTCTCGATCAAGCGGTTCCCGACAGTGTGGCAGCAGGTGTCAAGCATCAGTGCAGAAACCGATGCGAGTCTTGGCGAGCTCTTTTCGGCGTTGTTTCCCTGTGCCTCTGTGACCGGTGCCCCGAAAGCGAGGACCATGGAAATCATTCGTGAGCTCGAAACCGAAGCGCGAGGTGTCTATACGGGGGCAATTGGACTGGTTAAACCCGGTCGTCGGGCCAGATTCAGTGTAGCCATCCGAACGCTCACGATTGATAAGCATAACGACAGCGCCAATTATGGAGTCGGTGGCGGCATCGTGTGGGACTCGGACCCGGGTGAGGAATGGCAGGAGAGTCTGACCAAGGGACAAATTCTTGGTTTTGATCGGCAACCATTCAGGCTTCTGGAAACAATGTTGTATGAACCGGCGAGCGGAGTTTTTTTACTAAACCTGCATTTGGAGCGATTAGAGGCTAGCGCTGACTACTTTGGTTTCGGCGTGGACGTGGACAGTATTCGAACTCGGCTTTGTTCGCTTCAATTGCTGAAGCCATCAAGGCTAAGGTTGTTGCTGGACTCAGAGGGTCATTATGAGGTTGAGGAGCATCCGTTGCCCGAGGTCAAACCAATGGTGATGCTGAAACTTGCGAGCAGACCGGTTAACAGCCGCGATATCTTCTTATTTCACAAGACAACACACAGGGGTGTCTATGAGCAGGCGCGAAATGATGTCGATCATTGTGATGACGTTATCCTCTGGAATGAAAAAAACGAACTCACCGAAACGACCATAGCAAACCTGTTCCTGGAAATTGACGGTGAGCTGGTGACGCCGCCTATCGAGAGCGGTTTGCTGGCGGGCACTTACCGTCGACACATGATCGAAAACCGTCAGGTAAAAGAGGCCATTGTTAGAAAGTCTGACCTGGTGAAGGCGTCAAAAATATATACCGCGAACAGTATCCGTGGTTTGCTAGAAGCCCGACTGGTCGAGTAACGATCACTTTGTAACTAGATCAGTTTGTAACAAGACCATTTTGTAACTAGATGACGAAGCGCATTGACGATGGGATTAGCCAGAGACTTTGTGGCGATGTAGGGACAGAGCAGATATCGGAGAATTCATCGGTCCATACCCGTCGGCTGGCGGGGGCTTGTCAGAGTGAAGTAAGGGTTGCCTTGCACATTAATAATTGCGCAGAGGCAGTCCACCGTGGGGCCCGGCACCGCCAATGAAATGCTGGATGGCGAAACCTTCTGCGTGTTCGGTTAAGTGAAAGATAGTGTCGTTGGGTTGTCCGTAGCGGAACATTTCTTCGGGGCTGTGCCCTAGCAGAGTGCTGACCATTACACGACCAATCATGCCGTGTGAAACGACGGCGATTCGGTTGTGGTCCAATGCGAAGACTTCATCCAGGAAGGGGCTGGTCCTCTTGATCATATCCGGAAAGTTTTCGCAGTCAGGTCCTCGATAGTTATACCGGTCTTCCTGCCATGCGGCGAACTCCTCGGGCCATTTGTTTGAGACGTCATCCCACATCTCACCGCTCCAGTCACCGCAATGCCATTCCATGATGCGATCATCGTAGTTGATTTCGAGTTCCAGATGCTGGTTGATGATGTCCGCGGTCTGCCTGGTTCGATCAAGTGGGGAGGCCACGAGATAGTCAATCTCCAGGGAAGATAGAAACTTGCCGTTGATATCAGCCTGATCACGGCCTAGTTCAGTCAGGTCGGAGTTCCACTGGCCCTGCATTCTCCGAATGGCATTCCACTCGGTCTGTCCGTGACGAATAAAGTAAAGTTCTTTCAACTAGATTTCAGCCCCTATCTGAACCAGCTCGAGATACGAGTTCTGGAAATGTACATAAGCCACCTGTCCAGTTGGGTTGGATGAAATATAAATGAAAATATAGCACAGCGGTTGAAAAGGTTGCTCACTAACAGGCGAGGCCTCAGTATACAGGGACGATATAAAATCGGCTTGGTCCATGTTCAATCTTATCCAGACACACCACGGTATTAGTTGCTCTGATATCGTTGCAACCAAGAGGGTTCTGCGTGCAATTGGGTTTTGTGACACACAACCGGGCGCGCCGGAACCACTTGTTTTTAAAAACGAAAAAGACGATCACATTGGACAATTGACGGCGGCAGTTCTGGGAGATGAATATCACACCCACTATGTCGAGAACCCGGAAACCCAACACCAGATTGACCTGATAGAGATCCAGGAAGCTGCGCTTGTTCCAAGGCCCTGCGCTTCCCCTGCCCAGGGCGACCTGATTATCGCCTTTGCTTCAGAAGACCCGCTTGAAACTTACCGTGCCATGGTGGCGAATGATGACCCTGGTAATTTTAGTGAGCCGGTGGATGTACCGGAAGAAGACGCTATCCAGTTTGTCTGGCGTGACGGACAACACAGCATGATTACGACGCAGGATAGCCCGTTCGCAATAGTTCACTACAGTCTGGGAGATTTTTCCAGAGTACGAAAATTTTACGAATATGTTCTAGAGATTCCTGTTGTGGAAGTAGACGTTAACAAAGACGGCAGTGGACGCTATCGACTCCAGGACATTGGCGGACGCCTGGACCTGGAGGTGAGAGCGGATATTAAACGGCTTGATCTACGTGCCTGGGGGAAACACTATCCAGCCGCGAATCATTTCAGGTTGATTGAGCGGGACATACAAAGAATAGCTGCAAGGCTGGAAGAGACCGGCCTGGGAGGTTGGGTGATTCCACCCGAGGGCCCCTTTGCATTTATCTTCGGGCCAACCAGCGAAACGATTGAAACTTTCGACAAAAGTTTTGCGGCACTGGTGGCTGAGGTGAGTTAATCACGACACATTCGGATGCTGCTCCGCGAGTGTCGTGGAAATGACCCTGGCTTTGCTTGTCAGCTGATCAATACCTCTAGTGCAGCGTTAAAGGTTGCCGAAGGACGCATTGCTTTTGAAGTGAGTTCGGGGTCCGGTGAGTAGTAACCACCTACATCAACTGGCTCACCCTGCGCAGCAAGCAACTCCTCGTTGATCTTGTCCTCATTGCTCTGAAGAGTCTCAGCAAATACCTGGAACCGTTCTTTCAGGCTGGGATCTTGATCCTGGGCCGCAACGGCTTGCGCCCAGTACATGGCAAGATAAAAGTGACTGCCCCGGTTGTCGAGTTCGTTCACCTTTCGCGACGGTGACTTGTTGCTTTCAAGGAATTTGGCGATGGCGTCGTTCAACGTATCGGCCAGGGTTTGAGCCTGCTGGTTGTTGAATGAAGTTGCAAGGTGCTCAAGCGAAGCGCCTAACGCCAGGAATTCACCCAGTGAGTCCCATCTAAGATGGCCTTCTTTTTCGAACTGCTGAACGTGTTTGGGTGCAGAGCCACCAGCTCCAGTTTCGAACAGTCCGCCACCATTGATCAGCGGTACGATAGATAGCATTTTGGCGCTGGTGCCCAATTCAAGAATCGGGAAGAGGTCCGTCAGATAATCACGTAACACGTTTCCGGTAACCGAAATGGTGTCTTCGCCATTGCGGGCTCGCTCCAGGGAAAGTTTCGATGCTTCGGGAACCGCCAGAATGTGATATTCGACCCCGGTCAAGTCGTGTTCAGGCAGGTATTCGTTAACCTTCGCAATTAGTTTGGCATCATGAGCGCGATTTTCATCCAGCCAGAATACGATCGGTGAACCGGTCGCTTTTGCTCGATTAACAGCAAGCTTCACCCAGTCGCGAACAGGGCCGTCCTTGACGCGGCAGAGTCGCCAGATGTCGCCCCCTTCTACTTCGTGTTCGATGACAGCTTTGCCATTCGAATCGAGAATACGGATTACGCCGTTTCCAGGCGCCTCAAAAGTGGTGTCGTGAGAACCGTACTCTTCAGCTTTCTGTGCCATCAGGCCCACATTTGGTACAGAGCCCATGGTGGTCGGATCGAATGCCCCGTGAGCGATGCAGTGCTTGATCGTTTCGTCGTAAAGGCTTGCGTAACACCGGTCAGGTATAACCGCTTTCATGTCGTGCAGCTCGCCGTCTGGCCCCCACATTTTTCCCGACTCGCGAATCGCTGCTGGCATGGATGCATCAATGATGATGTCGGATGGCACATGTAGATTCGTGATGCCCCTGTCAGAGTTCACCATCGCCATGTCAGGGCCGTTTTCAACACAGGCATTAAGGTCTGCTTCGATCTTAGCCGCCTGCTCAGCCGGTAGCTGCTTTATTTTCTCGTAGGCATCGCCAACACCATTTCGGGTGTCTACCCCGATTTCCTCAAACACGGCTGCATGTTTCTCGAAGGCATCCTTATAGTATGCGCGAACGCCATGGCCGAACATGATGGGGTCCGAGATCTTCATCATGGTGGCTTTCAGGTGGAGCGAAAAGAGGATGCCAGGCTTAGTCTGGGCAATTTCCTTTTCAAGGAAAGCGCAAAGTGCTTTCTTGCTCATGAATGCGCCGTCGACTATTTCGCCTTCTTCAGCGAGGACGTTTTCGGCCAACAGTTGCTTGCCACTGCCTTCGAACTCGATCGTCAACGAATCGCTCTTTGGCATGACAATAGATTTTTCGCTGCCGTAAAAGTCACCCGCGTCCATGTGAGCCACATGTGACTTTGACTCGCTCGACCAGGCTCCCATTGTGTGGGGGTATTTGCGGGCGTATTCCTTTACCGCTTTTGCAGCACGTCGGTCAGAGTTTCCTTCACGAAGCACCGGGTTTACGGCGCTACCCTTGACCTTGTCGTACCGAGCCTTGATGGATTCTTCCTCTTCGTTGCGGGGCTCCTCCGGATACGCAGGTAGGTCAAACCCTTTGTCCTGCAGCTCTCGAATAGCCTCGTGTATCTGCGGGTTAGACGCGCTGATGTTTGGCAGCTTGATGATGTTTGCCGCGGGTTTCTGGGAGAGTTGCCCCAGGTAAGCCAGCTCATCAGGAACCCTCTGTTCCTCTTTAAGCCTTTCCGGAAAAGTGGCAATAATTCGGCCGGCAAGCGAAATATCTCTCATCTCTACATCGACACCTGCGGTATCGGTGAACGCTTTAACAAGGGGTAGGAAAGAGTAGGTCGCGAGTCGCGGTGCCTCATCTGTATCTGTGTAGATGATCTTCGGTGATTCTGTCATGGATAATTCTTTTGCCTTCTCTGGTAGGTATCTCGTGGATACTTTTGTTGCGCAATTTGCCCCGGTCAAGGCGGCGCTTTCGAATATGGGGGCGCCGCTCTTCGGCTACTTTCCCGCAAATCAGGCGTTCTGGTGGGGTCATTCCCAATCACAAAGCGGTGGGCATTATAGAGGAATAGTCGAGTCTTCGCATTTACCTGAAATTGCACATCATAGTTGGCGTTTATTGGCGTTTCCCCGAATTGGACCAATTTCTGACCGGAACTGGTATACAAGCACTAGACGGACGGCAGAAGGACCTGTAATACCGATTGTGGTGCTGGTGATTGATGGTGAAACGGGAGCGGCGATTGGCAGATATAACTGTAATCTGCATCGGCAGGCCCCTTGAAAATACTCACATTATATTCGAGCCTGGCAGTCGAGGCCGCGTGGCATTTGGAGATCAATTAGTGACGTAGCTGGAGGTTAAAAATAAGCTGCAGCCTGTTCCCTTTGCCAGACGCCATCACCAAATAGCTGCTGCGAATGCATCACCCGCTTGTGGTAGATCTGCACGTCGTGCTCCCAGGTAAACCCAATGCCACCATGCAGTTGGGTTGCCCTGTTGGCGCAAAATTCCGCGGTATCAGATGCGCTGGACTTCGCGAGGTGTGCCGCTTTGTGTGAATCGCCCGGATCCGTGTCATAGGAGCAAGCGGCCGCATAAACGAGCGAGCGAGTCTGGTCGCCCAGGATCATCATGTTCACGATGGGGTGTTTGACAGCCTGGAAGAACCCGATAGGTCGATCGAACTGGGTCCTGACCTTTGCATATTCGGCAGTGGTCTGGAGCAACCATTCGCAGCCGCCTGATATGTCGGCAGAAATCAAGGTTAAGAGCGCAGGCATTGCTTTTTGCAATGTGCCGGCCCCATCTTCGGAAATACACTCGGCGGGCACGTCGTTGAAAGTAACGCGCCCCTGGTCTCTTGTTAGATCAACAATCCGGTCAAATTCGAGATCAACCCCGCCAGCGTTCAGGTCAACACAGTAAAGCTTTACTGTGCGCCCATCCATTGCCGCGACCAGCAGCGAATCAATTTTTTGCGGATCCTGTACATACCACGAAATGCCATTCAATTTTCCGTCGCTGACGGTAATATCGGTGGAATCGGCTTCCAGCGAACCTTCCTTGCCGTAGATCGCGAGTGTCATGCTGGTGCCTTCGGCTATTTTTGATAACCATGACATTGCCGAATCTGTTCCAGCCTCGCGCAGGGCGAAGGTGCTTTGTAGTGTTGAGGTGAGTGGTGTCGGCATACTGGCGCGCCCCACTTCTTCAGCGACAGCGATAGCGGTAACCAGGTTCATGCCGACGCCGCCCGCTTCCTCTGGTACGGCTAGAGCCGTCCAGCCGAGGCCTACCATTTCATTCCAGGCAGCCTTGTCGTAGCTACCGGTTCGGTTTTCACCAAAATAGGGGTCTTCTGTTCCCTTGATGGAATCACGAAGTGCCAGTAAAGGCTGTTTGTCTTCCATGAAGCGCCGCGCTGAATCCTTGAGCATTTCCTGCTCTTCTCCGTAACCAAAATCCTTAGGTTGAGCCATGTTTATTCTCCCTATTTGGTTTTTGGCAGGCCAAGCACACGCTCGCCCAGAATGTTGCGTTGAATTTCACTACTACCGCCAGAAATGGTGCCGGTGTAGGTGTTCATGTATCCCAGTGCCCAGCGTCCATCTTCTTCGGCATTCGGGTCACCTATATAAAGACTGGATTTCATGCCGAGCATGCTAAGCGCTGTCTGGTGCAGTTCCTGGCCAAGTTCACTTCCGGTGAGCTTACCCTGTAGCGGTATCCGCATCGCGCCGCCGTTTAGTTCTTTAACACCGAGTCTTCGGAAGTTTTGTGTTGCCGCCTCAGTTCTCTCGTAAAGCTTCATCAGCTTGTCCCGCCAGACCGGATCCTCCCATAGGGTGCGGCCATTTCTCTTTTCACGTTTTGCGAGCGCAATTAGCTGCTCTATTGCTGCAAAGGGTGATTCGCTACTGGCGATTGCACCAACGCCGGTACCGGCTCCGCGTTCATTGGTCAGGGTAGACATGGCGACCTGCCAGCCTTTGCCTACTTCATCTATGCGGTAATGATCTGGTACTACAACCCCCTCAAGAAAGACTTCATTAAAACCGGATTCGCCAGTCATCTTATGGATAGGCTGGACAGTGACACCCTGAGCCTCCATCGGCCCTATGAAATAGGTGATGCCGTTGTATTTGTCGTTTTTGTCTGTTCGTGCCAGCAGCAGCATCCATTTGGCAAAATGGCCGAGGCTGGTCCAGACCTTGCTGCCATTGACTACCCAGTTGTCGCCGTCCTTTACCGCGCTGGTTTGCAGGGACACCAGGTCAGAACCGGCGCCTGGCTCGCTGAAGCCCTGACACCAGATGTCTTCGCCAGAGAATATGGGAGGCAAAAAGGATTTCCTTTGTTCCTCTGTACCGTGAGCAAGCAACGTGGGGGCGGCCATACCGAGGCCGATCCAGTTGATGAAATAAGGAACATTGGCTCGCCTCACTTCCGTGCTAGCGATTTGCTGGAATTTATCGTGCCCGTGACCGCCATATTCTTTTGGTACGTCTGTCGCGATCAGTCCTGCCTCATAGCATTTAGCCTGCCAGTCCACCAGGTAAGTGCGATGGTCTTCGGAGGTGACCTCGTAGGCAGCCTGGGGAAGGGGGATTTTTGTGGGCGGCGGCTTGTGTTCTTCAAGCCAGGCGCTGCAGTATCCCCTGAACTCTCGTTGTTCTGTGGTTTCGGTAGCGGCCATATCAAATTCCATCAAATAGCGATGAGGTGGAATAAACCATAGCTCGTGGCAATGGGCAATTTTTATAGGTTAGACAATTATATTGGGATGGCTGGGGTTGATGGGGGTATTGCGTGTGCACGCACCTTGGCTAAATACTATAATTAGCGTTTAATCATCCTACTGAAGAGAAAACCAGCAGAAAAAGGAATTATCATTGGATCTTGAAGCCTTCCGGGAAGACGCCAAGGCGTACATCGGTAAAAAGTGTCCGGATAGTATGCGCAACAAGGCTGTCCATTTTGAGGATGCTTTTGAAACTTATAATAACGCTGACGCTGACAGATGGCGTGATGCGATGGCTGAGCGCGGCTGGACTGCACCAACCTGGCCCACGGAATATGGCGGCGGAGGTCTGGGTTTCGAGGAGAACCAGGTGCTGCAGCAGGAAATGGCAGCGGCGAAAGCGCTACCACCCTCTGTAGGCATGGGGCTCGCGATGATAGGCCCAACACTTCTCGAGTTTGGTACCGATGAACAGAAGCAGCGCCATTTACCCAAGATTGTCAGCGGCGAAGTCCGTTGGTGCCAGGGATACAGCGAGCCCGGTTCGGGCTCTGACCTCGCGAGCCTGCAGACCAAGGCCGTAATGGAAGGCGATCATTTTGTGCTCAATGGCCAGAAGATCTGGACTTCAGGAGCACAGCACGCGCACTGGATGTTTGCGCTGGTACGAACCGATCCGGATGCGGCGAAGCATGATGGCATCAGCTTTGTATTACTTGAAATGGACCAGCCCGGGGTGACTGTAAAGCCAATTGCGCTGATCTCAGGCTCGTCACCCTTTTGCGAAACCTTTTTTGATAGTGCTGTCGCCCGTCGGGACGACCTTGTTGGGGAATTGAACAAAGGCTGGACCGTGGGTAAAAGGCTGCTGCAATACGAGCGTTCTGCATCATCGGTGCGCATCAAGAAGAAAGGCAAACCGGTTAACCCCTATGCTGTTGTGGCGAAAAAATATCTGGGGGATTCAGGTGGCAAACTGGTAGACCCTGAAGCCAGGGAGAAAATTACTAAACAGACAATGCTTGAGAAGTCTCTGCAATTAACGATTCAGCGTGTTGCAGATGAGAGCCGGTCGGGTAAAGCGCCTGGCGCGACAACCTCAATCTTCAAACTCGTGGGCTCTACTGTTGCCAAAGATGGCTCGTCGCTGAAATCTGAACTGCGGGGTATTGCCGGTATCGGCTGGGAAGGTGATGGCTTTACCGAAGAAGAAGCCGAATCCACTCGTGGATGGCTGCGTGATCGGGCTGTTACCATCTATGGTGGTACCAATGAGGTGCAGATGAATATTATCAGCAAACGAGTCCTCGGGCTTCCGGATTGATCATGGCTAATGCGGCGGCTGAAGATCTCTCCCGATTGGACCGTGAGCGGGACCTTGCTTTCAGCCTGCCACTCGAAGATATAGATCCAACTGATCGGCGTTTATACCAGGACAACGTTCATTTCCTTATCTGGAGAGGCTGCGCACAGAGGCGCCGATTCATTTTCACGAACACAGCTACGCCGGACCTTTCTGGTCAATCACACGATATGCTGACATCCGAAAAATTGACGTGAACCATCAGCAGTTTTCGTCTGAACCTTCGGTTACCTTTGTCGATGAAGATTACAGTTCCAATAATAATTTCATCTCCATGGATCAGCCCCGTCACGATGAGCAGCGTAAGGTTGTGGCGCCGGTAACCGGCCCATCAAATCTTGCGGTGCTGGAATCTGTCATCAGGGAACGCGCGATCCGGATTATTGAGCA